>NZ_JBSPSR010000001.1:0-470972 GCF_059623105.1 Halorubrum orientale | reverse complement strand
CTTTTCAGCCACACCCTCCCCAGCCGATTCGCTCGCATACGCTGGTGTGAGAGTTGTACCCAACACGACCGCACGAGACTCGGACACACTTTTCAGCCACACCCTCCCCAGCCGATTCGCTCGCATACGCTGGTGTGAGAGTTGTACCCAACACGACCGCACGAGACTCGGACACACTTTTCAGCCACACCCTCCCCAGCCGATTCGCGAGCCGCCGGCGGCGACTCGCTCATCCCTCGCACGCGCTCGTGAGCACGCCTTCGGCGACTCACGAGGCGCGCGCCACTGCAGGTGGGTTGCGGGTCAGATCCCGAGGCCTGCACGGGCCGCCGCCAAGTCGACGTCGAGTGAGACGACATACGTGGTGAACGCCCAGAACGTCGCAATTTCGAGAGCGGTAACGATGACCGTCACAAGGTCGGCGCGGTCGCTGCTCACCGGAACACCAAACGGCAGCGAGTACTCGGTGTCTGAAAGCGGGTGAAACAACGCGATTCCGCGGCGGCTGCCGACGAGGTCGAGCACATAATGCGTCATCACGCCGACCCACACGAACTGGAGGTTGTCGAAGACGATCGGGTACGCGAGAAACACCCCCAAGACGGGGAGACTGTGGAGGGTCTTCCGGTGGCGACCAAAGGCAGTGTCGACGTCCGGAAACAGCGCACCCAACACGATCGGAACGGATATCTGGGCGATCTTCCGGGCCGTATCGGCATCGAGACTCGGCTCCAAGATAACCCCCAGCCCGAGCGCGAGCAACACTGCGTTCAATACGTGGCCGCGTTTGTTCATATTGTCGACTCGCCAGCCCACGACTCAAAGGGCTCGGATCGCGGTTGGAGTGAGACGTCCACGAACAGCTCGACCGATTCACGCCGAAAGAGCCAGGTGACCACCACCACAGGGAGCCACATGGAGTACGAGGAGCCCAAGTTTTTCCACGTGATGCAGTACGGGGTCGCTGCCGACCGCGACGTCATCGACATGGTGAGCGGAAACCCCGATTGGGAGCCCCCGGGGGCACTGCGAGAGGCGCTCGCGGCGTACGCCGAGTTTCCGACCGCAGAGTTCCAGTACCCACCGAGTGAAGGAATTCCGGCACTGCGCGAGGCGATCGCGGCTCGGCGAAACGTCGATCAAGACCGTGTTATCGTTACGAACGGAACCGGCGAGGCGAACTACCTCGGGATGGCCAGAGCCCTCGACCGCGACGCCGGCGACGAGGTGTTGTTGATGGATCCGGTGTATCCGTACTACCTCGGGAAGACCACACTGCTCGACGGAACGCCGACGCTGGTTCCGACCGAGCGTGACGGCGATCTTGACGTGGAGGCGATCAGAGAGGCCGCGAGTACAGAGACCGCGCTGATCGTGTTGAACACCCCGAACAATCCGACGGGTGCCGTCTACGACCTCGAGGCGGTACGGGCAGTCGTCGAGATTGCTGAGTCGGTCGACGCCCTCGTGCTCGTCGATGAGGTGTACGACCACTTCGATTTCACCGGCGCGTTCGAGTCGGCACTCGCGATCGACTCCGACCGCGTCATCGTCACCAGCGGGTTCTCGAAGTCGATGGCGATAACGGGATTCCGGGTCGGCTACACCGTCCTCCCGGAACCCCACGTCCGCGCCGCGAAGACCCGCCACATGCTGGTGAACGTCGCCGGCTCACGCCCGGCACAACACGCGGTTGCCGAAGCGCTTCAGTCGACCGAATTGGCCTACTACAGGCAGGCACGCGATCAACTCGCGGACCGCATCGATGCGTTCACCGACGCACTCGACGCCGCAGGCGCGGAGTACTCCCGCCCAGAGGGTGGCTTCTACGTCCTCGCGCGCTTCGACGACTTCCCCGGCACCATGGAGAACGTCAAACGTCTGATAGATGAGGCGGGCGTCGCCGGGATGCCCGGCGAGACGTTCGGGACCGCCCGCGACGACTGGATCCGATTCGCGCTCGTCACGCCGCGCTCGCTCGAGGCCGCAGAGCGGCTCGCCGACTACTTCGGGGAGACGAAGGCGACCGCGAGCGAGTGAGAATCACTCGACCGTCTCGACACCGGTAACCTCGAAGCGGGCTCCACCCGTCCGACTCGCCGTCACGTCGATCTCCCACCCGTGTGCCGTGGCGATCTCCGCGGCTATGTTGAGGCCAAAGCCGGTGCCGTCGCTCGCGGTCGTGTACCCGGTGTCGAACACGCGGTCGCGCGCGTCGGGCGGAATGCCCGCGCCGTCGTCGGCCACGTAAAATCCAGCACCTCCGTCGTCTCCACCCCGCGTCGCGGTGTAGAACGGCTCGATAGATCCGACGGTGACGACGACGTCGTCTCCACCGTGTCTGATGGCGTTGCTGAAGAGGTTCTCGAGCAGCTGTTTCACCCGTCCGGGCTTCCCGGCGATCGATCGGTCGACGTCGATCCGAAGCGTTGCCGTCGGCGTTTGAACCGACGACCAACACGTCTCTGCGAGTGCCGCAAGGTTGACCGGCTCGGTCGCCGAAACCGTTTCTCCCTCACGCGCAAGCGTCAACAGGTCCGCGATTAAGTCGAGACACCGGTCGATCGCGTCTGCAGCCGTCTCGAGGTTTGTACTCTCACACGACGCTCTCGCGAGTTCGATCCGTCCCTGGGCTACGTTGAGTGGATTCCGAAGGTCGTGAGAGACGACCTCGACGAAGCGCTCAAGCCGTTCTTCGCGTCGCTCTGCTGCGCGAACGGCTCGACGTGACGCTACCACGGTTGCAATCCGTCGAGCGAGCCGAGTCACGTCTGTTTCGAGGTCGGTGTTGCCACTGGCGTGGACGACGTCCGTGATACCGTCGAGGACGGCCTCGCCGGGCGTCTCCCCGACGACCACGTCACCGAAGCCGACGACCGGGATTTCCTCGTCGGCCGTGCAAACGAGCATGCGGAGGTCGTTCGGGTCTAGCGCGCCATCATCCGCATCGTGCGCGTTATCATCCGCATCGCGCGCCCCCCGGGAGATCGCTACGACGACACAATCGTACGTGCGTCCTCGAAGCAACTCGACGGCTTCGGTCATCGAAGTCTCGATGTCGACGGTGAATCCGTCCGGTTCCCTCGCGAGCGCCGTCGCGACCGGTTGGGGGTCGGAGCCGGCAAAGAGGACTGTCGTGGTGTCTCCGTGGCCGTCCATCGTGAGAGAGGGTGTGTTTGGTGAAGTGCTACCCCGAGGCAAGATAAATTCAAGGGTGTCGGATCGCGTCGCTCCCGTGGCGGTCACCGTGGCTATCCGAAGTTTTCGACCTTCGCCGCATCCGGATCGCCGCCGCCACGCTCGATGGCCGTCGTGGCGTCCTCGACGAAGTCAGCGAAGCCGTAGACAAACACGCCCTCGTCGTCACCACCCGCCAAGGCTACAGCGACCGGGGCGTCGAGCGACTCGTCCGCACTGAGGAGGACGACATCCACACCGGCCTCACGAAGCGCCGAAAGCCGGGCCTCGTGGGCGGGAGCAGCGTCTCGGTACACGATCGCCGCATCACCGCCGTCGGCAACTGCCCGTTCGGCGATCGCAACCGCGGGACCGACGCCCGGCCCGCCGGCGAGGACCACAGCTCGCGACTCGCCGTCGTAGTGCTGGTCGCCGTACGGCCCGGCGAACGAGAGCGTCGTGCCGGGCTCAATATCGGCGAGGAACTGCGAGAAGTCGCCGCCGTCTTCGGGGTCGATTGCGACGGTCACCTCGACCGTTTCGTCGACTGTCGGCGAGGAAAGCGTATAGAATCGCGAGACTGGCTCGCCGTCGATCTCGGTGCCGAGTCGCACGAACTGGCCCGGCTCGGCGGCGAACCCCGTGGGTGTGCCGAACCGAATCGCGTACGTATCCGGCCCGACCGTCTCGACTGCCGTCACCGAAACTGTGGCATCCATACCCGCGTTCGGGCCTTCAGATACTAAACGTGTTCCCGTCGGTACCGCGACCAGCTGTGATCGCTGTTGACATCCTCTCCGCCCTGAAGGGCGAAGATTCCCACGGCACAGCACCGCTGAGTTGGGATGTTCAAGATTTGTAGCCACCTCGAAAGACGGCTACTGGCTGTGCCAATCAGCCGTTACTCCTATCCCGGCATGGGATTCAGAGGTACTTCTTACTGCCTACACCCCATTTCCAACGCGGAAGAGGGTGTCCTCCGCTTGGAATCGGGGAATCCCGATACTGTCCGATTAGTGGGGCGGGTAGACCGCCTCGGGGTGCTACTATTACGATGCCTGGTTTGTTAACACATCCGTCCCGCACGTCAAGCGTATTCCCCGCAGGACTTGTCGGATTCATCCCCGCCCTGAAGAGCGGGGCTTTCTCCTCGCACCTCCGCAAATTCGACGTTTGTCGAATATAGGGTGCGACACACGGCTGCTGCGAGTCGTATTTTGGTGGACGATCGCCCACTCAAAATCCGAAATCATCGTCTCTATCGTAGATCAGTCGACAATACTTGCGAAAAATAATACGATTGTGAAGTAATTGTCGGGTGGCCCCTTCCAGAAGTCTTTTGATGAGTCCGAGTGAAGCGCCCACACAGAATGGCAGCGGACTTCAACTGGGCCGTCGGTGGGGAGGCTGGCGACGGCATCGACTCGACGGGCAAGATCTTCGCGCAGGCCCTCTCGCGGTCGGGTCGGCACGTGTTCACGTCGAAGGACTTCGCCTCGCGGATCCGCGGCGGATACACCGCGTACAAGGTGCGAACCTCCGTCGACAAGGTACAGAGCGTCGTAGATAGACTCGATGTCCTCATCGCGCTCACGCCGCGAACGATAGACGAGAACCTCGACGAGCTCCACGACGAGTCCGTCGTCATCTACGACGGCGAACGAACAACGATGCAGAACGTCGAGATACCCGGCGAGATAGCCGGAATCGACGTACCGCTCAAGCGACTCGCCGAGGACGCAGGCGGGGCGATTATGCGCAACGTCGTCGCACTCGGCGCGGCGTGTGCGGTCGCCGATTTCCCGATCGAGAACCTTGACTCCGCGTTAGAAAAGCGGTTCGGCGACAAGGGTCAGAAGCTCGTCGACAACAACAAGGAAGCGGCCCGTGCCGGGCGTACGTACGTCGACGAGGAGTACGACTACGAGTTCCCCTACGAGCTAGAAACGACGGACGAAGACTACGTCCTGCTCAACGGTGATGAGGCTATTGGGATGGGCGCTATCGCTGCCGGCTGTCGGTTCTACGCCGGCTACCCGATCACGCCGGCGACCGACGTGATGACGTACCTCACCGGCCGAATCGAACAGTACGGCGGCCACGTGGTGCAGGCCGAAGACGAGCTGTCAGCAGTCAACATGGCGCTCGGGGCCGCCCGCGGTGGCGCCCGGGCGATGACTGCGACTTCCGGACCGGGTATCGATCTCATGACCGAGACGTTCGGTCTCGTCGCGACAAGCGAGACCCCACTCGTGATCTGTAACGTGATGCGGTCTGGGCCCTCCACCGGGATGCCAACCAAACAGGAGCAAGGAGACCTGAACCACATGCTGTACGGCGGACACGGGGAAGTCCCCCGGTTCGTCCTCGCGCCGACCACGATCGACGAGTGTTTCTGGAAGACGATCGAGGCGTTCAACCTCGCCGAGAAGTATCAGCTCCCCGTCTACCTCACGGCGGACCTCTCGCTTGCGGTCACAGAACAGACCTTCTCACCGGAGACGTTCGACATGGACGCCGTCGAGGTCGACCGCGGATTCGTCGTCGACGAGTCGACTGTGAGCGACCACCAGACCGAAAGCGGCGGGTTCAAACCGCACGCGCTCACCGACGACGGTATCTCCCCGCGAGCGTTCCCCGGCACGGCCGACGGCGCACACATGTCGACCGGCCTCGAACACGACGAGCAGGGCCGGCGAACCGAAGACACCGACATGCGGGTCGAACAGGTCGACAAGCGGAACCGCAAGGTCGAAACAGCAGAGGCGCGCGAAGACTGGAGTCCTCGCGAGTTCGGTGACCCCGACGCAGACACACTCGTGATCACGTGGGGGTCGAACGAGGGAGCGCTCGTCGAGGCGCTCGACATCCTCGACGACTCGGGTATCGATGTCCGCGTGATCGCGGTGCCGTACATCTTCCCCCGGCCGGACCTGTCGGCAGCGATCGAGGCGGCAGAGACTGTCCTCGTTGTCGAGTGCAATGAGACCGGACAGTTCGCGAACTTGATCGAGCGCGACGCGCTAACCCGCGTTGAACGGGTGAACAAGTACACCGGCGTGCGGTTCAAGGCGGATGAACTCGCAGCAGAAATACGGTCGACCCTCACGGGGGTCGTGGAGGCATAACCATGAGCTCAGAGATTCGATTCACCGACTTCAAATCCGACAAGCAGCCGACGTGGTGCCCTGGATGCGGCGACTTCGGGACGATGAACGGCATGATGAAGGCGCTTGCAGAGACCGGCAACGACCCGGACAACACGTTCGTCGTCGCCGGCATTGGCTGTTCCGGAAAGATAGGTACCTACATGCACAGCTACGCGCTCCACGGTGTCCACGGCCGCGCGCTGCCGGTTGGCACCGGCGTGAAACTCGCCCGTCCGGATATCGAAGTGATGGTCGCCGGCGGCGACGGCGACGGCTACTCGATCGGCGCGGGCCACTTCGTCCACGCGGTTCGCCGGAACGTCGACATGACGTACGTCGTAATGGACAACCGCATCTACGGACTCACCAAGGGGCAGGCCTCACCGACCTCGCGTGACGACTTCGAGACGTCGACCACTCCGGATGGACCCAAACAGCCGCCAGTCAATCCGCACGCGCTCGCACTCGCGTCGGGCGCGACGTTCATCGCGCAGTCGTTCTCCTCGGACGCACTGCGGCATCAAGAGATCATCCAACGGGCCATCGAACACGACGGATTCGGCTTTGTGAACGTCTACTCTCCATGTGTGACGTTCAACGACGTCGATACGTACGATTACTTCCGTGACTCGCTCGTCGACCTCGCCGAGACCGGCCACGACCCCACCGACCGCGACGCCGCAAAAGACGTCATCCTCGACTCCGAAAAGGAGTACCAAGGCGTCGTCTACCAGGACGAGTCGTCGGTGCCGTACACCGAACAACACGGTATGGACGCCAATATGTCTGCTATCCCGGCTGGTGCCCCGGAGAACGCGACCGACCTCGTCCGCGAATTCTACTGAGGACGGTCACGGCCGGTTTCGACCGTGTCTACAGAACCATCTAGTCGCTACTCTAGTCTGATATCCCGACCTCCGCGATCCGTCAAAATCGGGCGGCTCACTCGCCGTATCGACCCATTTCGGCAAACCTAATTAGCCGGGTCGATACGGATCATACATGCCTGATCGTTACGACGTCGCCGTCGCCGGCGCCGGTCCAGCGGGCGCCCAGTGCGCCCGTGACCTCGCCGCCCGCGGGTACGACGTCGTCGTCCTCGAGACCGAGGCCGAAGCTGACTTTCCGCGACAGAGCAACAAGTCGACGGCGGGGACGTTCCCGTCGATGATGTCGGCGTTCGGGATTCCCGACGACGTCGTAATGTCGTACACCGACACCGTGGTGTTAGAGTCGCCAAATGACTACTACGAGTCGTATCAACCCGGGGCCGTGCTCGAGTTCGCCGACTTCAAGCGCTTCCTCGTTGAGGACGGTCGCGAGAAGGGTGCGGAGTATCGGTTCGACGCGCGCGTGTCACGGCCGGTACTCGACGACGACGGCGTCATCGAGGGCGTCCGGTACGCCGGCGACGAGACGGTGTACGCCGACGTCGTCGTCGATGCGACCGGTCCGGCTGCCCCGATAGCGAGCGCACTCGACGTCGTCGAGCTTGAGCGGGAGAACCAGGCGATCGGCATCGAGTATGAGCTCGAAGGGGTCGATCTCGACCACCCGGACTACGCGGACTTAGACCGGGCGATGATGCTCCGGCTCGACCACGAGATTGCCCCCGGTGGCTACTCGTGGGTGTTCGCTACCGGTCCGGATACGGCGAAGGTCGGCGTGTGTTACATCCAGAACGACCGGCATCAAGAGACCGCCGAGGCGGGTCAGACGATAGACGGCTACCTCGAGGGATGGCTCGACCGTGACCCTCGGTTCGCCGACGCCGAGCGGCTCGAGGGGAAGGTCCACCGCGGCTCCGCGCACATCCAGCGACCGGGTGCGATGCACACTGACGGCTTCCTCGCGATCGGTGATACCGTCCCAACGATCGATCCGCTGTGGGGCGAGGGGATACACAAGGGGATGAAGTCCGCGCGCGCGGCCGCAAAGACGATCGACCGCTGTTTCACCCACGCCGACCGGCCGAAAGACGCCGACCACCTCTCACTGTACGATCAGCTCTGGCACGAGGAAGTCGCGCCGCGCATGAACGCGCGGCTGTTGCTCACTGAGCTGTTGTATCTCGCGCCGAACGAGCGATACGACACGCTGATGCGCGACCTTCGAGAGACATCAGACAACCTACTTGCTCGCGCCAACCGCGGTGAGAGGCGCGCAATGGCGAAACTGTTACACCTCGATGACCTGCCACTGCTCGCGAAGTACGCCCGGCAGCGGTTTGCGTCTGCGTGAGTGGGTCGGGTTCGGCACACCCCAACGCCGTGTGTGAGGACGCGTTCTGGAGCGATTCTGTACGTGTCGGAAGTGACCTTGTGACGAACACGACCGCCGGACATCACTTGGCCACACCATCCCTCATACGCATGTGGCGGTGGTAGTACAATCAACACGACCGCACGACCACCGGACACCACTTAGCCACACCCTCCCCAGCCGATTCGCGAGTCGCCGCCGGCGACTCGCTCATCCCTCGCACGCACGCTTCGGCGGCCTGCGAGGCGCGCGCCACCGCAGGCTGTGTCTCGATTGTTCGGATTCATTGGAGAACTGGGATACGGTGTCAGGGGTGACACGATCGCAAAATGAAGCAGTAGTGACGTTGGCGTGAGAGTGGGGACCGCGAGATCTGCGGGCTCTCGCGTCTACTATCGCTCGTCTATCGGGACGAACTCCGCTGACTCCGGACCAGTGTACCGCGCACGGGGACGAATGAGCCGGTTGTCCGCACGGTACTCGTTAACATGGGCGACCCATCCACCGACGCGGCTCATCGCAAAGATAGGGGTGTACAAATCGATCGGGATGCCCATGGTCTCGTACACCGAACCGGAGTAGAAGTCGACGTTCGGCGCGATTCCTTGGTCGGTGAGCCCCTCGTCGGTGAGGTACGACTCGATTGCTGCGGTGTACTCGAGCCACCGCTTGTCGCTGGAAGCGGCCGCGAGATCGTCGAGTTTCTCGGCTAAGATCCGTGCTCGCGGGTCTTTCACCTCGTACACGCGGTGACCGAAGCCAGGAATACGGCGACCCTCGTCGGTTGCGGCCCGGACCCACTCTGTCGGATCTTTCCCCGACTCGTCGACTTCGTACAGCATCTCCATTACGTCCTGATTTGCGCCGCCGTGAAGTGAACCCGAAAGCGCCCCGATGCCGCCGGTGACGGCTGCATAGACGTCAGCCATCGTCGAGCCGATAACGAGCGCGGTGAACGTCGAGGCGTTCAGCCCGTGGTCGGCGTGCAGCGTCAGCGCCATATCAAAGGTCTCCTCACTCACGTCGTCGGGCGCCGTACCGGTGAGCATTCGGAGGAAGTCACCGGCGTGTGAGTGTGACGGGTCCGGTTCGAGGGGCGACTCACCCCGTCGAGCCCGGTCGAACGCCGCGAGGATGGTAGGGATCTTCGCGGTTATCCGGGCACCCTCGGCGAGCACGTCGCCGTCGTCTTCGCTCGCAGTGTCGTCGTACGCAGAGAGCATCGAGACCGCGGTGCGGAGGGCGGCCATTGGCTTTTCGTCGACGTCGCCGAGCCGGCGAACGGTCGTGAGCACGTTCTCGTCGACGGCCCGCTCTGCGGCGAGCGCGTCGGCGAACGAGTCGAGCTCGGCGCGCGTCGGCAGCGCGCCGTGCCACAGCAGATACAGGACCTCCTCGTAGGTCGCGCCGCGTGCCAGCGCCTCGATGTCATGCCCGCGGTAGACGAGCCTCCCAGCCTCCCCGTCGACGTGACTGAGCTCCGACTCGGCGACGAGAACGCCCTCCAGCCCGCGTTTCAACTCGTTCGACATGCGCTACTCTTCCGACCACCGTCAAAAAAGCGTTATCTTTCGACAAGGACCGAGTACGACGATCGTGGAACCCGGTCGTACCGACCGTCGGTAGGGTTACTCAGCGCGCCGGAACGATTGTGATCGTCTGGGTGCGGTCGATCGCGTCCTCAAGCTCCTCGGCGATGGCCGACCCGCGTGAGACCTGCACCTCCCCGCCGCGGCCCACCGTCGCAGTGAAGAGGTACTCGCCGTTCGCGCGCACCTCGACTGTCTCGCCGACGCCTCCGTCGACGTCCAAGACGACGTGTCGTGAGGTGATCTCCGGCTGCACCACCGACCCCCGGTCGTCGCCGACCTGTGCGGTTTGTCCGTCGCCGCTCGGTCCGCTCGTGGATCGGCTCGACCCACCACCATCAGTCGGTTTCTCGCTGTGAGTACGGACGTCGATCTCGATACCGAGTCGGTTCTCGATGTCGCGGATCCGGCCACCACCTTTGCCGATCACTGTTCCGATGTCGCCCTCCTCGACGTAAACGACCGCCTCGTCGTTGCCGCGGAGTGCCACATCAACGTGGCCGTGTGCGACAGACCGGATCTCGCGCTCGATCTCTTGTTTCGCGATCCGGCCGACACCGGACTCAGTCTGGTCGTCGTCATCGTCGCCGAGCGGCACCGTCACCACCTGCCGGTTGAACGTGTAGATCTCGAACTCGGGGCGGCCGGTCTCGAAGCTCGATACCTGTATCACCGGCCGCGCGAGGTCCTCGGCGGTGAGTCCCGCAGGCACTTTCACCTCCGTGGTGACATCATACACCGTGTGGACCTCGCCGGCGTCGATGTACACCACCGTGTCGACGATCTGCGGGATCATCCCGAGCTCAACCCGGCCAACGAGCCGCTGGAGCGCGTCGATGGCGCGCGAGGCGTGGACCACCCCGACCATCCCGACGCCGGCCATCCGCATGTCCGCAAACACCTCGAAGTCGCGCGTCTTGCGGACCTCGTCGTAGATCGTGTAGTCCGGTCGGACCAAGAGCAGCGAGTCGGCGGTGTTCTCCATGCTCCCACCGAGTGCGCCGTACTGGGTGATCTCGGGACCGACCTGGAGGTCGCGGGGCTTCTCCATCGTCTTCACCGCGTAGTCGTTGTCGTTCAGGAACTCCGCGACCGCCTGTGCGAACGTCGACTTCCCGGCTCCCGGCGAGCCAGAGATGAGCACCCCGCGCTGTTGTTCGAGGAATCGCTCGCGGAGGTCGTCAGCGAACTCGTAGTCGTCGAGGGTCGTCTTCGCGATGGGCCGCACCGCGGTGATCTCGACGCCGTCAGCAAAGGGCGGTCGCGCCACCGCGATCCGGTAGTTGCGATACTGGACGATGTCCATCCCGTCGTCGGAGAGCTCGATGAAGCCGTCTGCCGACTGCCGTGCGAGGTCAACGATCGCGTTCGCCAACTCTGTCATCCGTTCTTCTGACGTCTCTGTCTCCTCTATGACGACGTAGTGCATATCGCCGAGCGAGCCGCGTTTCGCCCGCGGCTTCGTCCCTGTCTTGAGGTGTAGCGACATCGTCTCGTCGGTGAAGTACTCCGCAATCGGGAGCTCGTCGACGACCCCGCGTGTGACCGGCTCGACGAACTCGATATCGATGCCCTTCGCGCGGGCGACTTCCGCTTGGACAACATCACTCGAGAGCAACGTCGCGTTCTCTGCGTCGGCTACGTCGCGGATCAGCGCGTCGACGTCGCCTTCTGCGGCGTGTGAACGGGCGTCACCGCTCGGTCGTTCACCGACGTATCGCAGGTTGATGGTGCCGTCGTCGTGAAACGCGGCGAGCCGCTTGAGCTCCTCAAGTCCGTCCCATCCGGACTCAAGCCCGTCGTTGGCCTGCGACTCCAGCTCGCCGACGACGGCCTCCGGGACGACGACCGTCACCGACTCGTAGGTGCCGTCCTCGACGCGTTCGGACACGCGGCCGTCCACGACCGCACTGGTGTCCGGGACTACGTTCATATGTATGATGCGAGCGGGAACCGTATAAGCGTGTTCGACCGGCGCTCCGTTCACTCCCGCGACCGAGTCGGCGGCGGCCCAGTCGGCTGGTCCTCGTCCCCCGAGACCGCATCCGTCACCGTCCCAACGACGTCGACGTCGCGGGCGTGGTACGCCTCGATCAGCCGGTAAGAAACGACGTAGCTCGGTACGGCGGCGACGACCGCGAGAATCACGTTCCCGACGAGCAGCCGGAGGAGTATCGGTGGCCCCGCCGACAACGAGACCTCGGCCGGAGTAACGCCAGGAACAGGCCCGAGAAGTGCGACACCGAGTGTGAAGCTGGCGGCGTACACACCCCACTTCACCGCCGGGTTGAACACGACGACGGACGCGAGCAACGCGGCGTGGTTGATCCGGCGGAACGCCCATCCGAGTACGACGAACGCGATTAGGCCGGTTCCGAGCGTCGGCAACATCGTGATGAACACGCCGAGTGAGAAGCTTCCGGCGGTCTCACGGACCGTGTGATCACCTGCAAACGACCCATGGATCGCCGCCTTCGCCCGGGCGACCCACGCCTTCGTTCGCCGACCTATCATTACGATGTATACACGACCGCTGTGAAAATAGCTGTCGGCGAGAGACCGGCTCGGGCCGCCCGTCTCGTGTCAGTCGTCGGCCGCCGCCGGCTTCTGGCCCTGTCGATGCTCACGGGCATACGCGACGAAGTTGTCGAAGAGCGGCTTCGCTTCACAGGCGGCCTCGAACGCCTCAGGAGTGATATTCGCGAGCACGTCGTCAACCCGTGGGTCGCCCAAGCGCCCGCGTTTCCCCTCGGTCACCTCACGGGCGGTCTCGATGTCGTACTCCGGATGGAACTGGACGCCCCAGCAGTGTCCGTCACGGAACGCGTGGACGCCATACTCGTTCTCTGCGAGGAGATCGGCACTCGGCGGCAGGTCCACGACCGCGTCGCCGTGGGTCGTAAACACCGTGAACGACTCGGGGACGTCTTCGAACAGCTCGTCGCCGTGATGGTGGACCGTGTTGTAGCCGATCTCGAAGTCATCCATGCCGGTGACACGCCCGCCGAGCGCCTCTGCGAGCACCTGATGGCCATAACAGACGCCAAGGATCGGGACCCCAGCGTCGGCCGCCTCAGCGACGTACGCAACGAGCGGGGGGATCCACGCTTCATCCCAGTACACAGACGAGCGTGACCCGGTGACGACGAGCCCGTCGAAGTCGGTGTGTTCGGGGAGGTGACCGCTCGTAGCGTCGTATTCGGCAAGGTCGGCATCAAGCTCTCGACGAAAGTTCCGCCGGGTGCTCTCGCCCTCGTGGGCGGCGTTCAACAGCGCGAAACGGAGGCGGCTCATGTGTCCGTGTGGAAGGGTGACGGGCTAAAAACCGTTGTGGCCCAACGGTCGTCGAAGCGGTCGTCCCGAAACCAGCGTTACAACAAGTTACTCGCGTGTGTCGCCAGCCAGCCGGTGAGGCGATCGTTGACCGCTGCAGATGCCTCCACGCCGACGAGGTGACGTGCACCGTCAACAAGATACCGCTCACCGCGAGGCAGTCCGTCAGAGAGCGTCTCCACGGCCGTCCGTGGACACACCGTGTCGTCGGTGCCAGCCACGACGAGCGCGGGCGTCGATACCTCGTGTAATCGGTCGACGAGGTCGAACTCCTCGATAGCCGCGCGCTGGGCCGCGAACACCTCGCGGTCAGCGTCCTCCGTGAGTCGCCACTCGACGATAGGCGCAAGCGCGTCCGGCTGTGCCTCCCGGAAGTCCGCAGAGAGCAGTCCCGTCAGCGATCCCTCCACCGCTGCTGGATCCGTCGGGTCGGCCCACACGCCGGCAGGGTTGTACGCGTCACCGGCCGGCGGCGTCCCGACGAGCGTCAGGCTCGCTGGGCGCGACGAGGCCAGCGCGTACGCGAGCGCGACCATCCCGCCCAGCCCGTAGCCGACGAGGTGGGCGTTCCGGACGCCCGCGTCTGTACACACCGCATCGAGGTCTGCCGCGAGCGCCTCGACGGTGTACGGCCCAGGGGGGGCGTCGGACGCGCCGATGCCCCGCGTCTCTGGCGTAACGACCGTGTACGGGCCCGCGAGCGCGGCGTGCTGCCAGCCGAATTGCCAGGCGCCGAGCCCAACGTCACCACAAAACACGACTGCCTCGTCGTCGCCCACCCGGCCCTCGTCGACCTCGTAGCGGAGCGAGACGTCACCGTTCGTCGCTCGGGGCATGGAGACTGTTCACGCCTCGCTCAGTGTTTGTAACACGTCTGGGGCGTCCGCAAGTGCGTCGTCGAGTGCATCAACGTCCGGGCCGCCACCCTGCGCGAAGTCCGGGGGCCCACCACCGCCGCCCCCGACACGCTCGGCGAGCGCAGCGACGACGGCACCGGCGTCGACACCCACCTCGTCGGGGACGCCGACCACGACGCTCGCCGAGCCGTCGAGACCGCTGCCGAGCACCGCGACACGGCCGTCATCGACGTGAGCATTCGCTGTTGCTCGCAGCTCCGCGACATCGCCGTCGATCCGCTGGATAACAGCCGAAAACCCGTCGACCTCGACCGGCTCAGCCGCCGCGCCTGAAGCGCGTGCTTCCGCCAACTCCGTCTTGAGCGTCTCTATCTCTTTCCCACGGGCCTTCCACTCCTCGAAGAAGCGTTCTGCGGTTGCGGGCACGTCGAAGGGGTCCACATCGAGCGCATCGGCCGCCTCGGCCAGCGCGTCCGCGGTCCGCTGTGTCGCCTCCACGGCGGCTGCGCCGGCTGCAAACACGATCCGTTCGACACCATCTTGGACCGGCTCGGTCTTCCTGATGGTTATCGCACCGATGTCGCCGGTACGGTCGACGTGGGTGCCTGCACACGCCTGCACGTCGACGTCACCGACATGGATCAGTCGAATGCTCGTTCCCGGCGGCACACCGCCCTGGTACAGGTCGAACCCGTACTCGGCCTCCGCGTCGTTTCGGTCGGGCCACTCCTGTGACACCGGGAGGTTCTCGCGGACGATCTCGTTGGCGACCCGTTCGATCTCGTGGGCCTGCTCGCGGCTGATTCGGTCGTAGTGGCGAACGTCAAGCCGTGAGGAGTCGGTCCCCTTCTGTGCACCAGCCTGTCTGACGTGGTCACCAAGCACCTCGCGGGCAGCGTGGCCGATCACGTGTGTCGCGGTGTGGTGTGTGCGGAGCCGGTTGCGACGCTCTGCGTCGACCTGGCCGCGAACGATCTCGCCTTTGCCCGGATCGGCGTCGGTGCGGTGAAGCACGACCCCGTCGACCGACTGGACGTGGGTCACCTCAGCGGTCGTCTCGCCGTGGACGAGCTGCCCATGGTCGGCCGGCTGGCCGCCGCCTTCTGCGTAGAACATCGTCTGGTCTAAGACGACGTCGTACCCCTCGTCGGCCTCGAAGACGTCGAGGACGACCGCTTCGAACTCCGTGCGGCCCTGATCGTCGTAAAACAGCTGCTCTGTCTCGGGGAGGTCCGCGAACCGTTCATCACGCTCCGTGGCTGTCTCGCCGCCATCCGCTTCCTCGTGTCGGTCGGCGACGAGCGCGTAGAAGTCGTCCGGTACCTCGACGCTTGCCCCACGTTCTGCAGCGATCGTCTCGACCATATCCGGTTGGATCCCGTGGGAGTCGTATAGCTCCAATAGCGCGTCCGTCGGGATCGGTTCGCCAGCGTTGGCGTACTCGTCGGCGAGCGCTTCGACCCGTCTCGCGCCGCGCTCTAACGTCTCGCGGTACTTTGTCTCCTCGGTGCGGACCATCTCGCGGATCGTGTCGCGGTTCTCATAGCCCAGCCGCTCGGCCTGCATGTCGACGAGTTCGTCGAGAGGGGCGTCGACGCCAACCTCCTCGACGAGTCGTTTCGTCCGTCGGAGCACCATCCGCGCGAGGTATCCCGTGCCGACGTTCGATGGCACGATTCCATCGCCGAACATGTACGCAAGCGTCCGCGAGTGGTCAGCAATCGCGTAGATCGCCTCAAGCGGCTCCATCAGCTCACGAAGCCGGTCGACGTCGACATCAAGCCGGTCGGCGATATCACCGCGGGCGGCCTCTACGTCGTCGACGTCGTCGATGTCGAGCCGCCCGGCAAGTGTCGCCGCACGCTGAACCAGCGCTTCTTCCTCGTCGGTGTACGACAGCTCCGCATTCGACTTCAGCAGCTCGATCGCGTCAGGATAGATCGCTTCGTACACCGTCGGCGTCCCCTGGCTCATCCACGTCCATCGCTCTAACCCGTAGCCGGTGTCGACGATGTACGTATCCATGAACGAGTACGTGTTTCCATCCTTCATCTCGTACTCGCCGTCGGGGTCCTGTTCCATACACATGAAGACGAGCGTGGCCAGCTCGGCGCCTCGATAGATGACCTCGATCGCCGGTCCGGCGTTGCCGCCGCCAACCCATGGGTCCTCGATGTAGGTGATCTCAGAGAGGTCCGCCCCGAGCGCCTCGAAGAGCCCGTCGCAGTATGCGACAGTCTCGTCTTTCCAGTACACTTCGCCCTCGTAGGCGTACTCTTTTTCAGCGTCCTCACGCGTATTGAACGCGTGGTGGGCCATCATCTCGAACGCCATCGTGTGTCGACCCGTCTTGCCGACATTGTCGATGTCTTGCATCCGGATACACGGCTGTGAGATCGCGAGCGGGTTGGCCGGCGGCGGCGTCTCACCGGAGGTGACGAGCGGTTGGAAATCGTAGATAGACGCCTGCGTCAAGAGCACGTCGTCGCGCCACCGGTTCGCAGCGACCGGATACGGATCGATCCGCTCGTGGCCGTGTGACTCAAAGTACGAGAGGAATGCCTCGCGCATCTCAGAGAGCGTGTACGCCTCCTCGAAGCCCGGATTGTCGATAAACGTGTAGTCCGCACACGGCGGTTCACCGCACAGCTCGCGGTCGGCATCGCGCGTCCAAAAGTGCGCCCCACAGGAGGGACACTCTTTTCGTTCGAATCCCTCCTCCTCGAAGTAGTCGAGGCGGTACTCCGCGTCGAGATCGCTCATTACCATGTTCTGACCCGTGTTCGTCTAAAAGGGTTCCGAGGCGGGCCCACGGCAGCGGGTTCACAGGCTCCAGTGACGTATCCGTAGCCGGTGATGACGACTCGCCGTGGTCCGAAACGGCCTTACGCTGCCGGTCCGCTCTCTGTAGTATGGTCGAGAACGTCGTGTACCCCGCCTACTTCGACGCCGACCGGTCGCGCACGGCGGGCCGTCGTGTCCCGACGGAGCTTGCGGTCACCGAGCCGACCGTCGACGAGATCGCGAAGGCTGTCCAGCAGGTCGGCTACGACGCGGTGATCGACAGAGAGACCACGTACTCTCGCGAGCACACACCCCGCGGGTCGGTCGTCGTGAAGGGGACCGACGATACCAGTAAAAACGACCTCGTACAGGCGATCGCCGCCTACCTCGGGGTCATCCGCGAGTGACGATGCAACGCGTCGGAACCGTCGTGCGAACCGCGGGCGGGCTCGCTATTGCTCGCGCGTCCCCCGGAGAGGATCCACCGGCCATCGGCGCCGGCGTTGTCGACGAATCGCTCTCGCGGGTGGGCCGGGTCGTCGATGTGTTCGGCCCCGTCGGCCACCCATACGTCGCCGTCACTCCCGACGACGACGCGCTCACGGCGCTCGTCGGCACACCACTGTACACACGGTGATATCCCCGCGACCGCGACACGCTCACTCCTCCACGGTGAAGTCTGCAAGCGTCTTATCCGACCGCACGAGCCGCTCACAGACCACGAGCTTCTCCAGTCGGTCGAGTCGATCCCACGCCAGATCCGCAGGTGGCTCGGCCTCAAACGCCGCAAACTGCTTGTAGACGGTCTCGTTGAGGAAGCGCTCGAATGAGGCACACACAGGACACTGAAGCGATAGCGATGCGACGTCGAACGACCGGGACACCGTGTGGTCACGACACGCGAGACACCGATACGTCCGAGTTCGGCTCATACGAAATCGACGAGCCGAAGAAACGAGTATCTGCGGATCAACAGACCGCGATTAAAAGAGCGCCGCGGCCGCCGCCTCGGCCGTCTCGATGACAGGCCCGAAGCCGGGCAAGAGGAGCACCGTCGCGACCGCTGCGAACACCACGGCCGCGTACAGCGCTGTCGGACGTGTGTCGATGGCCTCTAGCGCGCCTGGAGTCGCCGGGTCGTCGAGGAACATCGCCCGGACGACGCGGCTGTAGTAGTACAGTGAGAGCACGCTGTTGACGGCACCGATTGCCGCAAGCCAAATAAAGCCGTTGTCGATCGCGCCTAAGAACAGGAAGTACTTCGAGAAGAAACCCGCGAACGGCGGGAGCCCGGCGAGCGAGAACATGAACACGGCCATTGCCGTCGAGGCGAGTGGCGCACGGCGCGCGAGCCCGCCGTAGTCGGCGAAGGTTCGCCCGACGCCCCACCGCTCAACCATCGCGACGAAGAGGAACGCACCGGTGTTCATGAAGCCGTAGACAAGCAGGTGTGCCATTGCGGCACCCATCACCGCGTGGTTACCACTGCCGCCCGCAGAGAGTGCTGCCAGCCCGATGAGTGCGTACCCCGCGTGCCCGATCGACGAGTACGCGAGCATCCGTTTGACCTCCTCTTGAACGGCCGCCGCGAAGTTCCCAAGCGTCATCGTCACCGCGGCGAGCACACCGAACGCGAGCACCCAGTCGATGTTCGCCGCCAGCGACGCGCCGATCGGGAACGCCTCCGTAAAGACACGGAAGGCGACCACGAACCCAGCCGCCTTCGATGCCGACGAGAGGAACGCACTCACGGGTGCGGGCGCACCCTCGTACGCCTCTGGCGCCCAGAAGTGGAACGGCACGGAGGCGGTCTTGAACGCGACACCGCCGATGATCATCACGATGCCGACACCAGCGATGCCAGCGAGATCACCGACCGAGCCGATGCCCGCGGCGACCCCCGAGAAAACGAGCGACCCAGTCGCCGCGTACACCAGTGAGATGCCGAAGAGGAACACCGCAGAAGAGAGCGCGCCGACGAGGAAGTACTTCAAGCCGGCCTCAACGCTCCCGCGGTTCGACTTCAAGAACGCGACGAGCGCGTACGACGGCAACGACACCATCTCCAGGGCAACGAACACGACCGCGAGCGAGTTCGCGACTGCGAGCAGTGACATGCCCGTCGCCGCGAACAGCGTGAGTGAGTAGAACGCCGCCGGATGCGTGTGGTCGTCGAAGTAGTCGTGTGCAGCAACGACGACGAGTGCCGTCACCGACGCGAATATCGCGGTGAAAAACAACGACATTGTGTCGACTTTGACCGCGTCCGCGAACAGCGTGACCGCCCCACCGGTGTCGGCGTGACCGACCTCGGCGACGACGAACCACACGGTGACCGTGAGCGACGCCAGCGCGCCAACGGTCCCGACGACAGCGAGCATGGTGTTCGACCGCTTGTTCGGTCGAATCGTATCGACTAACAACAGCGCGAGTCCGGCGAGCCCTAACAAGAGCGCTGGCGAGAGCGACGCCCACGCCGGTAGCGTCTCATACATTGGCGCTCACCCCCTCTACGACCGGCATCGTCGCGTCTCGTATCATCTCGAAGACGAGGTCGGGTGCAACGCCGAGCACGATGATCGCTACGAGCAGTACCGCAAGCGGGGCAACGTCATGGAACGGCGCGCTGCTGATCTCGTAGTCGGTCTCGAGCCGGAAGGGTCCGAACAACGTCTTCTGCATCGCCGACAGCAGGTAGCCAGCAACGATAACGATGCCAAACATCGCAAGCGCAGTGAACACCGGAGCGTATGGGAGCGAGGGGGCCCCAAACGAGCCGACGAAGATGAAGAACTCACCCGCGAAGCCGGCCATAAGCGGCAGTCCCATGTACCCGAACGCTCCGGCGACGAGGATGCCGACGGTGATCGGCATGCGGTCTGCCATCCCGGCCATGTCGCCGACCATTCGCGTGTGCGTCGCGTTGTACACGACCCCAACAGCCATGAACATCAGTCCGGAGATGAGTCCGTGAGCGACCATCTGGAACGTCGCGCCGCCGACGCCGTACTCGGTGAAGACGACGAGTCCCAAGATGACGTACCCCATTGACGAGACCGACGAATACGCGACGATGCGCTTCAAGTCCTTCTGTGCGAGCGCTAACATTGCTCCGTAGATCACGCTTATCACGGCGATCGTGGCTATCGGGACCGCCAACGCGGCGGCCTGGTCGGGTAACATTGTGAAATTGTACCGCAACAGCGCGTACGTCCCCATCTTCAACAGGACACCGGCGAGCAGCACCGACACCGGCGTCGGCGCCTCAACGTGAGCGTCCGGCAGCCACGTGTGGACAGGAACGACCGGTACCTTCACCGCGAAGCCGGCGAACATCGCGAGGAACGCCCCCATCGCGATCGTTCCGGGAGCGATTCCGAACCACGTGGAGAGTTCACCTGCCGCGATGGCGCCCGTAATCTCTGGAAGGCCGAACGAACGTACCGAATCACCGAGCGCGAACGTGAGCGTGGTGAACCCGATGAACATCAGCAGCGAGGCTGCATTCGTGTACACGAAGAACTTGATCGCAGCGTACTTCCGGCGCGGCCCACCCCAGATACCGATAAGGAAATACATCGGCACGAGGACCGCCTCCCAGAAGATGAACCAGACGAAGAAGTCGAGTGCGGTAAACACGCCGAGGAGATTAGCCTCCATGAACAACATCAGACCGTAAAACTGGCTCTGGCGTTCGTCGATCGGCGTCCACGCGCTTAGGATGGCGAGCGGCACGAGGAACGTGGTGAGCACGACGAGCGGGAGACTGATCCCGTCAAGCCCGACGAACCACGACACCGTGCGGCCGCCGACCTCGATCCACTCGACCCGTGACTCGAAGGCGATTGTCCCGCCAGTGAGCGCGTTACCGGCGCCGTCGAACTGCGACCACGCGTAGAGCGCGCCCGCGAACGGGACGAGACTCACTGCGGCCGCGAGCCGGCTGGCCCATGCATCGGGTGTGACGAGCACGACCAGCGCGGCGAGGAACGTGAACCCGATCAGCGCCTCGAGTATCACAGGAACCACCCCCCATTGAGGCCGAGCACGACCAATAACGCGAGCAGCCCCAGCGTGAGCATGGCGGCGTACTCAGAGACCAGCCCGGTCTGGATCCGGCGCACCCGACTTCCGCCGGCGAGACTCACCGACGAGACGCCGTTGACGACGCCGTCGATGATCCCTTGGTCGACGGTGTCGGCACCGCCGGCGATGTCTTCGATTCGATACGCGAGCCAGACTTGCAGTTCGTCGAGGTAGTAGTTGTTGTACAACACGGCTTTGATGCCGCCGAGTGCGGCGGTGTGTTCTGTCGGCGTCGGCACGTCATACAGGCGCCAGGCGACCCCAAGCCCGGTCAGTGCGAGCCCGAGTGAGACCGCCGCGCCGACGAGTACGGTCCCAGCCTCACCGCCGACGAGGTACGCACTGCTGTAGGGCCCGACCTCTGCGTAGTGGTGTGAGGAGAGGCCGGCGATGCCACCCCACTCGTTGTCGAGCCATCGGTGGAGGTAGTCGATGCCCTCGAGCCCGAGCACCTTCTGTACGGGCACCATGTTGATGAAGCCGGTCACGACAGCGAGCGTGCCGAGCACCGACAGCGGGCCCTTCACGTTCCAGCGAACGGACTCGGGGGAACGAGCGGTCTCCGAGCGAGGCTCACCGTGGAAGGTCAAAAACACCATTCGGAACGTGTAGAAGGCGGTGACCGGCACCGCGAGCAACCCCATGACGTAGCCGCCGAGCAGCAGCGGATCGTTCAATCCGTGAACGAGCGCCTCGTAGAGCACCTCGTCTTTCGACCAGAAACCGGCGAAGGGGAAGATCCCGGCGAGCGCGAGCGAGCCCGCAAGGAACGTGTAGTAGGTGACGGGCAGCTTCGAGCGCAGCCCACCCATGTCCCACATGTTCTCGTTGTGATGCATCGCGATGATCACGGACCCTGCACCGAGGAACAACAGCGCCTTGAAAAAGGCGTGGGTGGTGAGGTGGAACACCGCGGCCACGTACCCGCCCGCGCCAAGCGCGAGCATCATGTATCCGTACTGTGAAATAGTTGAGTACGCGAGTACCTGCTTTAGCTCATCTTTCACTACGCCCATCGTCGCCGCGAACAGCGCGGTGAACCCGCCGACGAAGGCGATGACCGCGAGCGTCGTCGGCGTCAGGGCATAGAAGCCGTACATCCGTGCAACGAGGTAGACGCCAGCCGCGACCATCGTGGCCGCGTGGATCAGCGCAGAGACGGGCGTCGGGCCCTCCATCGCATCGGGCAGCCACGTGTGCAGCGGGAACTGTGCAGACTTCCCGACGACACCACCAAGTACGAGCAACCCGACGGCGGTGAACCACGTCTGTACCTCCAGGCCACCAGGCGTCCACACCGTCGTTGAGCCCGCTAGCGCCGCCTCAGCGAGTGCCGGGAACGATCCCTCACCGGCGAACGCTGCCGTCCCGAACGTTGCGAACACCGCGACCACGCCGACCAAGAAGAAGTAGTCGCCAAAACGGGTGACCAAGAACGCCTTCTTCGCGGCCGACGGCGGACCGGGTTCACGGAAGTGAAAACCGATGAGCAGGTACGAACAAAGGCCGACCAGCTCGAAGAACATGAACGCCATGAGCAGGTTGTCGGCGACGACGAACCCGAGCATGGAGGCCGTAAAAAGCCCGAGCCCGGCGTAGTACCGCGGCAAGCCGACCTCACCCTCGTCGTTCATGTATCCCAGCGAGAAGACGTGCACCAAGAGCGCGACGAGTGACACGATGACCAGCATGAGCGCCGACAGCGGGTCAATGAGCGCGCCGAAGGTGAGCGTGAACTGCTCGCCGGCAGCCCACACGTACAGCGTCTCGTTGTACGCCTGCCCCCCAGCAACGCTGGCGGCAATCAGAAGCGACAACAGCAGTGAGCCGCCCGTTGCGGCGATGCCAGAGAGCGCGCCACGTTTCGGAAGGTACTGTCCCGCGCCGAGCGCAACGAGGAACGAGACGAACGGTAACAACACGACCGTCGGTACGTACACATCGAACATCTTACCACCTCATCTCCGCTGGAACCGTCACGTCGATGTCTCCAAAGTTGCGGTACAACACGAGGATGATACCGATCCCAACCGCGACCTCGGCGGCCGCGAGCGCGATTACGAACAGCGCGAACACCTGACCGGTGAGGTCACCGTAATACAGCGCGAACGCGACGAAGTTGACGTTTGCCGCGTTCATCATGAGCTCGACGCTCATCAGAAAGTAAAGGGCGTCACGCCGGGTGAGCACACCGAACAGACCGATACAGAACAGCCCCGCAGCGAGGAGCAGGTACCACTCGACCGGGACCACTACCGTTCACCCCCATCGGTGAGCGCCTCGCCGATCGCCGCGACGACCGACCCGTCGTCCTCGCGACGCGCCAAATAGATCGCGCCGTCGACGGCGACGTCGAGCGCCACGGCGACGATCAAGAACGCTGCGAGAAAGCCCTCGGAGGGAATCGACGCGACTTCCTCGAGGTTGAACAGCGCGTAGCCGACGTTGTGGACGACCGACGCGTCCACCGGGAAACCGGTGGCCTCGCCGAAGCCGGCCGAGAGCGCCGTCGCGGCCAGCATGGCGAACAGGCTGGTCACCGCGAGCGCGGGCAGCAGTCGCCCGGATGCTCCGTCGTTGCTCATCCGCTCGTCACCTCCGCGTCGTCGGCTTGGGTAGATCGCGTAAGCATCACGGCGAACGTGACGAGAATCAACACCCCGCCCACGTAGACGAGGATTTGCATGGCGGCGAGGAACTCCGCCTGCAACATCACGTAATGCACCGCAACGCTCGTCAGGGCACCGCCCAGAAGCAGCGCGGCGTGGAACACGTCGCGCGCTAGGACGACCCCGAGGCTGAACGCCAGCGTCACCGCGGCGAACAGCGCGAACGCGATGGTGTCGTAAACCATTGTGTACCTCTCCACTCAGCGGCCCTTTGAAGATTTCGAGATGGGACCGGGGCGATACCGTCGGAATACTCGCGCGTCAGCGCGGGGCAGCCGCTACTGGTAATCGAGTTCGCCGTCACCCTCACCGATCCACGCACCGCGATCGGGGTTACGAGACTCCAGCGGGTCGATACCCTTGTACCACGGCACGTTCTTCAGCTGCTCTTTGTTGTAGACGAAGTCGTCTTTCGTGTCCGCCGTGAACTCGAAGTTCTGGGTCAACAAGATCGCATCAACGGGACACACCTCCTCACACAGCCGACAGTAAATACACTGTCCGATGTGGAGGTTGTACTGTTCGCCGTTTCGTTGGTCGTCTTGTACGATCTGGATCGTGTCGTTCGGGCAGACGTTCTCACACTGTCGACACCAGATACACCGCTCCTGGCTGAACTTGTGGACGCCCCGGAAGCGCGGACTCACGTCCGGCGCCTCCTCCGGGTACTTCACCGTGAACGTGTTGCCGTCCAGTGCGTGTTTCATCGTCGTCGCCATCGATTTCATGAGTCCGATCATATTACGCGATCACCCCCACGATTACGGCCGTGAGCACCAGGTTCGCAAACGATAACACCAACATTCCCTTCCAGCCGATCTCGATCAGCTGGTCGATGCGGACCCGTGGCAGCGCCGAGCGGGCCCACTGTGTGAAGAGGAAAAATCCCCAGATCTTGACCACGAACCAAAGGAACCCGATGCTCTCTGGGCCGGGGCCAGACGCGCCGCCGAGGAACGTCACCGCGAGGATTGCGCCGCCGAGGAATATGTGGACGAACTCGCCCAGATAGAACAATACGAAGTACGCAGAGGAATATTCGGTCTGATACCCGGCGACGATCTCTGTGGGTGCCTCCGGGATATCGAACGGGTTGCGCCCGATCTCCGCCATATTGGCGGTGAGGAACAAGACGAACGCGAACGGATTCACGAACACGAACCAGCTCGGCACGTCGACGCCGGCGACGCTGAACAGCACCGCGCTCTGGGCGGCGACGATCTCGCTCATCTGGAGCGTTCCCGCGAAGATCACGACGGACATCGCGGTGACAATGAGTGGGATCTCGTACGCGAGGTTCTGTGCCACCGCGCGGAGCCCGCCAAGCATCGAGTACTTGTTGTTCGACGCGTATCCCGCCATCACCAGCGAGACCGAGGCGATAGAAGCGAACGCGAACACCAGCGCTAGTCCGACCTCGGGGTCGGCGAGCTGGAAGTTCACCGGCCCGAGCCGTCCCATCGGGATGACAGCGAATCCGAGCAGCGCCGACGCCGGCAGCACGGTCGGTGCGAGGTCCCACGTCGGGCGGTCGACGCCTTCGGGCACAATGAGCTCTTTCGCGAGCAGCTGCACCGCCGATGCCGGGATGATGAGTAGGCCGAACGGGCCAACTCGGTCGACCGCGATCCGGTCGGTGAACGCGGCCGTAATCTTGCGTTTCGCCCACGGACCGGCAACACCGGTAAACGCGAGCACGATGTTGCCGACGATCGCTGCTGCGACGAGCGCAGCAACGATCTCACCGAGCACGCCCGGGAGCCCGAACGTCTCCGTGAGGAACTCGGGGAACAGCTGGACAGAGGCGGTACCCATCAGCGGTCCACCTCACCCAACACGATGTCGAGGCTCCCGAGCGCCGCGATCACGTCCGGGATGTACTCGCCGTTGGCCATCTCCGGAAGCGTCTGCAGGTTCGAGAAACACGGCGAACGGATCTTGAAGCGTGCCGGCTTGTCGGTCCCGTCTGACCGCATGTAGATCCCGAGCTCACCTTTCGCCGCTTCCACGGCGCGATAGATCTCGGCATCGTCGTCCGGGCGGAGCGTCCGCGGCACGTTCGCCTGGATCGTGCGCTCGTCTTCTGGCCAGTCCTCGAGGAGGTCGACACACTGGCCGATGATCTTTGCGGATTCTTCGACCTCCTGCATACGCACGAGTAGCCGGCTGTAGTTGTCACATCCGTCTTCGGTCACGACATCCCAGTCGAGTTCGTCGTAGTACCCGTACGGGTCGTCACGACGCAGGTCGTAGTCGACGCCGGAGCCTCTGGCGACCGGACCAGTCGCGCCGTAGCTCTTTGCGACCTCCGGGGGGAGGATGCCGGTGTCGACCGTCCGCATCTGGAAGATCTCATTCGAGGTAACGAGGTTGTGATACTCCTCGACGGAGCCGGGCAGCTGGTCGAGGAAGTCCCGGGTCTTCGAGAAGAACTCCTCGCGGGGCTCGGGCAGGTCCCAGACGACGCCACCGAGCCGGAAGTAATTGAACATCAGCCGCTGGCCCGTCAGGTCCTCTAAGAGGTCCTGGACGCGTTCGCGGTCGTTGATCGCGTACATGAACGTCGCGGTGAAGTCGCCGTTCACGTCGAGTGCGAACGTCGCCAGCGCGAGCATGTGTGCGGCGATACGGCACATCTCTGCGCCCATCGTGCGGATCACTTGTGCGTACTCCGGCACCTCGATGTCCGCGAGGTCCTCGGCCGCCCGCGCGTACGCCCACTCGTTGAGTAGGCCCGCCGAGATGTAGTCCCAGCGGTCGGGATACGGCATGATCTGGTGCCGGTAAGTGCCCGACTGTGCCATCTGCTCTTCACAGCGGTGGAGGTAGCCGATGTCCGGCTCGACGTCGACGACTTGTTCGCCGTCAAGCACCGTCTTCAGGTGGAGCACACCGTGCGTCGCCGGGTGGTGTGGACCGATGTTCAAGAACATCGTGTCAGACTCGGCGTCGCGGTGGTGATCTTCGAGTGGATTCGCGTGCTCCGGGAGCGTGGCGATCTGCGGGCGCTCTTGATCGTAGCTCATCGAGAGCGGGTGTCCTTGCCACGTCTCGGGAAGCAGGATTCGCCGGAGGTCGGGGTGGTCATCGTACTCGATGCCGATCAGGTCGTACGCCTCGCGCTCGTGCCAGTCGGCCGTGCGGAAGACGGCATCAGCAGATTCAGAGACCGGGTCGTCTTTGTCTGCTGGAACAACGATACTCACCTCTTGGGTCGGGTCGTCGAACTTTTTCAGGTGATAGATCGACTCGTAGCGGTTCTCGTACTCTTGGGCGCTGACGAGAGAGAGGTGGTCGTAGCCGGCCTCCGTCTTGAGCGTCGAAAGCGTCTCCTGGACTGCGTCCGGTCGAATCACGAATCCCGGCGCGTTTAGGTGGTCGTCGCGGTCGACGACGAGGTCACCGAGCAGCGCCGCCAGTTCGTCTGGCGTCGGCTCAACGGACGCGTCCGTCTCGGGGGTGTCTGGTGCTTCGAGGCTCATGGTGAATCAGCGAAGTTGTACCGCATGACGAGTTCGTCGTCGTCGATCTGGTCAGCGAGTTTCTCGACAAGTTCGTCACGGTCGAGATCGGAGAACTGTTCTAGCTCGTACGGCTTTACTGTCACCGGCGCGGCCTCGCCGTTAGCGACGCGCTCTTGCAGCTTCGCGACACCGTAGACGAGCGCCTCCGGCCGGGGCGGACAGCCCGGGACGTGGATGTCGATTGGGATGACCTCCTCGGCGCCCTTGATAACGTTGTATCCCTGCTGGAACGGGCCGCCAGAGATGGTACACGAGCCCATCCCGACGACGAACTTCGGCTCCGGCATCTGGTCGTACACCCGCTTCATCCGCGGGGCGAACTTCGAGACGATCGTTCCTGGAACGATCATCACATCGGCCTGCCGCGGGGAAGCGCGGGGAACACCGCTGCCGAAGCGGTCAAGGTCGTGTTTTACCGCGTAGGTGTGCATCATCTCGATGCTACAGCAGGCGATGCCGAACTGGAGCATGAACATTGACGAGCCGCGACACCAGTTCAGGAACTTGTCGAACTTGGTGAGGATGAACGGCGAGGAGCCGAACGCCTCCCGAAGTCGGGAATTGAATCGGTCTCCCTGACCGCTCATACGGCTGTCGCGGGTCTCCGTGACCACGCTCGATTCGTCGGTGATGAAGGGTTGATCGCTGCTCATGTGTTGATCTCACGCTCGGTCTTTCTGCGGGACGCACGGGGGCTGCGGGCCCACTCCACCGCGCCCGTCCGCCACGCCCAGACGAGTCCAATAGAGAGGATGCCGACAAACGCCAACATCGGCCACAGCAGGTCTATCATCGGAACACCCGCTGCGACGGCCGGGCGGAAGATGACAGCCCATGGGAACAGCAACACGGTCTCGATGTCGAAGACGACGAACAACAACGCGACCATGTAGTACTGGATGTTGAACCGGATCCGCGTCCCTCCGGTCGGGGTCTCGCCGGACTCGTAGGTCGTACTCTTGCCGGTCTCAGGCACACTCGGGCGGAGCAACGCCGAGACCGTCATCATCCCGATCGGGATGAGGAGGCCGACGGCCGCCAAGGCGCCGATCGCTATCCAATCGCTCATGTAGGTCTCCGTAACATGATGTGGTTCGAACTGCCCCCTGATAAGCGTTGAGTTGTGCGGAGCCTGGCCGTGTGCGGCCGTCTCTGGCCGCCAAGTGCATGCAGGAGCAAACCCAGTCGTTCACACTCACGTCGATTCGTCGCGGAAGCCGTCTAGGCCGCGGTCGTGGAGTGCCGCCGATGTCGCTGCAACGTCAGAGACGAGGTCATCGTGATAGTCTACCAGCTGGTCTTCAAGCCACCCGTGTTCGCGCGCGAGAATTTGTGCCGCCGACAGTCCGGCATTGAACGACTTCCCGGCGTCGACGGCGACAATCGGCGCACCAGTCGGCATCCCAATAACGGAGTCAACGGATTTCTCCTGGACCGGGACGCCGACAACGGGGATCGGATACGCGATCGACGCGGTCATGTTCGGGAGGTCTGCCGACTTACCACCCGCGCCTGCAATAATGACATCAAGCCCGCGGTCGGCAGCCGTCTCGCCGTACGCGACCATGAGCTCGGGCGTCCGGTGTGCAGAGACGACATAGCTCTCGTAGGTGAATCGGGCGTCAGGCGGCGTCTCGAAGTCGGTCTGCTCGGCAAAGCCGAGCGTCGAGAGCGCCTCGAAGGCACCCGCCATCGTCTCGAGGTCCGAGTCGGAGCCCATGACGATCCCGACATCGGGAGTCATCGCCGGGTCAAGGTCGGCGGCCGCCTCGGTCTCGAGTCGCTCGATGAGGTCGTGTATCGAGGTCACGGGTGCGGCAACGACACACGGGGAGTAAGTGGTTGCGGCTTCGAGCTGACATGGCCGCGTCGCTCGAAAGATGTTGTATGAGTGGTGGACAGCCGAGGTGGCCCGGCGTTCCGACCCGGGGCATCCCGGTTGCCTCCTCCACCCCGCGACCCGACGAGCGACGGGCGTCCGGTGATGGGCTGCTCGCTTCCGCGCCTGACCCGGTGTCGCCGGCGAACCGCGACGGACCGCTCCTTCGAGCGGGCGCCACGGACCGCTGTCCCCGGCGGACGAGGCTTCCATGTTGGCTCTCGGGGCCCGCGCCGGTCTGACCGGACGCGCCCGGTGTTCGGTCCCCGCTAAAGACTGCCTCACGGGTAACGAGCGGGGCCTAACCGCCCGACCTAGTCCACATACACCTAGCCTGGTAGTACATAAGGGCCTTTCGTTCGGCTGTGAGCGTCGGGCGACGGTACCCGCCGGAGGCATGTCCGTCGGCCGTTCGTCACGCGAGAGACGTTCGTGCGTAGACGCCGGCACACCCGGCGAGCAGCAGCGAGACGGCCGTCACCGCGGGCGCGTGCCACTGGAGCCAACGATGCTCACCGAAGACCGTCGTCGGCTCGACACTGAGCGTCCAGAGGACAGCGAGGAAGGTCGTCACCGCACCCAACACGACGAGGACGCCCGTGAGCACCTCGGGGTCGACGTTCCCCTGCTCGACGGAGGCGAACACCACCGCGCTCACGAGCGCGAACAACGCGACTCCGCCCGCGCCCACGGGGCCCGCGGCGTAGTAGGCGGTGAGCTGTGCGTCGAACCCCGAGACGAGCGCGTACGGCGCCGCCAGCAACAAGCCACAGAGGAGCCCGGCGGCAACGCCCGTCTGCCGAGCACGGTCGCGAACGGTCATATACGAGACTCTCCAAGCGGCGGCCTAAAAGGACCGGATCCCGGTCGTGAGTCCGCAGCGTTTTGCTCCCGGGGTACCGAAGACGGGATATGACACTCGACGTGGAGACGCCTGATCCACCCGAACTGGAGTCCGTCGACCCGAACGAGTACGAAGACGCCGAGGTGGGCGGCGACGAGTACCACCGCAGTGACCTAGAGACGTTCCTCGCCGAGGGCGCCTGGGAGGAGGCATTCGACCGATGGGCCACAGACAGCGAGATGGCGCCGTCCACGTGGCACGTCGTCGAAGAGCTCGAACTGATCGCGCAGTTCGACTTCTTCTGGGACTCATTCGCCGACCGCGTCGGCTACCACGCGCCAGGGATTCCCGAAGACTGGAAAGAACGGAACTACCACGACGGGCTCGACTCTTGGAGCGTCGTCTCCGCGATCAACGCGGGACTGACCGAACTCGGCCAGATCGTCTGTGACGTGCTCAAAGACGACTACGTCGACTGGGAGTCGGCGTACGAGGCTCCCGACGACCTCCCGGACTTCGACGACTGACCGTGCGATCTGAGTCGTTTTCTCCGCCTCGTATCCCCGCGTTTGACGACGACGCCGCGAGCGCTGCGCAGGCGCGGCAAGATGCCCTCGCGAAGCCGCCCGGGAGCCTCGGCCGCCTAGAGGACCTCGCCGTCGCGATCGCTGGGCTCACCGGGAAGCGTCGACCAACGGTGTCGTCGCCGACCGTCGTCGTCGCTACCGCGGATCACGGCGTAGTCGACCGCGGCGTGTCGGCGTACCCACCAGACGTCACCCGCGCGATGCTCAGCGCCTTCGCCCACGAGGAGGCTGCGGTGTCGGCGATTGCGGACGTGGTCGGAGCAGATGTCGTCGTCGTCGACGCCGGCGTCGACGGAGATCCGATAGCGTCTGCCGAGGGTGTCGAGCTGGTGATCGACGAGCGGATCGGCTGTGGAACCGCCGACCTCGCCGCGGGACCGGCGATGACGCGCGACGACGCGATCGCCGTGCTTGAGGCGGGGGTGCAAACCGCTCGGACGCGGCTCGCGGACGCCGAACTCGTCGCGCTCGGTGAGATGGGTATTGGTAACACGACTGCAGCCGCTGCGGTGACCGCAGCGGTAACCGGAACAGATCCGGCGCGCGTCACCGGCCAGGGGACCGGTGTTGACGACGACGGTCGAGCCCATAAGGTGGCAATCGTCGAGCGGGCCCTCGGCCGGGCCGACCTCGCGGCGCCTAGCACGGTCGATCCAGTCACGATACTTCGACAGGTCGGCGGCTACGAGGTCGGCCTGCTCGCTGGTGTCGCCCTCGGCTGTGCGGCGGATCGGACGCCTGTCGTCGTCGACGGCGTGGTCTCCGGTGCGGCCGCGCTCCTCGCCGATGCGGTCGACGGGGCGGTCCGGCCGTACCTTCTTCCTTCGCACGCGGGTGCCGAGCCGGGGCACACGATCCAGTTGGGGGCGCTCGATCTCGACCCCCTGTTCGATCACGACCTCCGGCTGGGAGAGGGGTCTGGCGCGGCGCTGGCGATCGCGACGTACCGGGCGGCGTGTGCGACACACGACCGGATGGCGACGCTCGCCGACCTCACGGCCGCCGACCGCACGACTGACTGCTGAGCGACCGTCGCCGGTGGTCGGCGCCCCGTCCGAGGTGACCCAGACCAGCCGGCCGGTCCGTCGTATTCAAATACGCGGGCGGGAACACTCAATCATATGGAGCAGATCGACGACCAGTACACGCCCGCGGACGTCGAGGCTGCGGTCGACGACTACTGGGACGAGTCGGACGCCTACGAGGCGGCGGTCGAAGCGCACGCCGACGACCCGCCGTTCTTTTTCGTCGACGGCCCGCCGTACACTTCGGGGCAGATGCACCTCGGGACGGCCTGGAACAAGACGCTCAAAGACGCCGTCATTCGACACAAGCGGATGACCGGCCACCGGGTCACCGACCGACCCGGCTACGACATGCACGGGCTCCCGATCGAGGTGAAAGTCGAAGAAGAGCTTGGCTTCGAAAACAAGCGTGACATCGAGGCGTACGGGATGGAGGCGTTCATCGAACGCTGTACGGAGTTCGCCAAGCGGAACCGAGCCGCGATGGACGAGGACTTCAAGTCGATCGGGGTCTGGATGGATTGGGACGACCCCTACGAGACGATCTCGCCGACGTACATGGAAGCCGCCTGGTGGGCGTTCTCGAACGTGGCCGAAGCGGGGCTCGTCGAACAAGGAAAACGGTCGATTGCGCAGTGTCCGCGGTGTGAGACCGGGCTCGCGAACAACGAGGTGGAGTACGAGGACGTCGAAGACCCCTCGGTCTACGTCAAATTCCCGCTCGCCGAGCGCGAAGGCAGTCTCGTGATCTGGACGACTACGCCGTGGACGATCCCGGCCAACACCTTCGTCGCCGTCGACGAGGACCTCACCTATGCCGCGGTTCGCGCCGAGCGGGATGGTGACGAGGAGCTGCTCTACGTCGCCGCGTCCTGCGTCGAAGACGTCCTCTCTGCGGGTCGGTACGACGACTACACCGTAGAGGCTGAGCGTTCCGGCCACGAACTCGTCGGGTGGGCGTATGACCACCCACTCGTCGACCACGTTGCCGAGTACCCGAACGGGGACGGAGCGGGGCAGGTGTACGCCGCTGACTACGTCGAGGCCGACCGCACCGGACTCGTCCACTCGGCGCCGGGCCACGGCGAGGAGGACTTCAAACGGGGTCGTGAGCTCGGGCTCGACATCTACTGTCCGGTGGAACCGAGCGGAGAGTTCACCGAGGCGGCCGGTGAGTACGCCGGGACGTTCGTTCGCGACGCCAACGACGCGATCGTCGAGGACCTGATCGACGACGGCTACATGCTGGCCAGCGAGACGCTGACACACAGCTACGGTCACTGTTGGCGGTGTGACACGGGGATCATCCAGCTCGTCACAGACCAGTGGTTCATCGCGATCACCGACGTCAAAGACGAGCTCATCGAGAACATGGAGACCTCAGAGTGGCACCCCTCGTGGGCCCGGGACAACCGGTTTCGTGACTTCATCGAGGACGCCCCCGACTGGAACGTCTCTCGACAGCGCTACTGGGGGATCCCCATCCCGATCTGGGTGCCCGAAGACGCGGAGCCGGGCCACCTCGACGACGACATGATCGTGATCGGGACCCGCGAGGAGCTGGCATCGCGCGTCGAAGAGTCGATCGACCCGGAGACGATCGACTTACACCGGCCGTCCGTCGACGACCTAACGATCGTCGAAGACGAGACGACCTATCGCCGGGTAGAAGACGTCTTTGACGTGTGGCTTGACTCCTCGGTCGCGAGCTGGGGCACGCTTGGGTACCCGTCTTCTGAGACGGACTTCGAGGAGCTGTGGCCTGCAGACTTGATCATCGAGGCGCACGACCAGACCCGCGGGTGGTTCTGGTCCCAGCTCGGGATGGGGACCGCAGCGGTCGGTGCGGTTCCGTACAAAGAGGTGATCATGCACGGCTTTGCCAACGACGAGGACGGTCGGAAAATGTCGAAGTCCGTCGGCAACATCGTCACGCCCGAGGAGGCGATCGAGCGCGCCGGGCGCGACCCGCTTCGGACGTATCTCCTCAGTCACGATCAACAGGGCGTCGACCTCGCGTTCGAGTGGGACGGCCTCGGTGATATCCAAGGCAAGCTCAACATCTTTTGGAACGTCTTCCGCTTCCCACAGGAGTATATGACACTCGACGGCTACGACCCCGCGACGGCGAGTCTCGATGACGGCGAACTGGCGCTCGTTGACGAGTGGGTCCTCTCACGGCTGCAGTCGGTTGAACGAGCGGTGACCGACGCGTGGAGCGAGTACCGAATCAGCGACGCGGTCACGGAGTTGCTCTCGTTTGTCACCCAGGACGTCTCACGGTTCTACATCAAGGCGGTGCGCGACCGCATGTGGGAAGAGGCCGACTCGGCCTCGAAGCGCGGCGCCTACGCGACGCTGTCGGTCGTCCTTGAGGAGGTGATACGGCTGCTCGCACCGATCGCACCGTACCTCACCGAGCGGATGTACCAGACACTTGACGGCGGGTCGACTACCGTCCACGCACTGTCGTATCCAGAGCCCGACGACGCTCTACGCGACCCCGAACTCGAACACGACATCGCCGTCCTCCGCGATGTCGAAGAGGCGGCCGCAAACGCTCGCCAGCAGGCCGGACGCAAGCTTCGGTGGCCCGTGTCGCGGGTGATAGTCGAGACCGACGACGAGGCAGTCGCCGGCGCGGTCGATCGGCTCGAAGCGCTCCTCGCTGACCGGGTGAACGCTCAGTCGGTGACCGCGATGGACCAATTCGACGAGCTCGTCGAGCGCGCACAGCCACAAATGGCTGCGATCGGACCCGCGTTCGGTGCCGATGCCCAAGCGGTAATGACGGCCGTCGAGGGTGCCACCCGTGCGGAGGTCGAGGCCGGGCTTATCGTTGACGGTGAGACCGTCGAGCTTGACGACGAGATGGTCGCCTATACCGCCGAACCCCCCGAGTCAGTCACGGGTGTCGACTTCGACGGCGGCACGGTCTACGTTGACGCGTCGCTGACGCCCGCTATCGAGTCAGAAGGGTACGCCCGAGACGTGATCCGCCGCGTACAGGAGATGCGAAAAGAGCTCGACCTTGACGTCGAGGCAGCCATTCGACTCGGGGTCGATGCCGACGAGACGGTCGCCCGCGCAGTCGACGACCACGCCGACCTCATCGCCGGCGAAGTCAGAGCAGAGACGTGGCTCGACGACACCGAGTCCGCAGATGGCCTCGTCGAAGCGTGGAGCATCGAGGGCGAAACGGTCACGATCGGAATCGAACTCGCCGAGTGAGTCACAGTCGATAGGTGTGGTCGTCCGTCCGGGATGGTCGACGTGACAGACCCGAACGCATCAACAGTCGACCGCCGGAGTCACTTCAGCCGCTCTTGGAGCACCGATGGGTGAGCTGCGGTGACGCCGTCGACGGCGAGCAGCTGATCGTTTATTACGTCTCCGAGTTCGTCGCCGTCTTCAGCACGGACCTCGGCCATCAGCATGTGGTCACCAGACGAGGTGTACAACGCCTCTACGGCGTCGAGCCCTTTCAACGCACGAGTCGCCGCGACGTACTGACCCGAGTCGACGTCCATGCCGACCATCGCGATCGACCGCGTCGCGAGCTTCTTCGGGTCGACATCGGCGGAGTACCCGACGATGACGCCTTCCTCTTCAAGTTTACTCACGTACTTGCGAACCGTCGGTTTCGAGACGTCGGCCCGATCTGCGATCTCCCCACACGACGCTTGGGCGTCCTCTTCTAACACTGAGAGGATGCGCTCTTCCGTCGATACAGTGCTCATACGTGTACGTTGTCACCAATGAAAAAATACCTTGCGAACCCGAAAAGGCACCGGGCAAACACGAAATCGCGGCTGTTATCGGCTATGATGGGCCGTACAGGGCCGATTCTTCGGTGACTGATCACCGACGGATGATCTACAGAACGAGGGCCCGTCGATGGGCGACCTCAGACTACTCGTGTTTCGCGAGGAACTGGTCGTACGAGCGCTCCCACTCGTAGTCGTCGTCCCAGTAGCGCTCGGCCAGCGGCTCTTCTGGCATCTCGCCGATCCGCCGCTTCTCCTGGCCGTAGGAGGGGCGGTCCTCATCGACGTAGTAGCGGCCGGTAAGCACCGTGCCGTCGTACAGTGCTTCCTCAGTCTCACGCATCATCGCGGCGGCCTCGACGCGGTCGGTCACATCGAAGTCGTAGTCGTCAGAGTCCTGGACGTCGACGTACGGGACGTACTGGCGTGCGTCCTTGTTCCAAGTCGGACACTGCGTCAGGAAGTCGACGTGAGCGAACCCGTCGTGTTCGATCGCTTCGATCAGGATCTCTTTCGCCTGATTCGGATTCACCGCGGCCGTCCGGGCGACATACGATGCGCCGGCGTTGAGCGCCATCGAGAGCGGTTTGAGTGGCTCTTTTGCGCTACCGTGCGGTTGCGTTTTCGACTTGTGGCCTTTCGGGCTGGTCGGGGAGGTCTGTCCCTTCGTGAGCCCGAATATCTCGTTGTTGAACACGATATACGTCATATCGTGGTTCTCCCGGGCTGTGTGGATGAAGTGGTTCCCACCGATGCCGTACCCGTCACCGTCACCGCCGGCGGCGATTACTTCGACGCCGGGGTTCGCGAGTTTTGCGGCCCGCGCCACGGGGAGCGAGCGTCCGTGGATCGTGTGGAACCCGTACGTGTCGAGGTAGCTGTTCAGTTTACCTGAGCAGCCGATCCCAGTGCACAAGAGTGTCTCGTCCGGCGTTCGTCCGACCTCGGGAAGCGCCTGTTTCAGCGCCTTCAGGACACTGAAGTCACCACAGCCGGGACACCAGGTCGCTTGCGGTTCGACGCTCGGGGTGTACTCGTCGCGGTCGATCTCGCGCTCGTCGCCGATCGCTGAAAACGTACTCATGATTAATCACCTGCTGCGGGGACGAAAGTCGTCTGGTGTTCTGGAGCATCACCATCGCCTTCGATGATAGCCGCTTCGAAGCCGTCGACGATCTCGTTTGGCTCGAAGGGATTGCCGTTGTACTTCAGCAGGCTCGAAAGCTTCTCGCCGTAACGGCCGAGGTTCTTCTGTATGAGCCCACGGAACTGTCCGGAGGCGGTCATCTCGACGACTAACGCCTCATCGACGCTCTCGATGAACCGTGACACCTCCTCGGTCGGGAACGGGTGCATATCGGAGACACCGAACGACTTCACCGAGACGCCAGCGTCGTTCAGTCGGTCGACCGCCTCCTCAACGGTACCCTGCTGGCTTCCGAAGGTGAGGATGCCGTACTCGGCGTCGGCCGGACCGACGTACGAGCTCGTGTCCTCGGTGTCGAGGTCGGCGCGGATCGCCTCGAGTTTCTCAAGCCGGCGGTCGATCTGTGCGACACGGTTGTCCGCCGACTCGCTGATGTGTCCGGTCGGGTCGTGCTCGTTCCCCGTCGCGAGGAACCGACCACCCTTCTGGCCGGGGATCGATCGCGGCGTCACGCCGTCGTCGACGTCGTGCTGGAAGCGGTGGAACTTCCCGTCAGCCGAGTGTGGCTGCTCGGCGAGTTGATCCTCCGAGAGCGTTTTGCCGAGCGTCGGGTTCGGCTCGCGGTCGAAGTGGCCCTTCGGGACGTTCGTCAACTCGCCACCGAGCTTCTGATCGTACAACAGAATCGTCGGGATCTGGTACTCGTACGCGAGCCGGAAGGCGAGTCGCGACTGCTCGTACGCCTCGGCGACGGTGCCGGGCGCGAGGACGACACGCTGTGAGTCGCCCTGTGAGGTGTACAGGACGTGCTCGAGATCGGACTGTTCAGGCTTTGTCGGCATCCCGGTCGAGGGGCCGGCGCGCATGGCTTCGATGAGGACGACGGGCGTCTCCGTCATCTCCGCTAAGCCGAGCGGCTCGGACATCAGCGCGAAACCGCCGCCGGAGGAGCCGGACATCGCCTTCGCACCCGCGTGTGCAGCACCGACAGCGAGTGCGGCCGCGGCGATCTCGTCTTCGACCTGCTCTGAGATCCCGCCGAGGTCGGGGAGGACCTGGCTCATGATGGTGAACACCTCGGTCCACGGCGTCATGGGGTAGCCGGCGATAAACCGGCAGCCCTCATCGATTGCGCCGTAGGCGATGGCGTCGGAGCCGGAGAGAAGCACCTGCGTCTCGTCGTGCTCGCCGGTCGGCACGGAGACGTCGTGGGCGTCGACATCGTACTCCTCGCGGACCTGATTGTAGGCTGTCTCGAGGATCTCGAGGTTCGGGTCGAGGATCTTCTCGGGCATCGCATCGCGCATCAGGTCTTCGACGTGTGCGAGCTCCATACCGATGAGCGCGCAGGTCGCGCCGACGCCGGCGGTGTTGCGCATCACTTCTCGACCCATGTCGCGGGCGAGCCCGCGGAGGTCAAGCGGGTAGACGTGCCAGCCGTTCTCCTCGACGCGCTCGTCGAAGTTCGGGATCTCGTCTGTGTCTAACAGCCCTTCGTCGTAGACGATGACACCGCCCTCGCGGAGTTCATCGAGGTTCTCTGAGAGCGGTTTGATCTCTTCGTTCCCGTATACGGCTCCTTCCTGCGGATTGCGGGCGAAGGAGTCGCCAAGCGCGAGCAGGAAATTGTAGCCGTCGCCACGTGACCGTACGGGATCCGCTGATGCGCGGATCTCCGTGTACGTGTGGCCACCGCGGATCCGGGACGGATAGTGCCGGTGTGTGAACACGTTCAGCCCCGACCGCATCAGGGCCTTCGCGAAGTTCTGGCTGGTCGAGGCGATTCCGTCGCCGGAGCCGCCCGAAATCCGCCAGATGAGTTCGTCGTCAGTCATATTGTGGATCCTGGCCCGGTAAGGCCCAGTGGGTCGAACTTGTTTCGGTCACCTCTTATGGCTTGCTATGGATTCACATGAAACGATCGTGAATGACCCGTCCTTGAGACGACACGAGCCGATGGCGGAAGCACCCCCAAATCGACGACGGAGGCAACCCGAATCGAGTCCGCCGAGAGCCCGAGTGCCACGAACAGGATGCAACGGCGAGACCCACGACCACAACAGTTCGAGCCGCTTTAGCCGCTCGACCGCCGAGACCTCGTATGCTCACCTTCGTCGGACTCGGCCTCTATGACGAGCGCTCGCTCACCATCGAGGCGCGGGACGCACTTCAGGCGGCAGACCGCATCTTTGCGGAGTGGTATACGAGTCGGCTCGTCGGCGCCGATATCTCGACCCTCGAGCGGGCACACGGGCTCGATATCGAGGTTCGCGACCGGACCGGGGTCGAACGGGACCCGGAACCGATCCTCGCGGCTGCCGAGACGGACACTGTTGCCTTCGTTACCGCCGGCGACACGATGATCTCGACCACACACGCCGACCTCCGGTTGCGCGCGATTGACCGAGGGATAGACACACGAGTTGTTCACGGCGTCACCGTACAGTCAGCTGCCTCGAGTCTAACGGGCCTGCAGAACTACCGGTTCGGGAAGGCCGTGACGCTCCCGTTCCCGTACGCTCACGGCGACGGCGACGTACCAAGGAGCGTGATCGAGACGATCGAGGCCAACCGCGACCGCGGCCTCCACACCCTCGTCTACCTCGACATCAAGGTCGGGACCGGTCCCCGCGGTCCCGACCCAGATCACGAGGAGTACATGCATGCGAATTACGCCGCTGAACTCCTCGCCGGGCCCCTCGAAGACCAGCTCGGTGTCGTCGTCGCCCGCGCCGGCGCACCGGACCCGGTCGTCGCCGCCGACCGACTCTCCGCGCTCGCGACGCGCGACTTCGGCGACCCACTGCACGCGCTCGTGCTTCCGGGTGACCTACACCACGTGGAAGCCGAGGCGCTCGTCGGACTGGCGGACGCACCACCTGCGCTCGTCGCGGACGCGGAGTAAGACGCTGCGGCCAGTACAACGGACACGGCGAGAGTGTACTGAGTGTGTCGGTCACCAAACCATCACGATTAATTATCATGGGGCGCGTTAGCAGAGTGCATGCACACTACCTCCACCGGCGACCCCCGTGTCGCCGACCTCATGAACCCGGACCTCGTTACGATCGACCCTGATGCGACGGCCGCGGCGGCGGCCAAGCGGATGCTCGAGACGGGCGTCGGCTCGATACTCGCCGTCGACGACGCCGGTCGGCTCGAGGGACTGCTCACGAGTCACGACTTTGTCGCGCTCGTCCGTGAGAACGACCCCGACGACCAGACTCCCGTCGAGGCCTGTCTGACGACGGACGTGCTAACGGTCTCACCGATGGACCCGATCACAGCACTCGGGGAGGCACACCTCGAGTATACCCATATTCCCGTGGTCGATGACGACGTCGTCGTCGGGATGGTGTCGACGACGGACCTCACCGAACAGTTCGTCGTGCGACAGTGATTGGAGCGACAGCGATTACAATGAGGTGACGGTATTGAGACAGCGTCACGGATTATGCACCTGCTCATCGTAGGTTTGTCCGGCCGCGATGAGAAATCCCGTGATTGCAGTGACGAGCGCGATACTACCGATGGCCACGACGGCGACAGAAAAGAGATCACCTGGGAGCACCCGTGCGGAAGTCAGAAGCGACACCGCGGTGACGAATCCGATGAGTGTGATCAGGCGACCAAATCGGGCGACGTCGAGGCCACTCTCACTCGACATAGCGTTTGAGTTCGGCGATCACGCCGTCGTACTCGTCTTCGCGGGCCGTGTTTCCGAGCGAGTGGATCGACTGACATACCCACACGCCGGCGGTGAAGTTCAATAGCGCGACAAACGAGACCAAGCCAAGCTGTGACTCGATAGTCAAGCCGATAGCGAACCCGGAGAGCAGTGTCACGGCCATCATCGCGTGGGTGAGAAGCGATCGCGTCCCGAAATCGGCGAGGCCGGCGGCGGCAGTCGACATATCACGTACCTACACCCCCAGTGGTAAAGGTGATTCGGCGACGCGGGCACGCGACCGTCGCACGTGGGTCATTGCAGAAACCAGAAAGCACAACACCCACTGATCCGACAGTACGGGTATGGACGTAAACGACCGGACCCGCGTCCGGGAAGTAATGTCGACACCGCTCGAGACGATTGGCGGCGACGAGCCGATCCGTGCGGTCGCCGAGCGAATGACTGATGCAGGTATCAGTGCGCTCGTCGTCACCGCCGGCAATGGCTGTATCGTCACCCAAAGCGACCTGATCGAGGCGATCGCCGAGGGGCGAGACACGACAGAGACACCCGTCAGCGAGGTGATGACGGAGAACGTCGAAACTGTCACGCCGGACCTCCTGATGGAAGAAGTCGCGGCAATGATGACGATGTACGGCGTCAAACATCTCCCGGTCGTCGATGACGACTACGTCGGAATGATCTCCTCGACCGACGTCGCCGAACACGTCTCATAGTCCGAGCTGGACCCACTCAAGTGCACGGCGTACGATCACGATATGCGGTGGCGCGCGCCACCGTACTCCATAAGCGTGGTATCGACATACAACAGTCACCAGCACACCACCTACGTGGCATCCTCCTACACTGAAGCGCGAGGTGTTCTCTTCGATTCTCCGTAACGTATTATCGGTTCGTCGGCTCTCGCGGGAGGTCAAGCGCCTCCGTCAGGTCGTGCTCCTCACCGGTAAGCACATAGAGCACGTCCTCAAGGATCACGACGAGCTCCGGCAGCTGCCGCGCGACGAGGTACGTGATCCCGATCAGCGCGACGAGCGCGAGCAGCTGGCTCAATATTCGGTCGGAGACGAGAAACGAGACCCGATACGGGTTCGTCGCGCCGAACATCGCCAACACGAGCTCCGGCTGCCAGTGCATGTACTGGTTGCCAGCGACGACAGTAATGAACGTGGTCCGGAGGATGTTCAGCCCGTAAATGAGCGGAATCGACACGGCAAGCGCGCGAAGCTTCCGGTCAAGCGGACCGTCCACCGCGGCCACGAGTCCGCCGAAGATCGCCATGCTCCCGAGTCCGGTACACGCGAGCACGACGTTGATCCGCATCAGGTGGCCGTCGGGAAGCGTCCACGCGAAGGCCGCTTCGTACCCCTCGTAGCTCGCCACCCGCTCAGGCGCGTATCCCAATAGATCGATGAGCGCACCGGTGTGACCCGCGACGATCTCGATGAGCACCTGGCGGGGTTCCGGCACTGCCACGCCGGCGAGGCTGAGCGCTGGGATCGTCTCGAACGGGAGGTAGATGAAGAACATGATCGACACCGCCCGGGTGAGCGTGAACAGCGAGGCGCGACCGTCGTACAACAGGTACCCCACGTACACGCAGGCGGGGACCGCAACGAGCGCGAGAATCGACTCGACGTAGCTCTGGTGTTCGAAGACGAAGTACGGCACCGTCGAGAGCCAGAACAGCCCGAAGAGCCCCCACGTGCCGGCCGCGAGCGACCGCCCGAGCCCAGAGCCACGAGCGTCGAGGCCCCAGGCGACCGCAAAAAGGATCGCCACGACCCACGCAAACGTGAACGTGTCAGGGAGGGCGCTAAGTGCCGCGGATGCGGCGGGGATCGTCATCGGATCTGTATCCACCGTGGTCGAATAAAATCCTTGTCGTTGACAGTGATCGAGGAAATAGCCAGTACGGCGCTTTGCAGCCGCCGAGGTCCAGCCGCCTCAGCGTTCGTCGCTGTCGAGCACGCGGATCTGGTCGCCACGGACGGTGACCGGAATTGGGACCGTTGCCTCGTATAGCTCGACGGTCACCTGGTCTTTCCCCTCGTCGATGCGCTGCACCCGCGCCTTCTCGCCTTTGAACGGGCCGGCGATGAGCTCAACAATGTCGCCCTCCGCGATGCCCTCGACGTCTGGCGTCGGCGAGAGGAAGTGTTCGACCTCCGAGAAGGGGCTCTCTGCCGGCCCGCCGGGTCCTTCGATGACGCCGCGGGCGTGCGGGATCTCGTCAAGTATCCGAGCGAAGACGGAGCCGTCGGAGGCTTCGACCATCACGTAGCTGGTGAGCTGGTCGGGGGCGATCACCGCCTGGATCTCCGGCATCTCCTTTTCAGCAAGCATATCGGCGACGGTCCGCTCCTGGCGAGCGGTAGTCTTGACCGAGTAGATCGGCATTACGCGCCGACCCCCGGCAGGAGGCTCATCGTGGCGAACATCAGAAAGCCCAAGAACCCGATGAGCAGGATCCCGGCGCCGGCGATCTTCGCCACCTGGAGGAACTCGTCGGTGCTCGGCGTGCTCGCCAGCTTTAACACGCGAACGTAGCTGGTGAGGTCGTACGGGACGTCCATGTTGTGCGGTGGTTCGTCGTGAGACGGTTTTTACCTTTTGATGCGGCGCGTCCAGCTGCTAGCCGCTCGCATTCGTCTGATTTCCGCGGGCTCGCTCGTCATCGGGGCCAACGATCGTCGCCTCCTGACCGGGCGTAACCGGGATCCGCTCGATTACCTCGCCGTCCGCGTTGGTGACGAGCACGTAGTATACCGCGTCGGTGGGCTCATCCGTGCCCGCTTCCTCCGTCGGCGTTAGGTCATCTTCGGTCACCGTCCCGCCAACGAACGACCGGACCGCCGCGTCGTCGCGTATCTCTACGGTCCGGTCGGTGTCTGCGTTCACGAAGACACTGCGGGTCACGTCGGTAGCGTCCGTCGGTGTAACCTTGAGATGCCACCAGAGGTCGCCGTCGATGGTGACCGGCACGGGTTCTGTGACGACGAAGTTCTCTCCCCAGTTCGTCCGCGAGTCTGCCGAGCGAGCGATTCCCATAGCGCGTTCAGGACCGGTGAGCGTGCTCTCGCCGGTGCTGAAGAACCGGTACGCACCAGTCTCCGCGTCGGCGAACCACACCTCATCGAGCCCGCGGGTGTCCGCACCGTACGGTTCGAGTGCGGTCACGTACGAGAGCCGTTCGCCCTCGAGGTCGATCACGAACGGCTGTTCGTTGTCGGCACCAGCCGGAAGGCCGGCGACCTCGACTTCGCCTTCGTGTGCGCCCACGACAGATAGCTGGTTGATGATTCCGTTACGATACCCGAGCGACTCCATCTCGGCGCGGGTGAGCGTGAGCGGGTACAGCCGCTGTCCGTCGAGTATCACGTTCTCCTGGGCGGCCGCAGGCGTGAGGTGCTCGACCGTGCCGTCTGGATGGACGAGGGCGCCGCCATCCCACGTCGGTGTCGTGTGCGGGACCGGAAGCAGGTGCCACCGATGTGTCGTCTTCGGGTAGTACATGTACGGGCGCCCGTCGTGGACGAACTCGACCGCGTCGTCGTCGTACCGCGCAAAGTAATCGGTCGACTTCAACAGCCAGTCAGCTGACCGCCACAGGATCATCCCCTCACCGCGGATGAACGGCTCCTCGGCCGTCCGAATCTGCCGGTCATCCATGCGGGTCATGTCGGTGACGAGCACGCCCTGCTGGCGCTCGATAAGCGCGTTGCGGAACCCGTCCGGCTGGATCGGGTACGACCACGCGAGCGACCCGTTTTCGGTACGGGCGATATCGCTTGTTCCCAGCCGATACTGGCGGTAGGAGACGGACCCACGCGTCGTCACATCGGCCACCCGTCGAGGGACGACCCGCGGGTTATCGGGGTTCGCCTGCGGGAACGTCTCTACCGGAGTCGCCTCGCTCGTCGTCGTCTCGGCAAGCGTCCGTTGTTCGAACGCGCCTGCCGGCGCACCGACGAGGACCGCGAGGAGTCCGAGGACGCCGAGGACGCCGGCGAAGATTCGAATCTTTCGGCCGGCCGTCCCCTCGAGTTCGAACAACAGCGCGACCGGCGAGTCGGCTGCCCGAAACGCATCGAGTTGACTTCGAGACGACGCAGACTCCGCACCGACCACGCTCGGCGGAAGCAGCCAGAGGACGAGCGCCGCGAGAATCCCGCCGCCGCCGACGATCGCCCCTGACGGCGAGTAGGCGATTCCGTACACGATCCCGTGCCAGAGCGGTCTCGTGAGATACCCGACGCCCAACAGTGGTGCGAGCAACGCCACCCGCGTCAACAGGTGGACCGCGGGCGACCGGCCGCTGCCGGATCGGCCACCGTCTGGTCGGTCCTCGGCAGGCGTGTCGTCAGTCATCGAGCGGTCGAGGCGGCAGTCGTGCTCGTTCGGCACCGGTCAAGCGACCCCTGTGGCCGGAGCCACCGCTCGCGGCCGTGAGGTCCGGTGATAGCTGTACGATCGTCAGTGGTGTCGTCATCTGGAGGTGCATCGTGGAGGGCGTTGGTGAGCAGGTCGGTGTGCGTCTGCGGTCGTGCGTCTACGTTGCGTTTCGGTCTGCGGTCGCGTGCGGTCGCATCCTCGCTGCGTCGCGTGGTCGTCTCCGGACTCGTCGCCAAGTCGGGGTGTCGAGCAGGGCGCCGGTATCGGACAGTGGGATGGTGCCGGGAGGATATGGAGCCCCGAACGGTGATCGAACCACCGCGGCCGACACCGCCGGCAACTCACTCGACGAAGTCGATGTCCTCGTCTTCGGCGCCAGCGGCCGGATCAGCTACGTCGTTAGTGCCGTAGATCTGTGGTGACTGCACGCCGGTAACGACGATCATCGTGCGCATCGTTCCCTCCAGCCCGTCGTCGACGGAGGTGCCCCAGATGATCCGGGCGTCGGGGTCGATCCGCTCGTATATCTCTTCGACGACGCCTTCAGCCTCCTCTATCGACATGTCGGCGCCGCCGGTGACGTTCACCAGCGCCGAGTTCGCACCGGAGATGTCGACGTCGAGCAACGGCGAGCGCAGCGCCGACTTGACCGAGTCCTGCGCCTTCGACTCGGAGTCGGACTCGCCGAGGCCGATCATCGCGACGCCGCCTTTCTCCATCACCGTGCGGACGTCGGCGAAGTCGAGGTTGACGAGGCCTGGCTTCGTGATCAGCTCCGTGATCCCCTTTACCGAGCGCATCAACACCTCATCGGATACCTTGAACGCCTGCCGGACGGGGAGTTTCCCGACCGCATCCAGCAGGCGGTCGTTGGGGACGACGATCACGGTGTCGCTCACGTCACGGAGGCGCTCTAAGCCGGCTTCGGCGTTCGTCCGGCGCACCTCACCCTCCGCCGTGAACGGCGTCGTGACGATGGCGATGGTGAGCGCGCCCGAGTCGCGGGCGGCCTTCGCGACGACCGGGGCCGACCCGGTGCCCGTCCCGCCACCAAGTCCGGCGGTGACGAACACCATATCAGAGCCGTCGATCGAGTCTTGGATCTCCTCTTGTGACTCGATAGCGGCCTCCTCGCCGACCTGCGGGAGCGAGCCGGCGCCGCGACCCTGGGTCTTCTGCTGGCCCATCAGGATCTTCGTGTCGGCCTCGACGTTGACGAGGTGTTGCACGTCGGTGTTGGCCGCGACGAGCTTCGCACCACGGATACCCTCCTCTGTCATCCGGTTCACTGTGTTGCCGCCGGCACCGCCACAGCCGACGACAGTGATATTGGTTTGGAGGTCTTTGAGAACGTCCTGTAGCTCCTCGTCGGTCATCGTTCCACTCTGTGGTGACGTGCCGGCGTGGCCGTCGGCGTCGCCGCCCCCGTCTGCGGCGTTCGCCGAGGCGTCCTCGGCCTCGTCGATGGCGTCCTCAACGATGGAGTCCATGATACCGTGGCTTGCGACCCCGAGGTATATATTATTGACCGATCGTCCGACCCGCGTCGGACTTGAGCCGTCATGTCGGTTCAATCTCCAATAACCCGGGGATCGCCTGCAGTCGCGGTTGTAAATGCTTGCTCATATAGATCTCTATACCACTGTTTCAGCGACTCTCAAGCCTGCATGCGGGGTCTATCCGTGAAACGAATGGCAAACGCCAATATAAGTGAACGGGAGAGAGTCAGAACGGAAACCGGTCCTCGCGCTCCGTCGAGACGGCCGTGGGGGTGATCGTCTCGCCGTCGACCTCGACCGATTCACCGGACGCAAGCCGGCCAAACGCCGGGCCCTCCGGCACACCACGGTCGGCCGCGAGCGCCGGGTCAAACGCGGTCTCACACGCAACTACCGCCTCGTCGTCCACGCGAACCGTGTCGTATCCGTGCACAAGCACGGCCGCTACTGCTTCAACGAGATCGGCGTATCCCGGTGTGGTCTCGTCCGCGTCGAACGCAGCCGATCCGGTCGCGCGCGTGCCAGCCTGCTCGGTGTCGAATGCGACCGTATGGGACTCGACGGCTGCGCGGGTCGCCTCGGCGTCGACTCCCTGTGCTCGCGCCAACAACGCGGCCGGGAACGACTGGATGGTTACCGCTGCCGCGTAGTCGGCTGGATCGGAGTCCCCCTCGACAGGAGTGACCGACCCGAACCGGAGTCCCTCGTCGATGGGCCCCACGGCCGTCTCAAGCGCCTCGACGAGCGCCAGCGAGCGGTCACCGACCGTCCGAACCCACGTCTCGCTCACGATCCGATGCCCCAGGTCTTCGACCACCGCCGCGAGCGCGGGTCGCTCGCCGTCGATCACGGCGTGGTCGGCGCGACTCCGCTCGAACGCTGCCTCGATCACGTCTCGGTTTGCGGCTGGGTCGCCGAGTTCACCCAGCGCCCAGTCAGCACCGATGTGACCGACGGCCCACGGTGTCTCGCGGACGATTCGGGTGAACCGCGGCGCATAGTGACCCCCGCCGAAGCCGACAAGGTGGCGGTGCTTCCCGTCCGATCCCCGCACGTCCGGGCCGGTATCGCGGAGATCCAGCACAGCGCGGGCGACCGCATCGGCCCCGGCTGGGTCCTGCCACTGCGGCTCGTCGGAGCCGAGTTCGGCGAACAACGAGGGAACCGCGGTGTCGGTAGGGCCGTGGTGAGTGCACTCAATGCCGACGTCGTAGCCGTCGGGGGCGTGCGTTTCCATCGCCTCGACCACCCGGGAGACCGCACCGGGCGCGGCGATGGCGAGCGTCTCGGGCGCGCCGCCGTACGGCGACGGACCGAAGTTTCCGGTGACGTGGGCGGTCAAGAGCGGGCCAGAGTCACCGGCATGTCGCGAGACGACGACGAGGAAGTCGACATCGTCGGAAGCAGCGTCACCTTCCGTACCGCTGAATGCGGCCGTCGGGTTCGACAGTTCGATGTGGAGCGCCTCAAACTCCCGAAGCTCGAAGCCGTCGGTTCGGTAGTAGGTACCGCCGCCCGCGGCGTCCGGCCGGGTCGTATCTTCGTGAGCCGTCCAGTCGCCGACCGCGAGCAGCCGTTCACCGATGTGCTCGGAGGCGCTGTCGGCCCGGCTGACGACGATCGCTATCACGGACGCGACTGCGTGAGCGACGCCCGAATAGCCATCGGTTTAACCCCGAACCGGCACATGGACGGCCGGCTCACGGCACCAGTAGGTAGACGAACGCGCCGTACGCTCCGAGGAGGACGCCGCCGTCGAACCGGGTTATCCGACCGCCGCGAATCATCATCCCGGCCGCGACGAGCGTGAACGCGAGAAGCGCTGGAAACTCGAACGCGCGGACGCCCGGACCGACGTCGATCGGCGAGAGGACCGCGAGGATGCCGACGACCGCGAGGACGTTGTAGATGTTCGACCCCAAAACGTTGCCGACGCTGAACGTTCCCTCGTCGCGGGCGGCGGCAACGACGCTCGCGGCGAACTCCGGGAGTGAGGTGCCGACGGCGAGCACCGTGAGCCCGACGAAGAGGTCGGAGAACCCGGCCGCCGCGAGCAACGACCGGCCGCCGGCGATCAACCAGTTCGACCCGGCGACGAGCGCGACGAGCCCACCGACGACGGCAGCGACCTCGCGGACCGTGGCGTCCGGCATGCCGTCGCGCTCGTTTGCCGTGATCGTCGACTGCGTCCGTCTGACTCGGCGCAACACGACGAGGGTGAATCCGACGAGCGTCACCAAGAGGACACCGCCCTCCACCGACCCGATCTGTCCGTTCCAGCCGAAGCCGACGAGGAGGGCCGCCGCGAGAAGCATGAACGGCACGTCGCGTCGAAGCGCGGCCTCAGAGACGTCGAGTGGGCGAATCAACGCGGCCGCACCGAGCACGAGCCCGATGTTGGCCACGTTCGACCCAAGGATCGCACCGAGACCGATGTCGGTCGAGACGGTGAGCCCACCCAAAACCGCGACGAACAGCTCCGGGGCGGTCGTCGCGAACGCAACGACAGTGACGCCGACGGTCGCCGCCTTCAGGCCGACCGCCAGCGCGAGGTCCCGCGCCCCCGCAACGAGGAGCTCGGCACCGGCGTACAACAACGCGACGCCGGCGAGCAGCAGCGCGAGTTCCGTCACGGGCGACCCGAGTGGCATACCCGAGGATCAGACGGTCATGACAAAAGAAGCGCGGTTCATGAGGTGTCGCCCGTGGCCGGCCGCTTAGACGTTTGTCGCGCGGAACTCGCCGTGTTTCATCCCGAGGACAAAGACGATCGCACCGAAAACGGCCATCGAGGGGACGACCATCATGAGGACCGTCTGTAGCGCCATCGGGGTTCCAAAGCTGATACCCACGGTTCCGACGGCGATGATTAGCGCTACGAGGCCGGCCGCGCGCGGAAGGTCGTACTCCATGAATCCAGTAACACGCTGACCGATATGAACGTTCGGTCGTCGACACGCGCGAGCGCTCTAGGAACCGCACGTCGCGAGATATTTGTCGGCCACCCACAGAGTGAGCACATGCGTGTACTGGGCGTCGCCGGACCCTCGGACTCCGGCAAAACGACCGCGGTGGCAGCGCTGACGACCCGACTTCGGGATCGTGGCAGCGTCGCGACCGTCAAGCACCTCACACACGAGCCGGACGTGGACACCGAGGGGAAAGACACCGATCGCCACCGCGCCGCGGGCGCAGAACACACGGTCGGCATCACGGAGGAAGAAGGGTGGTTTGCGACCGGAGACGACCGCACACTTGACGCGGTCCTCGACGACCTCACACCACACGTCGACTACGTCCTCGTCGAAGGATTCAGCGGGCGACACCTCCCGACGGTCGTGCTCGGCGGCCGCGAGACGGCCCCGCCAGTCGTCGCCGAGGCGTCGTGTGCCGACGATCTCGATTACGAGCGTGTACTCAATCGGATCGAAACGATCCCGCCGACTGAGACGCCGCGGTCGCTCGCCGCCGCAGTTCGTACTGTCGCCGACGAGCCGTCGATGCCGGTGGCGACGGGCGAGGTAGCGATTTCCGCCGACCGTGCCGCTACCGCGCCGTCTGAGCAGCTCAACGCACACGCGTCGAGCGTCGGGCAATCTCTCCGTACCGAGGACGGCGTACGGGCGGTCCGCGTTCACCACCGCCGGCCAATCGACTCGACGGCACCGACAAGCGTCTGCGTCGCAGTCGCGACCGACACGGGCCAACTCGCCGCCGAGGCGGTCGCCGACGCACTCGAGCAGTTCGACGATCGCCTCCACAACTCAGATGAGCTTGGCGACGCGTCGACTCGATAACACAACACAGAACAAGTGTAGGCCACCCGTCTGGCGCGCAACCAAAATCGGCTCCGTTCCCACATATTTGCAATGCTAGCAAGTTATAACCGATGGCAAAGTGGCCGTATACAAGATGCAGACGCGAACGCGCCGGTCCCTGCTCGCGACGGTCGCGTCAGGGTGTGGAGTCGGAGTCGCCGGCTGCCTAGACGGGGCGGATGCCGTCTCAGTGCTCGCAGCCGGTAGTCTCGCAGTCGCGTTCGAGGACCACGTCGCTCCGGCGTTCGAAGCGGAGACGGGAACCGCGGTTCGCGGCGAATATCACGGTTCGACGGCGGTGATGCGGATGATAACGGACGACCAGAAACACCCGGACGTCGCGGTGAGTGCGGACCACCGGCTGCTCCGGGACCGACTCTACGGGAGCCACACCGACTGGGACGTCGAGTTCGCGTCGAACGCAGTCGGACTCGCCTACGGGCGTAACACGTGGATCGCAGACAGACTCACGGCCGGCGATCCGTGGTATGAGGTTGTTCGCGACGTGTCGGCTGGCGACTTGGCGATCAGCGATCCCGCACTCGACCCGCTGGGGTATCGCGCCGTCTTGGCGTTCCGGCTGGCAGAGCGCGAACACGGACTTGACGACTTCGCCGAGTCGACGCTTGAGCGGGTGTACCAGGAGCCGGAGGAGCCGCAGTTGCTCGCCGGTGTCGAGACCGGAAACCGAGCCGCCGCCGTCGCCTACCGGAACATGGCGGTCGCACACGACCTCCCATTCGAGCCGTTCCCGCCCGCGTACAACTTCGCGGACCCCAATCGGGCAGAGACGTACGCCTCGGCGTCATATACCACCACAGACGGATACACCGTTACCGGCACCCCGATCGTCTACAACGCGACCGTGCTCGCGGACGCGGCGACACCGACGGCGGGCCGTCAATTTGTCCGGTTCCTCGCCGGTGCCACCGACGTGCTCCGCGAGAACGGCCTCGCTGTGGCGGCGTTCCCGAGAGCACACGGCGCGGTTCCGACCGAGGTGCTGCCGTGAGCCTCGCAACCGAGACGGGCCGACGGCGGTTCGAGTGGGTGCCGGAGCGACTGGTCGCCGGACTACTCGGGGGACTGCTCGTCGTCGGGTTCGCGCTACCGTTCGTCGCGTTCCTCTGGCGAGCCGGTTCGGTTACCGTCTGGCAGACCCTCGCTGAGCCGGCGACGCGGACCGCGATACGCAACTCCCTGCTCACCGCGCCGGTCGCGACGGCAATCGCGACCACACTCGGGGTCCCGCTCGCATACATTCTCGCGCGGGCATCGTTCGTCGGGAAGCGCGCCGTTGAGGCGCTCGTGATCCTCCCGCTCGTCGTTCCGCCAGTGGTCGGTGGAGCGTTGTTGTTGAGTGTGGTCGGGCGATTCACGCCCATTGGGGCGGCCGCCGCGAGCGCCGGCGTTCCACTCACCGACAGCCTGCTTGGCGTGATCCTCGCACAGACGTTCGTCGCTGCCCCGTTCGTCGTCATCACCGCACGTGCCGGGTTCGCCGCGGTCGACGAACGGTTAGAACAGGCGTCGCGGTCGCTCGGCCACGGACCAATCGCGACGTTCACCAACGTGTCGCTCCCGCTCGCGCGCGGTGCAATCGTGGCCGGCATCGTGCTCACATTTGCGCGGGCGACCGGCGAGTTCGGCGCGACGATGATGGTCGCGTACAACCCGCGAACGATGCCGACACAGCTGTGGGTCGCGTTCATCTCGGGCGGGATAGACGCCATCGTGCCGCTTGCACTGGCGCTGTTGGCGATCACCCTTGCCGTGTTGGCACTCGTTAGACGTGTCGCACGCGTCCCGACGGTGGTGAACGCGTGACTGACGTCAAGCGTGCACGCGACCAAGCGGCCGCCGACCGGAACGGCGATGAGACTGCAGCCCTAGAGGTCGACGGGCTCGCACACCGATACGGCCGGACCCAGGCGCTCGCTGACGTGTCGATCACCGTTGCACCCGGCGAGCTGATCGCGCTACTCGGGCCGAGCGGGTGTGGCAAGACGACCCTCGTCCAAGCAATCGCCGGTCATGTCCATCCGACTGCCGGGCGGATAACACTTCACGGGACGGCGGTCACGACGGTGCCTCCTGAGTCGCGTGACGTCGGCGTGGTGTTCCAGCGGTCGACGCTGTATCCGCACATGACCGTCGCGGAGAACGTCGCGTACGGCCTCGCCGCCCAAGGGGTCGCCGATGACCGGCGCGAGGAACGGGTCCGTCGGTACCTAGAGCTCGTCGAACTGACACACCTCCGTGCAGCCTCCCCGGACGCCCTGAGTGGTGGCCAAGCGCGCCGCGTCGAACTCGCCCGCGCGCTCGCTCCGGAGCCCGACGTGTTGGTGCTTGACGAGCCGCTGTCCGCACTCGACAGGCGGCTCCGTGTGCGGCTTCGCGACGAGATCGTACGGATTCAGCGGACGACGGGCGTAACGACGTTGTTCGTGACGCACGACCAGGCCGACGCCATGGCGGTCGCCGACCGACTCGTCGTCATGCGTGACGGGACGGTGGCCGCGACCGGCACGCCACGGGCGCTGTACGAGTCGCCACCGAACCGGTTCACCGCCCGGTTTCTCGGCCGGTCAAACGAGCTTGCCGGACGAGTTGTCGACGACGGTGTCGACCGCGCTCTCGGAGGCACCGGGAGTGGCGACGAGACCGACCTCGTTCGCGTCGCCATCGGCGAGGCGGAATTCGTCGTTCCCGACGCGTCACTGAGGACCGACCAGGCTCTCGTGCATGTGCGACCGGAGGCCGTTCGCGTCGCCGCGGCGGGTATCGGCGACGACCACGGTACGGGCGATCAAAACGGGGGCGACCACGACGCCGAGGACGATGGTCCGAATACGACTCGCGACACGACTGTCTCGCTCGGCGGGACCGTCGAACGCGTCGCAGACGCCGGAAGCCGATACGACGTGCATGTGAGCCTCGATTCGGCGACGTCTATCGACAGGGACACAGAGACGCCGCGAGCGGCCGATTCACCGCCGACGCTAACGGCCGAGTGTACCCGGTGTGGGCTGGCCGTGGACGACCGGGTTCAGGTCGCGTTCGACGGTCGCGACGTCTCCGTGTTTCCGCGGTCGACCGAGCGTGTCGAGTCGGACGGTGCGGACGGCATCGTTCGGTGATCGTCGATCGTCGCCCTCCGCTGGTGATCCTCATTCGTCGTCCGCCGCTGGTTCACGCCTCGACGATGTCGTCGTCGTCTGCCGCGGGCGGGACACGGAGCGCGGCATCGAGGGCGATCACGGCATCCCCGCCGACGCTCACGTGCACCGCGTCGTCGGCCGCAGCGTCGGTCGGCTCGGCCAGTCGAACGTAGACGCGGCCGGGCCGGTCGAGGATGTGTCCCTGTTCGAAGACGAACTCGTCCGGTGGGTCGCCGTCGAACGCGCCGACAGCTCGAAGGTACCCGGCGGCCGCGCCACTCGCCGTGCCCGTCACAGGATCCTCCGGCACCCCGACCGCCGGGGCGAAGGCCCGACCGTGGAGCGTCGCCGACGCTGACAGCGTGTCGAAGGTGAACGCGTACACCCCAGCGACGTCGAATTCGTCCGAGAGCGCCTCGATGGCGGCGTGGTCCGGGTCAGCATCGGTGAGTCGTTCGAGGAAGTTGACCGGGACGACGAGAAACGGCAGTCCGGTCGAGGCGACCGCAACTGGGAGGTCCGCGCCGACATCACGGAGGGCAGCCGCGTCGATGCCGAGCGCCGCCGCGAACCGATCGAGGTCGACGTCGACGGGGGTGACACGGGGTACATCTTGACGCATCCAGACACGCCCCGTGTCGGTCACGCGGACGGTGAATGTCCCGGCGTTCGTGTGGATCGGGTGCTCGCCGGCGTCGACCGCGCCGTCGTCGAAGCGGACGGCGAACGCCGCGACGGTGGCGTGCCCACAGAGGTCGACCTCCGCGCTCGGCGTGAAGTACCGAACGCGGTAGCCGGTCTCGATGCCGTCGGCCGCCGCTGCAGGCGTTATGAACGCCGTCTCCGACGCCCCCAACTCGGCGGCTATCCGAGCCAACTGGTCGTCTGAGAGCCCGGTTGCGTCGGGAACGACACCGGCCACGTTGCCGGCGAGCGGCTCCGTAGTGAACGCGTCGACGAGGAGCGCGCGTGTTGAGTCCATCGCTCGTTCGTCGTCGAGAGCAATAAAAAAACCTCCCGGCCGTCGACCTCAACCCTTTTTTCCTCGCTCCACCCACAAGGTTGGTATGGGCCTGTTCGACCGCTTGCGCGGGAACGACACACCACGGGTGGCGTTCGTCGGGATCGAGGGGCTTCCGTACGACCTCGTCGCCGACGAGCCGGAGACGTTCCCGACGCTCGCGGCTATCGCCGACGCAGGCGACGCTGGAGCGATAGATAGCATCGTCCCGCCGGAGTCGAGCGCCTGCTGGCCCGCGCTCACGAGCGGGGTGAACCCGGGAGAGACCGGCGTCTACGGCTTTCAAGACCGTGAAATCGGGTCGTACGACACCTACGTGCCGATGGGTCGTGACGTCCAGGCGACGCGAATCTGGGACCGCGCGACAGCCGCCGGCCTCGATGCGACGGTGTTGAACGTCCCTGTCACCTTCCCGCCCCAGCGCGACCTCCAGCGGACGGTCGCTGGCTACCTCTCGCCCGATGTCGATTCCGCTGCACACCCCGAGGAGCTGCGGTCGTACCTCGAGTCGACCGGCTACACGCTGTCGGTGAACGCGAAGCTCGGTCACCGCGATGACAAGTCAGCCTTCCTCGAGGATGCCCGCGAGACGCTCGATGGACGCGCTGCACTGTTCGAGCGGTACGTCGATCGCGACGATTGGGATCTCTTCGTCGGCGTCTTCACCGCCCCGGATCGGGTGAATCACTTCCTCTGGCGTGACTATCGCGAGGCGGGCCGCTATCACGACGCGTTCGTCGACTTCTACGCCGCGCTCGACGCACACCTCGCGGCCCTCCGTGATGCACTCGCGGACGACGTGACGCTCGTGGTCGGCTCGACGCACGGCTTCGCCAGCCTCGAGTACGATGTCTACTGTAACGAGTGGCTCGAACAGACCGGGTGGCTCTCGTACGGAGACGACGACCACACCGCACTCGTCGACATCGACGGGGACACGCGCGCGTACTCGCTTATGCCCGGGCGATTCTACCTCAACCTCGAGGGACGCGAGCCAAACGGGGTCGTCCCCGAATCGGCGTACGACACGGTCCGCGCCGAGCTCGCAGCGACCCTCGAGACGTGGGAGGGACCGAACGGCGAGCCGGTCATCGATCGCGTTGTCGAACGCGAAACGGCTTTTCGCGGCGACCACGACGAAATCGCTCCAGACCTCGTCGCACTCCCGAACCCGGGGTTCGACCTGAAGGCCGGATTCCGTCCACGCGACCGCGTGTTCGAACCCGACGGTCCCCGGACGGGAATGCACACCTTCGAGGACGCCGCGTTGTTCATCGACCACCCGGCGGCGACCGTCGGCGATGCCGACCTACTCGATGTTGCCCCCACGCTTCTCACGCTGCTCGACGTCGAGTACGGCCGGACGGACTGTGACGGCGCGAGCCTGGTGTGAGCCACGTTGTGACCAACGGAGAGATATATGGAACGAACCCCAGACGGTACGCCGGTCGGCGTCGACGACCCGTACGCGGTCGCCGGCGTGTGTGACCACCTTACCGACGACGGTCGATGTCGGTTCGCGCTGACGCGGGCCGGCGACGACCCGGAATTCGCCGACGCGCGCCGCGACGACGGCTACGCCTGTCATGTCGGACCCGAAGGGGCCTGGCGGGCGTGTCCGCACTACCGGTCGACTACTGACGGGCGTGAATGCATGCGGTGCGGCCTCAAGGAGGTCCGGCTTGCGGGCGAGGACGCACGACCGCTCGTCGAAGCACATCACCTCTCGTACGGCGACGCCGAGACCACAGACGACGCCACAACGATGAACGACGCCGCAGTGACGAACGACGCCGCAGCTGCCGGCCCGCACGAGATAGTCGTCGCGCTGTGCCGGTGGTGTCACACCAAAGTGCACCGATCGATAGCACGGATCGACGACGACGCGAGCCCGGACCCAGAAGCGATTGCCGAGCGTGAGGGACGGCGAACAAAAGAGCGTGAGGAGACGGCGTTCGAGACCGCACGCGAGCGATTCGACGAGTCGGAGTGAGAGACGGTCAGCTAGTGACCTCGCTGGGACGGTTCATTCGGGTGCGGGCCGAACGAGGTCTGCGAGCGCGACGAGCGCCCCGAGGAACCAGCCGATCGGTATCGAGATCCCGATCCACATCAGCAGGTAGCCGATACCGGGGAGTCCGACTCCCGCACCGAACGTCTCCAGGTTGAACGCACCGCGGATGACTTCGTTGAGCCCGCCGACGGCAAAGATCGTGTCAAGAATCCAGACCGCGAGCGCGTAGCTCGGGTCGAGGACGTACGGCTCGAGCGAGGGGGCGACGAGCGCGGCGACAACCGGCGGGAGAAACAACGCGGTCATCGCCAGCGGGTACGCGAGCAGGACACTGGTGAGTCGACCGCCCGCCTTCGAGGTGACCGCGGCAAGCCCGGCGGCGACGACGGCGACGATGCTTGCGACCCCCACCGCAAGAACGTCAGCGAGCGCGAGCTGGAAGTAGGTCAAGACCGTGAGCGCGCCCCACCCGAGCGCGGCTGCGAGGATCACGCCGACGACCCCGAGTCGGGTCACCGCACTGTCGAACTTACGGGCGTAAAACCGGGTTGTAAAGCCGAGGAGAAGAAATGGGTACACGGCAGCGACGAGCGGCGCGCCGAGCGCGCCCCACAGGTAGTACGCGACCCGCTGCGGGAGCGTCTCCGGCTTCCACTTGCCGAGTACCGTGCTCGGGTCGAGCTGTCTGGGAAAGACCGTCTCCATCCAGGTCTCGTGGAGGCGAACGACGTCCAATACGAGCGCCTCCAGCAGACCGGGCTGCCCTCGTCGTTCCATTTGACTCTTCTCTCGGGGGAGTCGACGTGAAGGTTGTGGGTTTGTCGGCCCGTGGTCTGGGGATGCAGACCGGACACATGACACGGCGTCGGGATCGGATGGGCTTTGTCCATTAGTCGCCGAGCGTGACCGACACATGTCTCTGGCCGCGTTCACGCACGGACTGGTGCTCTCGTTCGGGCTCATCGTCGCGTTCGGGCCACAGAACGTGTTCATCTTTCAGCAGGGGGCCACACAGCCACGCTTCAGACAGGCCGTACCCACGGTGGTCACCGCCGGCGTCGCCGACACGCTGTTAGTCCTCCTCGCGGTGCTCGGAGTGTCAGTCGTCGTACTCGAGTTCGCGTGGCTACAGACGGTGCTGTTTGCCGCCGGGTTCGTCTTCCTTTGTTACGTTGGCTGGGTGCTCTACATGGCACCGGATTTCGAGCCCGATGCGACCGGAACAGACCGACTTGGAACGCGCGAGCAGGTCGGCTTCACCGCCTCCGTCTCGATACTGAATCCACACGCCATCCTGGACACAGTCGGTGTGATCGGGACGAACGCCCTAGCGTACGCCGGGGCGAACCGGTGGTCGTTCACCGTCGGCTGTCTGATCGTGTCGTGGGGGTGGTTCACCGGACTGGCTATTGTGGGGCGGCGGCTCGGTGGGGCGGCCCCCGGGTGGTTACGCCACCTCAACACGGTCTCTGCGGCGCTCGTCTGGCTCGCCGCACTCTACATGGGTATACAGCTCGTCGACCTCGTGGTGTGAGGACGCCCATGGATTCTCGATACACGGCTCCGACGCGTGGACCCGTCCTCACTCTGGGCACAATCTGTGCACACCGGGTGCGATGAAAGGCGGTGAGCGTGGACAAAATAAACGAAGTACCGATCACTGCCAGCTACTGAGGCCTGTGACGCTCGCAAAGAAATTCGATATCGCAGTATACGATTTATTGGGTGTCGATCGCCCGCACCGAATCGAAGGTTCCATTGGCGATCGCGTCGGCGACCGCACGGACGTCCGCCAGCTCAACCGCGTTAGGGTACTTCCGAGTGAAATACCGCGAGAGATTGTGAACGTCGCGTTCGAGGAACTCCCGAGCGTTCTGGTGGTCAACAGGAACAGCCTGTGGCCAGTCGAAGACGGTGACACCGCTCTCTGCGACCGCAACGTTGTGCTCAGAGGCGTCGGCGTGGACCCACCCCAGATCGTGAGCGGTCGTGAGTTCGCGGTAGATCAAATCCAGGACGCCCGGGGCCTGTGCGGGCTCCAGTGTGGCCCGAGCGAGTTCCACGCCGTCGAAGGTGTCCATGACGATGGCGTGGCGGTTGTGATCGACCGGTCGCGGGACGGAGACGTCCGGATACAGTGCTTCCATCACCTCGTACTCTCGTTCGGCCGCCTTGCGTGCGGTGTAGAGCCAGGACACGTGGTCGCGGTCAGCGGTATACTCGCGCTCGCGATTCACCTCACGGAAGTTAGTGTATCCCTCGCGGTGGTACTTCAGCGCGTGCGGCCGGAACGACCGCACCTCGTAGACGTCACCTTCCTTGCCTAATCCAAGTGGTGAGCCAACGCCATCGATGGTCCCGCGCTCGGAGAACGTTCGCAGCGCCAGCGCGTCGTACCCCTCAAATGTGAGTTGGTACCCCTCGTACTGGATCGTCTTGCGCTGGATCAGCTCACGATCGAGACAACGATCGAGCCGGTAGTCGACCTCCTCGCGCGTGAGCGTGGCGTACTCTGGGAGTTTGTCACGCCGGACCCACTCGGAAAAGCGCATCCCCTGCTCGACACCCGAGAGGAGATAGAAGTCCTCGGGCTCGAGTTCCGCCATCTCGCCGGCGATGTTCCGAACCATACTGGCTCTACTCCCGCAGTTCCTAAAAGCACCGCGCGTCCAATTCACGCGTAGCTATAAACCAAATATTGCAATAACAAATCTGTATCTCGTGGTGAGGCTACAGCGGAAACCCTGGGACGTGTGAGACTGCGATCGCGTAGGTCTATCTCCACTCGACAGGTACGCAACCAACGAACCTGGTCGATCGCTCTGACCGCAGAGTGAGAGTGGCTGTGTACATCGGTATCAAACGGTCTACACGCAAAGATGAGACCAGTAGGATACATACCCTATCGGGGCCGGCTGGGCGAACAACGACCTCACCGGGGCTGTGAACAGTTACCTGTTGTTCAACAAAGACGAACCGGGTACCGGATCTGCAGTCGTCCGTGTCTCATTCGACTGAATCAGCGCGTTTACTGCGTCGAGGTCGGCGGAATCGCACAATCGTTCAATGGTCGTCAGCTCACGACTGACAGCGATGGTGATAGTCTCGATGACCGGTGTGAAAAGAGCTCAATGACTCCGTCAGTCTCCCCTCGGACGAGCGCTCAGACTCGTCGGTCATATACCCTCTCTATTGAACGCTGGTACTGCTTCATGACTTTGATTCGGTCTCGGCGTCCTCAACGTTCTGCAACCGCCACGTGAAAATCGCTCGTAGCACAACAACGAGGCTGTTGGTCTCGCCTGCGCCCCATATTGCCGTCTCCGCCCGTGGATCCGAGAGAGCAGCGTCTGTGCCGTTCACGAGGACGCTCACGAGTGTTCGTGTTCGGTCAACCATCATGAGCCGACCGGCAGGCGTGTCCGACCAGACCCACAGCGAGTCAAAGAGGCCCGCTCCAGGAATCTCGTCTTGAATCCGCTCTTGGACCTCTGGGGAGACGCCGCCGAGGCTAATCGTCACACCCCGGTCAGCGGCATCGTGGAGCGCGTCGATGATGTCCTCGGTGAGTAGCTCCTCGACGGTCATGTAGATGATCTCCTCGTCCGCGTCGTTCACGAACTCCAGTACCCGGTCAGTGACCGGGGCTTGCCCGTCGACCGTCCAGACCCCCCGTTGTTCTTCGCTGCGCTTTATCGGTTCGAGTTCGCTTAGCGCGGTCTGGAGAACCGACGTCCGGTAGTCCATCTCGCGTTCGAACGTTTGGCTGGTCGTGCCGGCCGAGATCGCCCAGAACTCCTTGGGTGAGGACTGCTGCACGTCGACCAGCCCTCGCTCACGTAACTCTTCGACGGCGTCGTACACGCGAGTGCGCGGGACCTCTGAGACCTGACTTACGTCCTTCGCAGTGCCCGTACCAAGGCTCACGAGCGCCACGAACGTTCGAGTGGCGTAGGTACTCAGCCCGAACTCATCCAGTTGTTCGATTGCCGCCGCACGGGGGTCATCGACGGGGTCCGAGTCGGTATCCATAATCCGGGTGCCTCTGTGCTGTGAAATCCCAGCCACGGAAATGGCCAGGACCGGCACGCATCGGGGTGTGGTTAGGACACCAGTTCCGGGTCGCGTGCCGGACTAGTGGGTATCGCCCCGGTGTTAATAATACTTTTGTGATTAACAGGGTGAAAGTCTAAACCTTCGAAATGGATGTTTCAGTGTCAGCTATCAGCATTAGCGGTATCTGTGATGTAGCGTATCACAACACATCTCGGAAGATTACGGTAACGCTCTGGCCGTACGCATATCGGTTAGCTCAAGACGTGAGCGCCGTTCAGTTTTCTATCCTGTAGTGACAACACCTATTTCCCCAGCGAAAAAAGATTCGGGGAGTCCCCGGGTTCGTCCGGGTTATGAGTTGGGACACATGAGTACAGATGAAATAACAGATGAAGCGATCGAGGTACTCCAGCAGCTCGGCCTCAAAGAGTACGAATCCAAGTGTTTTGTCGGGCTCTCACGGCTCTCGACAGGCACGGCGAAACAACTCAGCGAAATCACCGACGTCCCCCGGACGCGCGTATACGACGCGATTCGCGTACTAGAAGCCCAAGGGCTCGTCGAAATCCAGCATTCAAGCCCTCAGCAGTTTCGGGCAGTGCCGCTGGGGGAAGCAGCGGAGACGCTTCGGGACCAGTACGAAGCGCGCGTCGAACGGCTTGAAGCGGCACTTGAAGAAGCTGAAGAGCTCAATCCCGAAGAAGAGGATTTAGTTCAAGAAGTCTGGAGCATGTCGGGGACAGATGCGATTGCAAACCGCTCGAACACGCTCATCAGAGATGCGACCGAGGAGGTGGTGTTGGTTGTCGGCGATGGCTCGTTGTTGACCGAGGAGCTAGTCGAGAGTCTCAACGGGCTTAACGAGAGCGTCGATCTGCTCATCGGTGCGGTCACGGAGGATCTCGAGGCGCAGATTCACGACACCGTTCCACAAGCGACAACGTTCCTGTCGGGGTTGGGTTGGCTCCGCACCGCGGGTGTCGCCGATGACGACCTCGCTATCGGGCGACTCCTCCTCGTCGATCGGTCAGCAGTCCTCGTCAGCACACTCGTTCCTGACACGCACAAAGAACAGGCCATCTTCGGCGGGGGATTCCGCAATGGCCTCATCGTGATTGCACGGCGGTTGCTCTCACAGGGACTCATTCCGCAACACGACCCACAGGCAGATTAGTACCCACTACGGCTCAAGACGGGGGATGTGTCTCGGCGTACGGTCAATTTTTGATCACGACCAGTGGACGAGTCGCCCGTTTACAGAAAATACAGGAACAACGCAGCCAAGATTCACTCACAACCAGTCAGCGGGTAGTTCGTCTTCGTGGGTAGCTAGCAGTTCAAGCAGTGGCCTGATCTCGTCGAATTTTGGCCCTTTCGTTACCTCATGGGTGTCCTCGTTCCACTCGGTGAACCCATAGTCGGCTAACTTCGGGAGAGAGGTGCTGCACGGTCACAAGCCGCTCAACGGCATCAGCGTCACGTTCAGAGTCAGCGATAACAACTGGCATATCGTCCTGTGGATTGTGATCTAGCAACGCGATCAGCAGTTTGCGTCGCTGAACAGCAGCCAATGCATCCACCATACGATCAAAAGACGGGGTTGCACTGATTTCCTCAATGATTCTACGTAGGAATCCACACCGGTGACACCCCACAATTTTGCAACGACGAGAGTTTTGATTAACCGAGTAACGAATTTTGAGGCAGGTAATCATACTAGGGCTCACTCGATGCGTATGAAAATTGCACCAGTGAGTTGGAGTGCTGCGCGTTGGGAGGGTTGTGTGATAGTCCACTCATCCATTGCGCGTGTCAGTCTCAACGTCTGTGTATCTAGAGCACAACCGCTTTGATCTCGCAGCGTCCAGTCGAGATATGACTGCACCGTCCGGCGAGTGGCGGCTGATTCGCGAGGAGTGCCGACCGGGGCCGATGCAGATGGCACTCGACGAAGTGGCCGCAGAGACCGTGAGCGCGGGGGGACCGGCAACAATTCGAACGTATCGATGGGATCCGAGTTGTCTCACCCTCGGGTACAGTCAAGCCCCCGACACGGTCGACTGGGAGGCCTGTGGGCGGGCCGGCGTCGACGTCACACGACGACGGACCGGCGGCGGTGGGATCTACCACGACCACGTCGGCGACATTGCGTACTCGATCGCTGTCGACGCAGACGACGTGCCCGGTGAGCTCCTCGAGGCGTACCACCTGCTCTGTGCGCCAGTGTTGGACGCGTTTGCGAGGCTCGGCGTCGACGCCGACTACGTCAACGAGACGGTCCCAGCGCTGTACCACCCAGCATGTTACCTCCGCGAGCTGCACCCGGCGCACGATATCGTCGCCGACGGTCGAAAGATCGCGGGGAACGCCCAGTATCGAACCCGTGAAGCGGTCGTCCAACACGGCTCGCTCACGTACACGGTCGAGGCAGCAGCACATCTCGACAGCTTCACTGACCCACCGGTGTCAGCCGCGACCGTCCGCGACCGAGTGGTTGGGATCGACGAGCTCGCCGACGTTGACGGGGCGACCGCTGTCGACCGAGCGACGGCCGTCAACCGGTTGGAGTCTGCACTCGCCGACTGGGTGACCGGCGGCGGCGGGACGCTAGACCGAGGCGGCGCGTGGACGGACGACGAGCTCGCGCGTGCACGAGAGCTCGTCGAGACACGCTACCGCGACGACGAGTGGATCCGACGCACGCCGGGTATGTGAGTCAGCCTGACACCTCGAACGGGCGGGAGCCGGTTCCGAAGCGGCTTTGAGACTCCCGACCCTGGCTCAAGTATGAGTCTTCAAGTCGGTGCACACGTCTCTATCTCGGCGTCGCGTGCGTCGAACGACCCCGAGACGCCGCCGCACGGCAACATCGCGAACGCGGTGTTCAGACAGACCGCGTTCGGCGGGAACTGCGGGCAGATATTCACGCACTCTCCACAGGTGTGGGAGGACCCAACTCTCGATTCGACCGAGGCCGAACAGTTCCGGTCGGCAACCAAGCGCGACCTCAAGGGGCCGTGGGTGATCCACACCTCGTACCTCGTCAATCTCTGTACGCCGAAAGATGACCTCCGTGAGAAGTCGCTCCAGTCGATGCAGCGGGAGGTCGACGCCGCAGACCAGCTGGGTATTCCGTACGTGAACGTCCACCTCGGAGCACACACCGGGGCGGGCGTCGAGGGCGGGCTCGACAACGCGGCGGGGGTCGTCGACGACGTCGACGTGCCGTCAGACGTCACGATCTTGATCGAGAGCGACGCGGGCGCGGGGACCAAGCTCGGCGGCGAGTTCGAACACCTCGCGGGGATCATCGACCGAACCGACACCGACATCGACGTGTGTCTCGACACCGCGCACGTCTTCGCGGCGGGCTACGACCTCTCGTCGGCCGCCGCCGTCGACGAGACCGTCGAGGCGTTCGACGACGTGGTCGGCTTAGAGCACCTCCAGTGTATCCACCTCAACGACTCGAAACACGACTGTGGAACGAACAAAGACGAGCACGCACACATCGGTGAGGGACTGATTGGCAAGGCTGGAATGGAGCGGATCGTGAACCACCCCGACCTGCGGTCGGTGCCACTCGTCTTAGAGACGCCGACGGAGGACGGCAAGAGCTTCACGTGGAACATCGAGCGGGTCCGGTCGCTTCGAAACGAGTGAGCCGGTGGACGGACCCGTGAGGCGATTTTCGGCGTCGTACCTCGCACATACCCGTGAGGGGATGTGGAGCGACAGCCGCGAGGCGCTTGCTGACTGTTCGCTTAGGGACCGCGACCGCGCCCTCGACGTCGGCTGTGGGACGGGCGCGTTCACCCGGGTGCTCGCCGAGGAGACACCGCAGGACGCGACCGTGATCGGCGTCGACGCCGACCCAGGGTTGTTGGACGTCGCGAGCGAGCGATACGGCCCGGAAGACGGCAGGGGCCCGTGCCGCCCGCAGTACATTACAGGCGACGCCACACGGCTGCCAGTAGGTGACGACGCCGTCGACCTCGCGGCGTGTCAGGCGCTTTTGATCAATCTCCCCTCGCCGGCGGCCGCGGTCCGCGAACTCGTCCGGTCCTCATCGGATCTGGTCGCTGCGATCGAACCGAACAACGCAGCAGTCGCGGTCGCCTCGACGGTCGACCGCGAGACGGCCCTCGAACGGGAGGCGCGGGCGGCGTACCTCGAGGGTGTCGGCACCGACGTCGCGCTCGGGGACCGCGTCGAGATGCTGTTCGAAGCGGCCGGGCTCGTCGACGTGCAGTCGCGTCGGTACCTCCACGAAAAGCGGACGGCACCGCCGTACGACGATCGGTCACTTGAGTCGGCCGCACGAAAGGCCTCGGGATCCGGGCTCGACGCACATCGTGAGGAGCTTTGCGGCGCGCTTTCGGCGGCCGCATACGACGACCTCCGGCGGCGGTGGCGAGCGATGGGCCGCGAGGTCGTCGCCGGGATGCGCGACCGTGACTACGAACGCGTCGAGCTCGTCCCGTTCGAGGTGACGGTCGGGCGTGTGCGGTGAGGCCGGAACTTGCGGCCGGACGACCCGCCTCGGTCGCCGGGTTCGGTACACGGAAGTCATCCGAGACACAGACGACAGACATGCCAGCCACGATCGTGACGGGCTCATCGAGGGGTATCGGCCGCGGGATCGCGCTCCGGTTCGCCGACGACGGGTACGACGTCGCCATCAACTACCACACGAACGAGGAGGCCGCCGAGGCTGTCGCTGAGAGCGTCCGCAACCGCGGACAGTCGGCCGTCGTCGTCGGCGCGGACGTATCAGATCCCGACGCCGCAACGCGGTTGGTCGAGTCCGCAGTAGACGCGTTCGGCGGGCTCGCCCACGTCGTGAACAACGCTGGGATCGACCAACACGTCTACACTGAGTCGCTCGACCCCGCTGACTTCGACCGGGTGATGGACGTTAACGTCAACTCGGCGTTCACCGTCACAAAGGCGGCACTTCCCCATCTACACGCCGCCGACGAGCCCGCGTCGGTCACAAACGTCTCTTCGATCCTTGCGCACACGGGCGCGCCGATCGAGTGCCACTACGCCGCCTCGAAGGGCGCACTCGTCTCGCTCACGCGGAGTCACGCCGCCGACTTCGCGCCCGACGTTCGGGTGAACGCCATCGCGCCCGGGCACATCGAGACCGATATGACGACCGATCGAGATCCGGAACAAAAACGCGAGGAGCTCGCGGCGATCCCCGCCGACCGATACGGGCAGCCGGAAGACATCGCCGATGCCGCGGCGTATCTCCGTGACGCGACGTTCGTCACGGGCGAGACGCTGAACGTGAACGGCGGCGAGCGAATGGGGTGAGCCGCTCAGTACGCCTCGAGTCCGGCTTCGATCCGGTCGAAGCCCTCGCGTAGCTCCGCCGGCGAGCTCGCGAACGAGAGCCGGAGACGACCCGGTGTCGTTTCCCCGAAGCCGTCGCCGGGTGCAAGCACCACGCCGTGTTCCTGGAGGAGGTACATCGCAACGTCGAGGGCGGGCTCGTCGAGTCCGGGGTCCAGGTAGGCGTAAAACGCCCCCTCCGGCCGGGGACACGAGAGTCCATCGATAGATGCGACACGGTCGACGACGAGGTCACGACGGGCCTCGAAAGCGTCGTACATCTCCTCGAATGGCTCCTGTGGGCCGGTGAGTGCGGCGATCGCAGCGTGTTGGGCAACGCTCGATGCACAGGCGGTCGTTGACTCGTGGATCGTCACCACCTCGTCGGTAAGGTGACGGTCGCCGGCGAGCCAACCGAGCCGCCACCCGGTCATTGCGTACGTCTTCGAGCAGGAGCCAACGGTGAGCACGTGTTCTGGGTGGTCTGTGTACGCGGCGATCCCCTGACCCGGCCCGTCGTAGGTGAGCCCGAGGTACACCTCGTCTGCGATCACGTACGCGTTGTGGTCGGCCGCGGCCTCAACGACCGCTTGGCAGGCCGCCTGGTCGTAGACCCGCCCGGTCGGGTTCGACGGGGTCGTGAGCACGATAGCGGCCGTCTCGTCGCTCATCTCGTCGATTACGCGGTCGGCATCGAGCGCGAAGCCCGTTTCGGCCGGCATCGGCACCTCGCGGAACGTCCCGTCCGCCAGTCGCGCCTGCGTCTCGTAATTCGGCCAGACCGGACCGGGCGCGAGTAGTTCCTCACCCGGCCCGACAGTCGCGAGGACAGCGAGGTGGAGTGCCTCCATGCCCCCGACGGTGACGACGACCTCTTCCGGATCGTGGGTTACGCCGTACCGATCGGCGAGGGTGTCCACGATGGCTCGACGGCACGCCGGCATTCCGGCGTTCGAGGTGTAGTGGGTGGCGCCCCCACGAGCCGCCTCCGCCGCCGCGTCGATAACGTGGTCTGGCGTGTCGAAGTCTGGCTCGCCGACCTCAAGACGGATCAGGTCGCTGTTGTGCTGTTCGGCCAAGTCGTACATGACCCGGATGCTCGAACGGCCAGCCTCACGGACGCGGTCGGTGGGTGTGGGCATACAGTCACCACGGCGATGAACGGCAAAAGCCGTCGGGTGGCGGAAATCGCCGTCTGCTCCCGCAGCGGAGTGCGAGGCGATGGCACACAGCGGCGGTTCACACCATGTCGCCGCGAACCGAGGTCGTCGCTTGCTCGGCGCGGGCCGTGGTGATGGCGTCGGCGATTCGCTCAGCAGTCGCTTCCTCGTCGACGCCGAGCATCTCGAGTGCGGCCGGAAGCGTCGGCATCGCGAACGTGCCGGCGCGGAGCCGCTCCATCGCTGCTGTGTCGCGCTCGCCGTCGACCCACAGACACACCCCGCGGGGATCTATCACTTCCGCGTACGCGTCGCGGGCAAGCGCGCCGCGCAGCCGCTGGGTGACGTTATCCTCGAAGCTCGCGTTACACACTTCGAGGTGAATCGGGTCGTCCGTGGGAGCGGGCGCGAGGAGCTCAGCACCGAGACACTTCTCGGGGGCGGCGTACCCGTTGTCGCTCGTGCGGACGCGGTCGGGGTGCGCCTCGGCCCACGAGGCACGGACGGTGCTTCCGACGCCCTGGACCCCGTACCGGTCCGCAAACGACGCCGCAGCCTCGTCGTCGCTCTCCAAGAGCACGTCCTTCGTGAGGTAGACGTCGAGTCGGTCAATCGGATCGAGCCCGAGTGCGACGTCGCCGTATGCCCACACTTCGCGGACCGGCGCCGGTAGCGGCTCCCGGTCGACGCGGTCAAGGATCGATTCCAGCCGGTCGACGGCCCGTTCGCGTTCCATCGGCTTCCGATACACCCCGGCGAGTGATACCGGTTGCGCCGCCGGTCGGACCGAGTCACAAGGGTACGTCCTCACCACCGGTCAATCCCACCTCGGTGAGCCGCTCGGCGACCGACGCCCAGTGACTGCCCTTCCAGAACCACTGGCCACAGTCGCGACACCGCCAGTGCCGATCCGGGCCGTCCGCCGGGACGTACGAGGGGCGAGGCGCGTCAAGAGTAACGCGCTTTAGGAGACCGTTGCAGGCCCCACAGCGAGTCGGTTCGTCGGCGAGTTCGATTGGATACCCGGCCGCGTCGAGTTCACGGAGCTGGTCGAGCACGTCGCGCTCTGTGAGGCGGACAGCATCCTCGATGCGGGTGGCAAGCGCACGGTCGCGGGTCAGGAGCGTTCGGTCCGTCTCGGCGGCCAGCGCCGCGAGCTCGTCGTCGGCTTCGATTCCCCGGTCGAGCGCGTACAGCGCGTCGTACCCACACATCCGGAGATACGTCACAAGCGTCCCACACATGACGTCAACGAGGACGCGGGGTGGCTCTGTCGCCGCGGGTTCAGCGGCGTGGTCCGCGTCGCGGCCGTCAGTCGTCACGAGAGGAACGACCGAAGCGCGGAGCGGCTGTAGGTGTTGAGTACGTCCGCGGTCTCGGCCCAGCCCCGGCGGGCAGTGTGAACCCCGTATCGAGCATTGTCGAGCTCGCCAGGCGCGTGGGCGTCAGTGTTCACGACGATTGTTGCGCCGGCGTCGACAGCGGCGCGGACCGCGGTGCCGTCCGCATCGAGCCGCGCCGGATTGGCGTTCACTTCGATCGCCACCCCTTCGCGCGCCGCCGCCTCGGCGACGACCTCCATGTTCGGCGCCAGCCCCGGGCGACTGTTGATGAGCCGGCCGGTCGGGTGCCCGAGGATGTCGACCAGGGGGTGTTCGACGGCGCTGACGAGCCGTTCCGTAGCGGCCTCCGGATCGGCATCGAGTGCCGCGTGCGGCGAGGCGACAACGATGTCAAGATCCGCGAGAACGGCGTCGTCGGGCACGATCGATCCATCGGCTGCGATGTTCGCTTCGACGCCATGGAGCACCTCGACCGAGGCGTCTTCGGCGACGTCGGCGATCACCTCGGCCTGGGCCGTGAGTGCCTCGTCGTCGAGAGCGATGTCGCCGAACACACCCGGTCCCTCGCCGTGGTCGGTGACCGCGTAGTACTCGTACCCGCGCGCTTCGGCGGCCGTCACCATCGCGTCGATGGAGAAGCCGCCGTCCGACCAGTCGGTGTGTGTGTGGAGGTCACCGCGAAGTGCCTCCGTCTCGACGAGGTCGGGGAGGTCGCCCGCGGCAGCAGCCGCGATCTCACCGGTGTCCTCACGGATCTCCGGCGGGACGAACGACAGCCCGAGCGCCTCATAGACGCCCGTTTCGGTCTCACCAGCAACTCGGTCGCCGGTCTCTCTGTCGACTGCGCCGGCGTCGGCGTCACCGCCCTCGTCTGTGGCTGTCGTCTCGTCGTCGGTCTCGCCGGCCGATTCCTCGAGCTCAAACAGTCCGTACTCGTTGAGCGTGAGCCCTTGATCGAGTGCGCGGTTGCGGAGCGCGACGTTGTGTGCCAGTGACCCAGTGAAGTACTGGAGTGCGGCGCCGAACTGGTCCTCGTCGACGACACGGAGGTCGACGCGGGTGCCGGTCGCGCGGACGCTGGCCTTGCTCGTGCCCGCCTCGATAGTCTCGTCGACCGCCGGCCACGCGAGAAACGCCTCGAACACCGGGTCGCGGTCGGTGCTGGCAACGAGCAGGTCGATGTCACCGATGGTGTCACGCCAGCGGCGGATCGACCCGCACACTTCGGCCCGCGAGACCGCGTCGATGTCCGCTAGATACGCGAGTGCGTCGTCCGCGAGGGGTCTAGCGTCGCCGAGACGCGTTCGCTCTCGAGATTCCCTCGCGAAGGGGATATGCTCGAGAATCGACGTCTCCGTCTTCGCGCCGAACCCGCTCACCTCCCGTATCTCTCTCGCCTCGGCGGCGGCTTCCATCTCATCGAGAGTGGTGATACCGAGCGCCTCATACAGGGTGCCGACGGTCTTTGGGCCGACGCCCTCGATGGCAGTCAACGCCCCGATGTTCGCCGGCAGCTCCTCGCGAAGCGCCTCGAGCTCGTCTATCGATCCGGTGTCGATGTACTCGACGATCTTCGCTGCAATGGCGTCGCCGACGCGATCGATCGCCGCGACAGCATCTTCGCCGTCGGCCGCGAGCGACTCGATCGGTGTGGCGTGTTCGCGGACGTTCTCGGCCGCACGGCGGTACGCCGACGGCTTGTACTCGACGCCCGTCGCCTCGAGTCGGTCTGCGAACTCCTCGAGGAGGGTGGCGACCTCGTCGTTCCGACTCATTCGTGATCGGCTTCGGCGCCACGGGATATATATTGTCGGCCGCGACGTCCGACGGCGGCCGCGGGACCTAACTTCGTCGCGACAGTACAATACCACGTGTCATCCGGAGAGCGTGCCGAACAGGAACGAAACGTGTTCGGCGATCCCCTCGAGCCGTGTAGCATCGATCCGACAACTGGCTACCTACGCGACGGCCGGTGTCGCGACGTCGACGGCGACGTCGGTGAACACACGCTGTGTGCCGTCGTAACCGCCGAGTTCCTGACGGACAGTCGGGACCGTGGCAACGACCTGATCACGCCCCAGCCGGCGTTCGACTTCCCGGGACTGACGCCAGGTGATCGATGGTGTCTGTGCGTCGGGCGTTGGCTCGAGGCCGTTGATGCCGGTGTCGCGCCACCGGTCGTGCTTGAGTCCACGAACGAGTCGGTGCTCGACGCCGTCGACGCCGACCGCCTCAACCGACACGCCTTCGATCCGGAGACGTTCGAGCCAGAGACGCTCGACACGTAGCGGCCGCAGCCATTGGCATCGAGACGCGGGCCCTATCCGATCCCGTCGTCGACCGACTCACCGTGTCAGCCACAGACTGGTCGCGACGAGCGCAGCGAGCGCGATCGAACCGGCAAGCGCTGCGAACGCTGGGCGGAAGCCCACGCGGTCTGCTATCGCGCCGACGACGGCGGGCGCGAACGCACCCGCACCCATGAGTAGTGTTCTGACGACGCCGAGCCCGCCGCCGGCGAGGCGGTCCGGTAGCGTCTCGACGAGGAAGGCGCCGCGGACGGGACGGAATCCATGCGACCCGACGCCGAACGCAACGACGAGCGCACCGAGAACGACCGGAGCGTATCTGCCGGTGGGTGCGGGTCCGTCCCCGCCGAGCACGACGACTATCACGAGAGCGACCGACGCAAGCGCTAACGTCACGGCCATCACCGGAAGCCGACCCAGCCGATCCGAGAGGTCACCGGAGACGAGCTGGACGAACGTCGCAGCGAACAACGCGGCGTAGATCAGACTCGCGGTCGACGTCTGGAGCCCCGCTACCTCCGAGAGGTACAGCGGGAAGAACGCGACTGCACCATTGTACGCGAACGAGAAGGCGACCGTCACGAAGACGAATGCGACGAGCCGCGGGTTGCGGAACGCCTCAAGATACGCGTCGACGCCGGGGTCGGCGTCGCTGTCGTCGGTGGCTCCCGACCTCGCCGAGAGCCGAGCTGGCACCCGAGTGGCGAACACGGCGGCGGCCGCGAGGGCAGTGATTCCGGTGGCGGCGAACAGGCCGCGCCAGTCGGCGCCAGGAAGCGGCCTAAGGAAGGTCACAATCGCCGGCGGCGGCGTGAGGACGAGGACAACAGCGGCGGGTGCGGCGACCCCACCGAGTGCGCCGAGGGTGTCGTGTGCGCCGAGGACACGCCCCGTCTGGGAGGGATACGTCCGTGCGAGCAGCCGCACCGCCACCGTCTTGTGTGCGCCCGTGCCGGCCCCGATGACGAGCATGATCCCCGCGAGCACGACGAACGGGGTGTCGACCACGAGCGCCAGTGACCCGACGCCGGCGACGCCCGCCCCGGCCGCGATGACGCGGACTGGCCCGACCCGATCGGCGATCGCCCCGCTAGGGAACTGCATCAACGCGTACACGAGCATAAAGCCGGTGAAGGCTGTGCCGACGGCGGTGTTGCTCACGTCGTACCCCGTCTGAAGCGGCCCGAAGAGCGGCGGGAACGCGTACCGGACGAACTTCCCGAGAAACCAGAGGAGTGCGGTGAGTACGACGGCATCGTACACGAGGAGCCGCCGGAAAGTCATCGGCGATTATACTCTCGTCGGTGAGTTAAACCAGCCGAAGTCGGCAGCGAACAGCGCTGCGGGTGCGTTTGACCCCAAGTACGGCGGCTAGCCGAACGGGCCCTTGCCGCCGCCCATCATGCCGCCGAGGCCGCCACCGCCGCCGCCCATCTTCTTCATCATCCGCTGCATGTCTCCGTCGCCCATCCCCTGGAACTGCTCTATCGTCCGCTCCATCATCGAGTGCTGTTCGAGCAGCTGTCTCACGGTCTCCTCGTCGGTACCGGAGCCGATCGCGATCCGCTCGGTCCGCGACTGACCGACGACACGGGGGTTCTCAAGCTCTTCGTCGGTCATCGAATCCATGATCCGTTCGAACTTGCGCATCCGGTCTTGGGTGACGTCCATCGCGTCGTCCGGCAGCTGGTCCATCAGGCCGCCGCCCATCCCGGGGATCATGTCCATTACCTGATCGAGTGGACCCATCCGGTTCATCGCCTCCATCTGTTTTTGCATGTCTTTCAGCGTGAAGCTCCCTTCGAGCAGCTGTTCGGGGTCCCAGTCGTCGTCTTCCGCCTGGGCCTCCTGCATCGCGCGTTCGACCCGCTCCGAGAGCTGCTTGAGGTCGCCCATCCCGAGCAGCCGCGAGATGAACCCCGACGGCTCGAATCGCTCGACGTCTTGGACCGTCTCACCGGACCCGAGGAACGCGATCGACGATCCGGTCTCGTTGACGGCCGTCAGCGCCCCGCCCCCCTTCGCGGTCCCGTCGAGTTTGGTGATCACGACGCCGTCGATGCCGATCGACGACTCGAACTGCCGAGCCTGGTCTTTCGCGCCCTGGCCGATCGCCGCGTCGAGCACGAGCAGCGACCGGTCGGGGTCGACCGCCTCGTCGATCGCTTCGATCTCGGCGATGAGGTCGTCTTCGAGCGCGTGTCGCCCCGCAGTGTCGACGATCTGGACGTCTGCGTCTGCGGTTGCCGCCATCCCCTCGCGCGCGATCTCGACCGGGTCGTCGCCATCGGGGTCACCGTAGAAGTCGACCTCGGCGCGCTCGGCCATCTGTTTCGCCTGGTCGTACGCGCCCGGTCGGAAGGTGTCCGTCTGGATCACCGCCGGCTGGAGCCCTTTCGTCGAGAACCACCACGCCATCTTTGCCGCAGAGGTAGTCTTTCCGGATCCCTGTAACCCGGCGAGGAGGATGGTCTGTGGTTCTAGTGGTAGCGCGGTGGAGTCGCCGACGAGACCGACAAGCTCCTCGTAGACAATCTTGAGGACGTGGTCGCGGGCGGTCGTCCCGCCCGGCGGCTCCTCTTCGGTGGCGCGCGTCTCGATCGCGTCCGACAGTTCCATGACGAGCGAGACGTCGACGTCAGCCGCCAGAAGCGACCGCTGTATTTCTTTGACGATCGCCTCGACGTCGTCCTCGTCGAGCCGCGATTTGCCCTGGAGCCGGTCGAGACTGCTCCGAAGGGATGTGCCGAGGTCGTCGAGTACCATTTGCCGGTACTAGGCGGCTCGCGGGCTAAAGCTTTGTTCGTCCGGCGACCGAGCCCGACGCTGGTCGCACGCCGGTCGTACCCCGCCCGAAGGGCAATCGAGGCGGTCAGCTCGGGTGGTTGTTCCATCTGCCGGTGATGCACGATCAATGCACAGCCGCGACACGTTTTATGTTTCCAGACAGCGATTGTGATACATGCCGACGTGTCCAGACTGCGAGACAGAAACGAGAAAGCGACTCGCGATCGTTGACCCGTCAGAGCTGAAAGAAGAGCGCGACTACTGTCTGACCTGTGGAACCTTCGTTGACGACGACGCTCACCCGCGACGGAACCGATCGGGTGAGTGAGCCGGCGCGACCGACCATCCGCCCCAGAGACTTTTACGAGTGCCCCGAGACCGTGAGATATGCACACGGACCCCGCGGCGATTCGCGACGACTTCCCGATACTGGATCGGACGGTGGACGATGCACCACTCATCTACCTCGATAACGCCGCCACGACCCAGACGCCGACACCGGTGTACGACGTCTTCCGCGAGTACTACGAGCGCACCAACGCGAACGTCCACCGGGGAATCCACAAGCTGAGCCACGAGGCGTCCGTCGCGTACGAGGCGGCTCACGAGCGGATCGCCGACTTCATCGGTGCGAGTGGCGGGCTCGGTGAGATCGTCCTCACGAAGAACGCCACCGAGGCGGTGAACCTCGTCGCGTACGGGTACGGGATGGCGACGTTCGAACCGGGCGACAACGTGGTCGTGACAGAGATGGAACACCACGCCTCGCTCGTCACCTGGCAACAGGTGGCAAAACGAACGGGCGCGGAGATCCGGTACGTCCGAGTGGACGACGACGGCCATCTCGACATGGACCACGCCGCCGAACTGACCGACGATGACACCGCGATGGTCTCCGTCGTTCACGTCTCAAACGTCCTCGGGACGATCAATCCCGTGCACGAGATTGCCGACATCGCACACGATCACGGCTCGCTTGTCTTCGTCGACGGAGCACAGTCGGTCCCAAATCGGCCGGTCGACGTCGAAGCGCTCGGTGCCGACTTTTTGGGGTTTTCCGGACACAAGATGGCTGGGCCGACGGGCATCGGGGTGCTCTACGGGAGGCGACACCTGCTCGAGACGCTGGAGCCGTTCCACTACGGCGGCGAGATGATCCGTCACGTCACCTTCGAGACGTCGACGTGGAACGAGCCACCGTGGAAGTTCGAGGCGGGTACTCCGCCCATCGCCGAGGGGATCGCACTCGGCGCGGCAGCCGACTACCTCGATGCGATCGGCATGGAGGCGATCGCGGCCCACGAGAACGAACTCGCCCAGTACGCACTCGACCGGCTTGGGGCGCGCGACGACGTCGCAGTGTACGGCGTGCCGGCCGGTGAAGAACGGACGGGACTCGTCTCGTTCAACGTTGACGGGGTCCACGGTCACGACCTCTCCTCGCTATTGAACGACCGTGGCATCGCAGTCCGCGCAGGCGACCACTGTACACAGCCGCTGCACGATAGTCTCGAGATCCCCGGCTCGGTCCGAGCGTCGTTTTATTTGTACACCACGAGAGCTGAGGTTGACGCACTCGTCGACGCCCTCGAGAACCCCCGTGAGCGACGCGACGCGTTCGTCGCCTCAGACCGGTTTCACAACCGGTTCGCCGACCACTATCAGGACCCGCGAAACGCCGGGACCCTCGCCGACCCGACCTTCACGAAACACTCCGCAGAGACGTCGTGTGGCGACGACGGTGAGTTCTTCGTGCGGGTCGAAGACGGCGTCATCGAAGCGATCGGCTTCGAAAGTGAGAGCTGTGCGGTGAGCACTGCGGTCGCGAGCATGGTTGCGGAGGCGCTGCGTGGCGAACCGATCACGGCGGCACTCGAGGCCGAAACGATCGTTGAGGAACTGGTCGGCGACGCGTACCCAGACCTCCGGCGCGACTGTGTGCGTGGACCTGCATCGGTCATTCAATCGGCGGCTCGCGACCACCTCGACGGCGGTGACCCATCGGCAGTTCAGCTTGCAGACACACCGAACGTCGGCCAGACAGATTGAGCTGCGAAGCGCAGCGGCGACTGGACGGCTACGCCCGTGCTCCTGTCGGGCAACCGGCCGGTCACCGAACGGGGATCGACTCGTCGGTGAGCGGGTCGTCCGGAAGGAGTCGGGCTCCAGAGGGGTGTGCTCGACAGACGTGCGGGTCGTAGCCAGCGTCTGAGAGGCCCGTTCCGAGGGCAAACACCGTCTGGCCGAGCATCGCCATCGCCGCGGATCCGCCGGCGGCCGAGACGGCGTCGATCGCCGCCTCGACTGGGGGGGCTAGCAGATTCGCACGCTCGGCGAACGCCCGCGACGCGGTCATAAACGTCTCGAGACGCGGATCGTCGATGACACGGTCGAGCGCGTGAGCACCGGCCACAGAGAGCCGGTCGGTGTCGCCGGCGAGGACATCGGCGGTCGACAGCGGACCGAACGAGACGTACTCGACGCGGGGACTAGCGGGGATACCGTCGAGCGAGCCGTATCCCGGTGCGCCTGGTTCGAGTCGGATCGGCACGCCGCCGCGTGCCTGTGCAACCACGTCGCCGAGGCCGGTCTCACGCTCGACGTCCGCCTCGTGGGCGATTCGAACGAGTTCGTTTTCTGACCGACCGCAGTCGGCCGCAGCGTTGGCCGCCATCGCGGTCCCGAGCGCCGCAGCACCCGAGACACCGAAACCGGCACCGACCGGAAGATCGGTCGTCATCTCGACCCGCGCTCGGACCCCGAGCGCGTCGAGGACGTCCGTGACCGCGCCGACCGATGCCGACTCACCGTCGAGCGTGAGCGAGGTCGTCGCGTCGGTGGGGGTGACGGTAACGGTGACGCCCGTCGAGAGGGTAACGCCAGCACCGCGCGACCCGGCCGCCGCCGCCCGAGCAGCCGGGTGTGCGCTGAAGAACCCGGTGACGTGACCGGGGACGACGGCGGTTTCGCGCGGGCGATTCATATCCGGTTAGAGGGGATCCCGCTGATTAACCGTTGTCATCTGGTCTCCGAACTGGAGCCGAAGTGGTGGTCTGCGGCCCAACCCGCCGGGACCGGTGTGCTCATGTGCCGGGAGTCGCAAGCCGTGCCGACTGATGCAGTTCGTCCCCTTGGTGCTTCTCGTTGCCGGAGGAGCGCTCGTGAGCTTCGCCGTCCTCGTGCCGTACTGTGTCGGCCGAGACCGAATCGGTGCGGTGCTCGGAAGCCGTGATCGACGTCGACGCCGGCTGCGAGCCGTCGCGCCGTACCTCGGCGGGCTGGCGCTCGTTCTGCTCGTGAACAAGGGACTACTCAGGCGACTCGAGACGCTCTCGCGTGCATACGGGGTTCGGGCGACGCTGTGGTTCTACGAGCTGGAGGGCGATGCGGTCGCGACCGTGCAGTCCGCCATCCCCGAGTGGGGCGTGTACGTCTTCGGGCCGGTGTACGTGCTCGGCTACGTGGTCGTCCTCACTCTCCCGCTCGTCGCGTACGTCTTCGCCACGAACGCGCGAGCCGTGAAGACACTCGTCACGGCGTACGCGGTGGAGTACCTCGCCGCGATCGCGTGTTACACAGCCGTGTTCGCGTACGGGCCTCGAAACTACCACCGGCTCCCCGGGGCCGACCCAACTGCCGCACAGGTCGAGGCACCGCTGCTCGAGGCGTTCCGGAGCGTGACACGACTCACCGCGCGGGTGAACGTCGAGACGAACGTCTTCCCGTCGATGCATGCCGCGTTGTCTGTCACCGTGTTCCTCGTTGCAGTGTCGACACACGACGAGTTCCCTCGGTGGACAGGCGTCGCCGGCGTCCTCGTGGCGAGTATCCTGCTCTCGACGCTGTACCTCGGTGTCCACTGGGTCACCGATCTCGTCGCTGGCGGCGTGCTCGCAGTCGGTGGCGTCGTCGTCGCCGACCGAATCGTCTCGCGCGGTGACCGCGCGAGGTGGTGACGCCCACAACAGGGGTCGGTTCCCGCTCTCGTCGTTAGTAGTACCCGAGGGCGGCGAGCTGTGCCTCGACGTCCGCGTCGGGTTGTCGCCCCGCGAGCGGTTCGCGGACGGGGTCGCGGTCGGGATCGCGATCGTTGGCGGTGTCACGGAAGGCTCGGTCGACCGTCTCCGGCTCGATCGGATCGCGGTGTTCGACGACGCCCGGAGCGTGGACGAGCGTCGTCACTCCCCTGTCGCCCCAGTACGAGCGCTTTCGGACGGCACCAGGGGTGTCAGGCGCGTTCTCGTAGACGGCACGGCTCGGTTCGAGGTACGGCTCGACCGGATCACAGCGTCGTTCGAACCGCTCGCGAAGGTCGGCGGTGACGGGTTGTTTGAGCGCGAGTGCACGGTCGACGGTGAAGCCACGAGATGGCGGATCGTCGCGGGTATGCGCGTGAACCACAGCTGGGAAGCGAGTGAGCGCGGCAAGCTCGTCGACCCGTTCACCGGTCGCCCCACCGGGCGGCCGGACGACGAGGGGGACGTGCAACAACTCCTCGTGCATCGGAAGGATGTGAGAGACGGCAGGGGGCTCGCCAGGGACGCGACCGGGTTGGCCGAAGCCGTCGCCGTGGTCGCCACAGACGACCACGAGCGTCTCATCGAGCGCGCCTCGAGACCGGAGCGACTCAAGTACGTGTTCGAGGACCGCGTCGGACTGTCGAATACCGCCGTCGTACAGCGGTTCGAGCGCGCCGAGCTGCCAGTATGGACGATCGCCGCCGTAGAACGCCCACTCCCAGCGGATCGGGAGATCGGACTGGAGCGTCCGTGCGCGGTCGTCACCCCAGTGATCGTACGCCTCACGCGGCTCGAACGGCCGGTGGGCGTCCATCAGGTTCAGACACGCGGCCCAGGGGCCGTCGACCTCGGCACTCCACGCCAGCGCCCGGTCGGCGTAGTAGAAGCCGTCGGGACCGGGGTCGAGCACGGTCGTGTCGTATCGGTCGTCCTAGTCGTCTGGCACGCCGACCGTCGTCTCGAAGGGGGCGTCGAGGCCCGCGTCGCGGCCGGTCAGAAAGCCGTTCTCGGTGAAGAGTCCGGTCGTGTAGCCGTCGACAGAGAGCGCCTCGAAGACGGTGTATCCGGCCCGGAGTCGGTCGTGGACGGTCACTTGATGGACGTGTGCGTCGAGCCCGGTGAAGAGGCTCACGTGACTTGGGAGCGACCAGTTCGAGGGCGCCCGAGCCTGGGTGTAGACGATGGACTCGTCGGCGAGTCGTGAGAGATACGGCGTCGTCTCGCGAGCCGCACCGTACAGCGAACAGTTTGCGGCCCGCACGGAGTCGAGCACGACGAGCAGCACGTTCGGAGAGGCGTGGATGCCCATGGGGCACACGCTGGGTGCGGGAGGGTAGTCTTTGATATGTGTCCTCCGTATCGAAGTAGAGACGCACAGACGGCTCACAACCGGTACGGGTGACCCTCGAGCGTCACCGAGCAACATCGTTAATAGCACCCCATGCGGGAAGTGGGTGTGCAACTGGCAGTGGTCTGGGGAGGTATCAGGTAGTGTATGAGTAGCTGGCAGTATCCGCCCGTGCTCTGGCTGTTCGTGGTCGCCAGCCTGAGCTCGTTTCTCATCGGTCTGTACGCCGTCTGGTACACACTGTATCGAGAGCGGCGCCGGCGGGTCGTCATGGTCGCCGCAATCACCATCCCGATCGCAGTCTGGGTCGGGACGGCGGCGATTAAAGTAGCGAGCACTGACCCGGCGATGAAGACGCTCTGGTATCGTCTCGAGTTCGTCGGACACGCCTGGCTGCCGTCGTTGTTCGTCGTGCTCGTGTTAGATTACGTCGCGCCCGAGCGAATCACGCGTCGGCTGTGGAGCATGTTGCTCGCAATTCCGGTGGTGACGATCGCGCTGGCGGTGGGAACGCCGGACGGGGTGTTTATCCACACCCTCCTCGTCGACGCGGGCGGCGGCTACGTCGCGATCGAACAACAAGTCACCCCGTTGTTCGGCGTGCACATCCTGTGGTCTGTCGGCGTGACGCTCGTGATGACGGCCGTGATCCTATGGGCAGTCGTTCGCCGACGGGTGCCGCGATTCATCGGGATCATCTTCGGGATCGCCCCGATCATCCCCGTCGTCGTGTTCACGCTCCGCGCACTCGAGATCTATCCGCCGGGCGGGTCGGGGTTCGACATCACCCCAGCGGCTATCGGCGCGACGATGGCCATCGACATGGTGATGATCTACAGACACCGGGTGTTCGACCGGGTCCACACGGGGCGGAGCCAGGCGCTCGAGGCACACGCCGCCGGCTACCTGCTCGTCCACGACAGCGGCCACATCGTCGACGCCAACGCGGCCGCGGCCGACCTCGTCGGGGCGAGCGACCGCGAGGCGTTGGTCGCGAGTGACGTCGGTGCGCATCTCCCCGAAGCGGTGCTCTCGTCTGCCGACCGCCGGGTGGTGGTAGGCGACCAGACGGTGTTCGTCGAGCGAACCGCGATCGGCGGTGTCGGGGGGACGGGGGGCTACGCGCTGTTGTTGACCGATATCACGGAGCTCGCCGAGCGCGAGCGCGAACTCACCCAGTATGCCGCGCTCATCGAGCGACTGCCAGTCGGCGTGTACCGCGTCGATGAGAGCGCCGACCCGAGCCTCCGCTACGCGAATCCGGCGTTAGTCGAGATGCTCGGCGCGGCGTCGCTTGCGGAGCTCCAGGCGGCGTCGGTTCCATGGATCGACGAGTCGACTGCAGAAACACCACCGGCGGACACACCGGGACGGTCCGATGCGGAGTCCTCGAAACGGAGAGATGAGACGCAACGATGGGCCCGGCTAGACGGGACCGAGTTTTGGGGGCACGCAACCGACGTGGTCGTTGACGTCGACGACGGCAGGTTCATCGAAGGGTCGATGCTCGACGTGACAGAGCTGAAGGAGGCCGAACTAGCCGCCGTCAAGGCACGCGACGAGCTACGCCGGGAGCGCGACAGCACGGAGACGCTTCAGCAGCTCCTCATGGAGACAGCTGCGGTCCCGGCGATCGCAGCGACGATCGCAGAGCAGGCGCGCGACCGGATCGGCGCGGCGGCCGTCTGGGTGGTCGAGGCCGACGGCGAGACGGTGCTTGCGACCGCGGACGAGGCAGTCGGTGGGTCGGGGGATGCGACCACAGACGAGAGTGTCGCACGCCGACGAACGATCGCCGGGGTGGCGCAGTCGGCGATCAGTGCCCGAACCCCTCGTGTGGAAACGGATGGCGGCGACGAGTCGACGCCAGTGACCCTGCTCGCGGTCCCGGCGACGTACGAGGGCGTGTGCTATGGGGCCATCGTCGCCAGCGAGTCGGATGGCGACCCGCGAGAGCCGCTGGCGGAATTCGCGGAGACTGTTGGATTCGTCCAGCACCGCAAGCAGGTTCGGTCGGTGTTGACCGCGCCGACGGTGCTCCAGCTCGCGATCGAGGTAACCGACTCGAGTCACCCGCTGCTCGCGATGTGTGTTGACCTGCGCGGAACGCCGTTCGATCCACTCGCCGTAACGACCACGCGACCGGCGAGAGGCGAGGGTGGCGTCGCATCGCTGCTCGTCGAAGCATCGGACGCCGCGACAGCGATGTCGTTCGCCGCCGCCGGGGACGCGGTCGACACGGTCGTCTCCGCGGAGATGAGAGAAGGAGTCGATGGGCGGTCGCTGGTGCAGGTACGGACGACAGCGTCGACGATCGGCGAGACGATTCGGACGCACGCGGGGTTCATCACGGGGTACACGGTGTACGGATCACGACTCGTGGTCAAGGCGGAATTCCCACGGCGAACGCTGGCGGCGACCGTCCTCGCGGACCTTCGGGAGGCGTGGCCAGGGGCGACACTGCGGACCAAACGCTCCCGGTCGCGCGACACTGAGGAGCAGATGTCGGTAGAAGGACTCACCGATCGGCAAGCCGAGGTGCTCGCGGTGGCGACGAAGATGGGCTTCTTCGAGCGACCACAACGGGCGACGGGCACAGACGTCGCCGAGGTGGTCGGCGTCTCGCGAACCACCGTGATGAAGCACCTGCGAGCCGCCGAACACGAGCTGTTCACGGCACTGTTTGGAAACGACGAGAGCCGTGAAAACACGGGTTTCAATCGCTGAAATGGGATTCTCGAGCTTTTTAGTGCATCGGTGAGCGTCGGGGGGTGACATATGTAACCCCTCAAGGTATGTCGCCATGCGCTCACGCACATCCATGCACGAACGTGGTGCAGTCGACAGCAGTTGGTATGAACAACGAACGATGGAGCGCGCACCGTGAGTGTGCGTCGTCGGGCCGGTTTGGTGGTCGTGGTGGCGGTGATCGGCGGACTGCTCGCAGTCGGAGGAGGATTCGTTGGGAGTGCGGCTGCCACCGACACCGCACCGGCGTGTTCGACGATCGGCTACGCACAGAACAGTTCCGGCTGGAACGAGGTGGGGAATGTGAGCCAGCTCCAGTGTATTGGCTCGAATGGGCTCAGCGAAGACTACGTTTTGATCGACGGTATCGACGCCAGCGGGACGAACCAGTGGAACGATGGGGCTGGGTTCGACCCGATTGGAGAGTACGACTCGACCCCTAGCGCAGATGTCGAATTTACCGGAAGATTCGACGGAGATGGCCACGTGATTTCTGGGCTGTACATCGATCGGATCACAGAGAATTACGTTGGGCTCTTCGGAGTGGTCGAGGGAAGTGACGCAGTCATCGAAGACGTGGGCCTCGAAAATGCCGATGTTCGGGGGAGTTTGTACGTTGGTGGGCTGGTCGGTGTGAATGAGGGTGCAACGGTACGAAAGTCGTACGCCACCGGGAGTCTTGAGGGAGCAGATTCTAAAATTGGAGGGCTGGTGGGAGGTATTACCAACGGCGGCAGTATCGTCCGTTCGTACGCTACTAGTCGTGTTCTCGCAGAGGCTGAAGGAAATAAAGACGTTGGTGGATTAGTCGGTGACAATTTACGGGGAGATATTCACACGTCGTTCGCGACAGGTACCGTCATCGGGATTAACAATGTCGGTGGATTAGCTGGGAAGAACGAAGAAGGAAACATAACCAATTCATATGCCACCGGCAGTGCTGCTGGCAGTCGAAATATTGGGGGGGTTAGTTGGTGATCATAATGGTGGGAAGATCAACAACTCGTACGCCGCTACAGAGGTTAGTGGGACCACAAATAGCGGTGGATTAGTTGGTAAACAGCTCGGTGGCTTCGTGTCGAGGTCCTATTGGGACACAGACCGAAGTGGAGAATCGACGTCGAGTAACGGAACAGGACTGTCGACTGCGCAGATGCAAGGCGGGTTCTCGGCAGGGAATATGACTGGCTTCGATTTTGCCACCACGTGGACGACAGTCGCAGGAGACTACCCAGACCTCAAAGCTACTCCGCGCCAGACGTCAACACCGCACTTTGTTGCGCCAGATGACACAGAACAGGCACAGATTCTTGCCGACATGCAGCAACGCGACGGGGCGTATCTTATCACCAGCGACAAAGCACTTCAGGCGATCACACGGAATGAGACGACGCTCGGCCGAGACTACCGAATAGCGCTCGATATCGACGCGAGTGGAACAAATGAGTGGGATACACAAAGTGGTACGGCACGGGGCTTCGACCCAATCGCGAACGGGTCGGCGTTCACCGGTTCGTTCGACGGCGCTGGCTACTCCATCGCGAACCTGACGATCGATCGCCCCACTAGCTCGTCGGTTGGTCTGTTCAGCGAAGTCGGGCAGTCCGCGGGTATCAACCATCTCACTCTCTTCAACGTGGATGTCACAGGCAAAAACAAAGCTGGGGGAGTAGCTGGACGGAACAAGGGCGCAATTCGCAACACCACCGTAAGTGGGACTGTCACTGGAACACAACAAAACGATTTCACCAATGTCGGCGCGTTAGTCGGGAGACACGACGCCGCTGGGGAACTCGTGGACGTGAACGCGAGTGGGAGCGTCACCGGGCACGGACGTGTTGGTGGAATCGTAGGTATCAGTCGCGGGACTATCACTCGCGCTCACACCACCGTCGACGTCACCGCGAGTGGACAGTACGCAGGAGGAGTCGTCGGGTACGCTGAGCAAGACTCTGTAATCAATCGCTCGAATGCGACCGGGACAGTCTCCGGTGAGAACAGCGTCGGCGGCCTCGTCGGGTACCTGGTTGGCGAGGTCACAGCGTCGAGTGCATCGGGAAACACCTCGGCCACGTCGTCTGAGGTGGCCGGTGGACTCGTTGGGTTCGCTGACCAAGACTCTGTAATCAATTCCTCGAATGCGTCGGGAACCGTCTCGGGAGAAGGCTACGTTGGCGGCCTCGTCGGGTTCACCAACGGCACGGTCACAGCGTCGACCGCGTCGGGAGCTGTCTCGGGAGATAGAAGCGTCGGTGGACTCGTTGGATTCGCCGGCCAGTCCTCTATGATCAGCCGCTCGAGCGCGGTGGGAAACGTTTCAGCGGGAGAGAGCTCTGCTGGCGGCCTCGTCGGATACCTGAACAGTGCCGTCGAGCGGTCGACCGCCTCGGGTGATATCGAGGCAACCGAAACCGATGTCGGTGGGCTCGTTGGGCTCGCTAGCCCGCAATCTTCGATAACTCGGTCGAATGCGACCGGGACAGCCTCCGGCGAGACGAGGGTCGGGGGACTGGTCGGATGGAACAGAGGGGCGGTCAGTACATCGTACGCAACCGGAGGCGTCACCGGAGTCAAGAAGGTCGGGGGGCTCATCGGCGTTGTCGGCGGTACGGTCGACGACACCTATGCGGCACCGACAGCGGCGATCCGTGGCGAGAGACGCGTCGGCGGACTCGTTGGCTACATCGGAGACGATGGACGAGTCAACCGGTCGTTCGCGACAGGTCTCGTCAACGTCACCGGGAGCAAGTCTGGGGGTATTAGATTCGACTCACCGGGATCCGTCAGCGACAGCTACTGGAACGTCGAGACAACGAACCAGTCGTCCTCAGACGGCGGTACAGCACTCACCACGGCACAGATGACCGGCAGCGACGCGCTCGATCCGGGTAACATGGACGCGCTCAGCAACAGCGTATGGGCGACAAACCCGAATACCGACAGCGTCCGGTTCTACCCAACGCTCATCGTGAACCCGCAGACGCCAGCACCGAACGAACTACTGTATGCTGGTGGGAACGGCACTGAAACGGCTCCGTACGAGATCAAAACGTGGAACCACCTCGATGCGACACGAGAGAATCTCGGGGCGAATTTCACACTCGCGGCGGATCTCAGTCAGTCGACGCGAGGATATGAGACAGTGGTGACAAGCGCGAATGGATTCAAACCGATCGGCAACAGAAGTGCTCCGTTCAACGGCTCGTTCGACGGCGCAGATCGCGTCATCTCGAACCTGACGATCGACCGGCCGAAAGAGAGCTTCGTCGGGCTGTTCGGAGCCCTTGGAGAGAACGGATCGCTTGTCGAGGGATCGGTAACCGATCTGACTCTAGCTGCCGTCAACATCACAGGAAGTCAAGATGTTGGCGGACTCGCCGGGAAAGCATACTTTGGAAGTCAGGTGTCGAACGTCACGGTGACTGGGAGAGTCAATGCGATACGATACGTTGGCGGGAGCGTCGGGCACAATATTGGTACGTTGACGAACCTGACTGCGAACGTGACCGTAACTGCGACGGGTGACGACTTGGGGGGCACACGTGCGGGTGGACTGGCAGGCATCAACAGCGGAACAATCAACCGCGCAATTGCGACAGGAGCAGTTTCCGGGTCTACCCAGACAGGTGGCCTAGTCGGTGTGACCGACGACGGGACCGTCACCACCGCCTACGCGACCGGCAACGTCACCGGAAGCGACGAAGTCGGCGGGTTGATCGGGCACGGGAGTGGCTCGAAAGCGTCCGTAACCCAGTCGTACGCCACGGGATCGGTCACCGCGAACGACACTACTAGGGGTGTCTCCGGGGGGCTCGTCGGCAACGCGAGCGATGGGGTGAGCGTTGCTCAGTCGTACGCCGCAGGCGAGGTACGATCGACCGCAGGGAAGGCTGGAGGACTCATCGGTGTCAGCGATGGCGCCACCGTGGACACCGCGACCACGTACTGGGACGCGAACCGAACGACGCAGTCGTCGTCGGCTGGTGGGACCGCTCTCTCGACCGAAGCGATGATCGGAGGCAACGCACTCGAGTCGATGTCCGGGCTCGACAACAGGATATGGTCGACTGTCGACGTATCGACCATAGGCGCGAGTGATGACGGGTATCCTGTACTTGCGGCGCTTCCGTTGGACCCACAGATCCTCGTTCCGGCGCGTGAGACCAGCGCAGACGACCCGAGCGCGACTGAGCCGGATCCCGAAAGCGGTGGCGGTGAGAACGACTCCAACGACGAAGGCGGCACCAGCGATGCGAGTAACTCCGACGACGGAGGCGACTCCACTGACGAAGGCGACTCCAGTGATGCGAGTGGCTCCGACGACGGAGACGACTCCAGTGATGCGAGTAGCTCCAGCGGCGGGGGCGACTCCACTGACGAAGGCGACTCCAGTGATGCGAGTGGCTCCGACGACGGAGGCGACTCCAGTGATGCGAGTGGCTCCGACGACGGAGACGACTCCAGTGATGCGAGTAGCTCCAGCGGCGGGGGCAACTCCACTGACGAAGGCGACTCCAGTGATGCGAGTAGCTCCAGCGGCGGGGGCGACTCCACTGACGAAGGCGACTCCAGTGATGCGAGTAGCTCCAGCGGCGGGGGCGGTGGCGGCAGTGGCGGGAGTGGTAGCGGCACCTTCCTGCTCGGGGAGAGGGTCCACACACAGACGCTTGACCACTCGACCCTGAAGCAAATCACGATCGATTTCGCCGAGCCCGTTGATGGATTGATTCGGGTTGCGGTCGTCGAGACGCCAGACCGACCAACGATCGAGTCATCGGCAACCGTTGTCGGCGCCGTTTCGATCACCCCACCGCGGGAGTCGACCGAGACGAACGCAACGCTGGCGTTTTCACTCAACGCGACCGCCTTGGAGGCAAGCGAGATCGACCCCGCAGACATTGCCGTCTACCGCATCGATACAGCCGGGACGGTCCACGAGCCGGTCACCGTCAGTGTTACCGCAGAGACGAACCATATGGTCACCGTCGCTGCAGAGACACCCGGCTTTTCGACGTTCGTGCTTGCGACCACACAGCCGGAGGTCGAAACTGAACCGGAAGCGGTGCAGGGCGCATCGGTGCAGGGCGAATCAGTGACTGAGACCACCGACGGGTCGCTCGCCGAGGAATCACGCGATGAATCCGAGTCCACGACGGAGGACACCCCGGTGACGACCGAAGCGAGCAACGTTGCCACGCCCGGATTTGGGCCGCTAGGCGCGCTCGTTGCACTCGTGATGCTCGTACTTGTCGCGGTCGGGCGCAACTGGGACCACCCGTGATCGGAGGCCTCAACCCGAGCCACGGGTGACACGCGGTCGGCAGCGATCGAGCCCGGTTGATGCACTCACGGGGCTGGTGTGCCCAAAGGTATCGCGCTCAGGCGAACCGGTCGTCCGATCGCGTCGACTCGGGCGAGTTCGACGACGCCGCCACCCAGCCCCCGCTCGTCGATGCGGGCACGTCGAAGGCCGGAACGAACGGCTTGATGTCGAGCACCGGCGTGCCATCGACGATGTCGACGCCGCGGACGACGACCTCGGCGTCGCGGACCGTCTCGATCGCGACCACCGAGAGACCGATCGAGTTGGGTCGTCGCGGCGCTCGGGTCGCGAACAGTCCGCGCTCGCGGTCGTCGAGGAACGGCTCGACCGACAGCGGAGCCGACCCCTCGGCGGCGTGAAAGTGATACAGCACGTAGCAGTGTGAGAATCCCCCGAGGTCAGCGAGTGCGGGCGCGTACGTCTCCTCAAGCTCGACGACCCCTTCCGCGTCGGCCGCACCGACCGGTTGTATCGGCATTCCCTCCGGGTCGTCGAACGGCGACCTGACGACGCCGATCGGCTCGTACGTGACCGACTCCATCGTCGGAGCGTCCTCGCGCATGGGTTGGCTGGGAGTGTCGATAATAAAGACCCGTCGGGAGTGGTCCAGGCTTAAAAGTCCTCGATCGAGGCCTGTCCGTCCGTGGCCCGTGCTTCGGGTGGGACGTTCGTCGCGACGATCTCGTCGACGGTCCCGCGGGCGGTCTCGTCGCTGTTAATAGCGCGCGTGGCCGGTACCGTCTCGACGAAGAAGCCGGCGTCGTCGTACAAGTCGTACGTGACGCCGCTGTTGCTGAGGACGACGTGCACGCCCGCGTCGTCGAGGGTTTGGACGGTCTCGAGCAGTCGATGCTGGTCTTCTCGGTCGAAGCCCTCCGCGCTGTACTCGGCGAAATTCGCCGTCGCGCTCATCGGCTGGTACGGGGGGTCGGCGTAGACGAGGTCGCCGGGGTCTGCGGCGTCGGTGACGTACGCGAAATCCTCACCGTGGACGGTCGCTCCCTCGAGGACGCTGCTCGCGGCGCGGATGCGGTCGGCCATGACCCAGTCGGGGTCGGCGTACCGTCCGATCGGGACGTTGAACCCGCCGCGGCTGTTCTCGCGGTAGAGCCCGTTGTAACAGGTTCGGTTGAGATAGAGGAGGAGTGCCGCCTCCTCGATGCGGTCCTGTTCGGTCCGCGGCCACGGCTCGTCGGCGTACGGTCGGCGGTTGAACCGAGCGCGCTGCTGGTAGAAGTACTGGTCGACGGCCGTTCCGTTCCACGTCTCTTCGGTGAACGCTTGGGTGTCGTCGGGGCCGGCCGTCGGGTCGTCGAACGCGCGGAGGCGATCGATCAGTGCGTCCGGGTGGTCCCGAACCACCTCGTAGAAGGTGACGAGCCGCGGGTTCGTGTCGTTGATCGTGGCGTCGGCCGGTTCGAGGTCGAAAAAAACGGCACCGCCGCCAAAGAAGGGCTCGTGATAGCGGTCATACGTGGCGGGGAAGCGCGCGTATATCGCGTCTAGGAGCTGTCGCTTCCCGCCCACCCACTTGAGCACCGGGTCAGCCATCCACTCGCTCGTGGTTCGTGCGGTCATATAAGTACCTCGCCACGCGTGATGCGGATTGTCGAGGATTTGGTATGTGTGTGACGGTGATCGTGTGACACCTGGGCGCGAGTCGTGCCACATACCCCTCGGTTGATTCCGTATGTGTGTAGTGGCCATGTCAAGCTCCGTGGCATCCGCCTTGTTCTCTGTGAACCACATGACCGCACGACACCTAGACACTACTTCGCCACACCCTCCCCAGCCGATTCTGTACGGTTGTTGTAGTAGCTCTGTGACGAACACGACCGCGCGACACCCGAACACTACTTCGCCACACCCTCCCCAGCCGATTCACTCGTCGCCCACGGGCGACTCGTTCATCCCTCGCACGTGCTCGCGAGCACGCCGTCGGCGCGCTCACGATGCGCGCGCCACCGCTTGATGTGGGTGTCGTGAGGCGAGAAGTACGGTGTGAACGCGCTCGTATGCGGGGGAAGGGATTCGAACCCTCGAACCTCTACAGGAGCGGATCTTAAGTCCGCCGCTTTTGGCCAGGCTCAGCCACCCCCGCGCATCTGCTGGTTCCCCCGGCGCCATAAAACCCCTTTCGGATACGTTTCACCAATCAACCGAGAGCGTTCCGTCACCGTGTGGGTTGGGTGCGATCTCCTCGTCCGTTCGCCGGTCGATAACGTGGATCACACCGCGTTCTTTTTTCGCCGGACACACTTCGGCCGCCCGCACGTTTTCGGCGAGCTCGTCCTCGCCGATGTAGTACGTCTTCGGCTTTGCGATCCCGCTTATGACGTCCATCTCCCAGTTCTCGGCGACCTCCGCGCACTTGCCCGCGCCGAAGCACTTGTTGGCCTCAAAGATGATCTTGTACGGCTTCTCGTCAACCGGCGGCCCCGAGCCGCCGATATCGCTCGCCGTCAGCACCTCGTCGCTCATACCTCTCGATGCGTGGCCACGTGACTTTCGTCTGTCGGTCTCACGAGGCTGTCAGTCAGTAGTAAAGGGTTCCGTCATGCTTGACCGCCAGCAACTGGAAGCGACTGCCAGCGACCGCAAGGATCACCACACACCGCGAATCGGTCGCGCTCGGCCGTGAGAGCGGCTCGGCCGGAGTCGAACGGTTCAAGTATTCGCTGGGCGCTTGTACGCACATGAAAGACCAAGGACGCTCGACGCGCAAGCGAACAGGCGGTCGATTGAAACACGCCGCGAACAAGAAGCGCCACCAGCTCGGCCGCGAGCCGGCCGAGACGACCGTCGGTGAGACCCGAGTCCGCTACATCGACTCCCGCGGCACCGAACAGAAGGTCCGCGCGCTGTCGACGAACCTCGCCCAAGTCGCCGACGGCGGTGAGGTCGTCGAAGCCGAGATCGAAGACGTCGTCGAGAACCCTTCGAACGTCAACTACGTCCGCCGAAACATCGTGACGAAGGGCGCCATCGTCGAGACCAGCGAGGGCCGCGCTCGCGTCACCTCTCGACCGGGACAGACCGGCCACGTCAACGCCGTTCTCCTCAAGTAAACAACCACTCCCGTCCACGTCCGATACCCCACGTTTCTTGACGCGCCGTGTCCCACACACCCACCAACCAGCACGCGTACGTCGGGGTCGACGAAGCCGGTAAGGGACCGGTAATTGGGCCGATGGTCGTCGCGGCGGTACGCACCGAGCCGGCTCGGCTTCCAGCCGACGTTGACGACTCGAAACGGCTCACACCCGAGCGACGCACCGAGATCTCAGCCGCCCTCCGCGACGACGACGCCGTGACGCTCGCAGTCATCACCATCGACCCACCCGTGATCGACGCGCCAGCGTCGGACATGAACACGCTCACCGTTCAGGGTCACGCACGGGCCGTCGGTGGGGTCGTCTGTTCGGGCGACCGCGTCGTCGCCGATGCGGGCGACACCTCCGAGTCGCGGTTCGCGACACGACTTGCGTCGAATATGGACGACAGTGGTATCGCCGACTCGATCACCGTGGATGCGGCCCACGGCGCAGACGAGACCGACCCGGTCGTCGGCGCGGCCAGTATCGTCGCGAAGGTCGCCCGCGACGCACGGGTCACGGCGATCGACCGCACGTATCCGGCGTATGAGAGGATCGGCAGCGGCTACCCGAGTGACCCGACGACGCGCGCGTTCCTCCGGGCGTACGTCGGCGACCACGGCGACGTGCCGCCGCACGCCCGCCGGTCGTGGGCGACGTGTGCAGACGTGCTTGCGGCCGCCGAACAGTCAGCACTCGACGAGTTTTGAGTCGATAGCGGCGCTCGCTTCACACCGCGTCAAGTGCCAGCGTCGCCAACAGCGCCTCGAGTTGCACCTGCTCATTCGCGCCCTCGGCGATCCGGTAGTCCGCCTCGCCGATTCGTTCGAGGAGGCGGACGGCTTCGCGCTCTTCGAGGTCGAACGCCCAGACCGAGCGGTGGAGCTGGTCGATGATGTCACCGCCAGCCATCCCGACGTCGGTCAACAGCGTATCGAGTGTCGACCGCGCCCGAGTGAAATCGCCCGCAAGCGCGTCGGTAACCATCGACTCGATCTCTTCTGGGCGGGCCGTCGCGGTGATCGCGTACACCGTCTCCTCGTCGACGACCTCGCCGGTCGTCGCAGCTGCCTGCAGTGAGTTGATCGCGCGGCGCATATCCCCGTCGGCGGCGTACACAATCGCGTCGACGCCGTCGTCTGTCACTTCGATCGACTCTGTAGCGGCGATCTCACGAACTTGTGCGGCGACCGCCTCGTCACCGAGCGGCGAAAATCGGAACACCGCACACCGCGACTGGATCGGGTCGATGATCTTCGAGGAGTAGTTGCACGAGAGAATAAAGCGGGTGTTATCGGAGAACTGCTCCATCGTCCGGCGGAGCGCTGCCTGGGCCGCATCGGTGAGTGAGTCGGCCTCGTCGAGAAACACGATCCGGAAATCGCCACCGAACGAGGACCGCGCGAACCCCTTGATCCGATCTCGAACCACGTCGATACCGCGTTGATCGGAGGCGTTGAGCTCGAGGAAGTTACCGCGCCAATTGTCACCGTACACCTCGCGTGCGATTGCGGTGGCGGTGGTAGTCTTTCCAACACCGGCTGGTCCAGAAAACAAGAGGTGCGGCACGTCGTCTTGGTCGATGTAGCTCTGGATCCGCTCGACGATGGCCTCCTGGCCGTGGATGTCGTCGAGTCCTTGTGGGCGGTACTTTTCGATCCAGATCTCTCGGCCGGTTGCGGTCGCCGCCGGCTGCTCGTCGGCCTCACTCATTATTTCGTGTAACGACCGGCGGGGTCATAAACGACCCGAGAACGCGGTGAAACGCGTCCGGGGGACGGGCGCGGAGGAGTGCCACAGACAGGACCCCAGCCTCAGCGACGATCGATCGCTCGGGCGGCCGCAACCATCTGGTCGTGGAGGTGGCCGTTAGAGGCGACGAGCCCGGTGGCGTCGTGTCGCCACCGCTCGCCGTCAAGATCGGTTACCCGCCCGCCTGCCTGCCGAATCATGAAGACGCCGGCGACGGAGTCCCAGGGGTTCGCCCGGAGGTTCGAGACGACACCCTCCAGCCCGCCCGACGCGACGGTGGGGAGCGCGACCTGGGCGGCACCGAGACGCCGCATGTCGGCGAATCGCTCGACGATCGCCGCACAGGCGTTCGCGTACTCGTCGCGGGTCGAGTGGTCCCACCAGAGTGTCGGATTGACCGCTGCCCGGCGCGGCTCGGTGACGTCACTGACGTGCATCTCCTCGCCGTTTCGATACGCATCCGCAGCATCGGCGGTGTACGCGTCGCCGAGGGCGGGACACACCGTCGCTGCTGCGACCGGCTCGGCGTCGACGACGGCTGCCACCGCAGTTCCCCACGTACGCATCCCCCTGACGTAGTTGTGGGTCCCGTCGATCGGGTCGACAATCCACGCGGGGCCGTCCGCCGGGACGCGTTTGCTGACGTCGGCTTCCTCGCCGACAACCGCGTCGTCCGGGAATGAATCGCGGATTGTCTCGATGACCGTCCGTTGTGCGGCCCGGTCCGCCTCGGTCACCACGTCGTCTTCGCCTTTTGCCTCAACCGGGATGTCCGTCCGAAAGGCGTCGGCAGCGACACGAGCACCGGCTTGAGCCGCCCGTTCAGCGAGCGCAGCGCGCTCGGCGGTGTCACTCATATACGTGGTTTAGCCACGGAGGCGCGTATAGACGTCGATCCACAGACCGCACGTGTCGACTCACTAGTCCGGTTCCCTGACGTCGACGGACGATTGACCGCCACGTCAACACAGAATTAACTCAATTGTGAATTCGAGTAGCTTTAACAATGTGTAGACGTTGGACTATAGTATGCGCCCCCAAGAAGCGGTCCGTCAGCTGCAAAATGCCATCGACGCGTCACTCGACGAGGAAGGGTACCGAACCGCCGCCGGCTACCGGCCGACGTTCGAGCGTGTCGACGACCGAGCCGGCGGCCGAGCCGTCTACGCGCTCGCGGGTGAGCTCACCGAGACGGTCTTCTGTGGCGATTGCCCGACGCCAGCAGACGCAAACGAGACCGCAGAGCGCGTGATCGACGAGCGGCTCTACACCGACGGCGGCGAGTGACGCGCGAGACCGGTCAGCAACACACGCCTGGATCCCTTTTGTCGGTCGGTTGTTGAGTCAGCGGTGGTCGACGGCGAGTGTGTCGCTACACCGATACGACACACATCACGCCACAGTATCGACTCACACAGACACCGTCGCACCGAGCGTCGGCGCGCTCGCGTCGAGACCGGCTGCACGAAGCGACTCGGCAAAGCGCTTACAGCGGTCCCCATGGGTGACGAGCACCCTTGCATCCCGATAGTCCTCGAGGAATCCAAGTAGTCCGTCGCGGTCGGCGTGCGCCGAGAAGTCGTACTGTTCGACCTGGGCGCTGACTGACATCGGTCGTCCGTCGATCGTTGCGGTGCCGGTCTCGAGGAGCTGCCGTCCAGGCGTCCCCTCGACCTGGTAGCCGGTCATGGCCACCTTGTTCACCGGGTTGCCACGAACAGCCGGGATGTACGTCATCGCGGGGCCCCCAGACAGCATCCCGCTTGTGGTGATGACGACCGTCGGCTGGTCGGTGATCCGCCGACGCTGCCCGTCGCGTCCGGTGACAACGCGGGCGTGACCCGCCGCACGACGGAGCGCCTCAGCGTCACGGACGAACTCGGGCTGGTGTCGGAGCATCGTGGTCACCTGCGTTCCCATACCGTCGACATAACAGGGGAGATCGTGTGCCGCACAAACCAGCATCAGCTCCTGTGTCCGACCGATGGCAAACGCGGGAACGATAACCGTACCGCCCTCCAAGAGCGTCTCCTCGACGCTCGCGACGAACCCACGTTCGACGTCGCCGCGGTCGTCGTGAGCCACGTCGCTGTACGTGCTCTCACAGATCACCACGTCGGCGGTGGGACGCGCAGTCGTTCCCGCGACGAGCCGCTGGTTGTCGGTGTGAAAGTCACCGGTGTACAGCAGCCGTGTCTCACCGTCGTCGACGAGGACGTGTGCCGAGCCGGGAATGTGGCCCGCATCGAAGAGGGTCACCTCGTAGGTCGTCCCACCAGCCTCGATGACAACCGGCTCCTCGTATCCGTGTCGGTGTGCTACCTCACCGAGTCGCGCCACGTGCTCGTCGGTAAACGGACACCGTGGGCTGCCGCCGTAGAGTTTCAGCGTGTCGCTCGCGAGGATCCGGGTGAGCTCGCCGGTCGGAGGCGTCCAGTGGACATCCGGTCGGCGCTGCCCTTTTAAAAGCGCCGGCACAGCGCCAGCGTGATCCAGGTGGCCGTGAGAAATTACGACGGCGTCCGGGTCGGGAGTCTGCACGGGGTACTGTGGCGGGTCGCTCGCGAGCACGCCGTAATCGAGCAATAGCGAGTCGTCGACGAGCACCGCGCTCCGACCGACCTCTCCGGCTCCACCCAGGAACGACACCTCCATGACGCGGGACGATGGGTCGAAGACAGGAGAGGTCGTCGGTCTGTGAGTGTGTGAGGACGGCGGCTCATCCAATCTGCGTCAGGGTCACTCGATTCGTTCTGCGGCGTCGCGCTCGACGAGTGGCGTCGCGTTCGCCGCCGGGAGCGTGACGACGTCATCGCTTGCGAGCTCGTACTCACGATCGTCGACCCCGAGGATCGATCCCACATCGCGGGTGATCCGAACCGTCTCGCGGTCGGGATGGGTGTCGCGATCGGTGGTCGTGCTATCGTCGCCTGCAGACGCCACCGTCGCGCCCCCGTCTGTCTGGGTCGCACTTGGCTTCGGTGTCGACCCGTCAGTGTGATCTTCGGTAGCCGGGTCGCTTGCGGGCCGTGTCTCAGGCGTCGACGGCGATGTCGACGCCTCAGCATCCGCAGCACGTGAGGACGCTAGGTCGGGGTTGGGGTCGAGATCAGGGTCAGAGTCGAGATCGGGGTCGGGTGAGGTGGGGTCCTCGACAGAGGTGGTGGCTTCAGCAGCGTCCGACGGAGGATCGCTTGTAGCGGGTGCGTCCGAGGCGGCGGTTCCCATTGCTCCAGCGAGCAGGTCCAAACCGTCTTCTGTCGACGACGATGCCGTGCTTTGGTCCGACGACGTGGCCGCTGCGTCGGCGGAATTTGGCGTGTCTGAGCGGCTCGACTCGATCGTGTCGGCCGGTTCGTCCGTCTGCCCCGTCGTCGGTTCTGGGGGGTGAGTCGGCGCTGTCGCGTCGGGCACCTCGGCTGTGTCCGTCCCACCCGTATCCGACTCGTCTGCCGTGCCAGGCGGTGCGTCCCCAGCGAGGGTCGCGAGGACCGTCGACTTGTTCACCCGGATGCGCGAAACGAGGTCGTCGAACAACGCCCGCTCCTCGGACGTCATCCCGTCGGTGTCAACAGACATGTCCGCAGCCGCAAACGAGGCCAGTTTCACCACTTTCCCGACTCGTCGTTCGTAGAGTGCTTTTGCGACCTCCTCTGTGGTCTCGAGTTCATCTGACAGTCGCCGGACGTCGTCATCCGCGAACGGGTTCTCGACCTGTTCGGCCCGCCGGTCACGCGCGGCACGCAGGTCGGCCACATACGCTGCCACGTCGTCATAAAACGCGTCGCGCAGGTGCTGGAGACTGTCCTTTCGGCGCTCTTTCGCCTGGGCGGATCGAAGCTCGTCAAGATTCATCGTTCGGGTGCCTTCTGCGCCGCGCCGCGGGCCATCAAGAAGACGCCCACGAACTCGGGAACGGAATTGGTTCCAGGTCGAACACTCACACTCGTTCCGCTTAACTCTACCGTCGACGACTGCTCACACTCGATGCGGATATCACGCCCGACGAAGCGGTCCGGAACCGCATCACGGAGCGGGTCGAACTCGTCGAGCTCGTCGCGGTCGATCGGTGTGACGACGAGGCCGGTCCCGCCATGGAGCGTGCCAGGCAGCCTGATGAGGCGTCTAGTGTCTGTGGTCACGGGCTCGTCGATCGGTGCCGTCTCGGTGGCCGTCACCCGCGAGACGAGCGCGGCGACGAGTCGGCGGACACCCGGTCCCCCTGCCTCAACGTTACCCTCGCGCACCGCATCGGGATTTCGCTCGAACGCACCGAGAATCGTCTCGGCCCGGCCCTCACCAATCCCGTCGAGCTCCATCAGCTGATCTCGTGCCGCCGACTCGTCCATCGCACGGAGGTCGCGGGCGTACTCGACAAGCGCCTCGTGGACACGAACCCCCCACCCGCCTTCTGTCTGGAGGACCCGCTTTGTCGTGCCGCGGTCGGCGACCGTGCGTATCAGTCCGTCTACATCGAGGTCGATCGCCCGCACGTAGTCGACGACCTCACGGCGCGCCGTGCTGTCCAGTGTGTGCACGTCCTCGTCTCGCACGTGGACGTGATACCCGCGCCCCCCAGAGAAAACCACAGTGAGATCGTCGAAGCCGAAGTCGTCCTCGAGAAACGAGAGCAGCCGGACGAGTGCGTCTTTACACGCCGCAAGCATCTCCGCGTAGCTCGCCTCTGTAGGGTCGACCGACGGCAGGTGATCCGCGTCGAGATCGAAAACGAGGTCGGCTGATCGCCACCCTTTTTTCGACATCGTCGACGCTCCTGGGTCATCGTATCGGGCAGCAGAGAAGTAGGCGTGTCGAGGTGCCGTGTCGGCGAAGAACGTGTCGATGTCGCCGAGGTCGTACAGCGACCGGTGACGGACCATCGTCGTCCCCGACCCGGGCGTCCAGGGGATGTGACCCCACTCGCGGAGGTGTGCGTCCGGCGGCGGCGACAGCGAGACACCCCGGTAGTAGTCGCTGAACCGGCCGGAGAGGTACTCGCGCGTCCGTTCGTCCATCGTCTCTTGTAGTAGCGACGGTCGAAGTATAGGCGTGTCGTTCGTCGGCGGAAACACGGCCGTCTCCTTTCTCGACCGATGTCCACACGTGAGTCAGGTATCGAAATCGGCTGCCCTCGATGGGTTTATTTACCACATTGCTGTACACTATTACGACGCTTCGTCTGGAGGGCCGAAGCGTCAGCGGGGACCACAGTCGACGCGAGCCGCACGCGGCTTTTTTCCGCGTTCGGCTCGGGTCGTTCTCGACTCTATACCGACAACCTGAAGCGATATCTCAGGCTATCGAAGGAATCATCTCACACCGCCTTCGGCACTGACAGCATCAAGATAGCCACCAGCCGCACGTAACACGCTGACTACCGGCATTTCATAACACATATACCGATATATTTATGTGTCTCTATCAGATATGTCTAAATACACTCATGTACGATTTGACTGGATTCCAGCGGGATCTCCTCTACGTGATCGGCGGACTTGATGAACCGCACGGCTTGGCGGTCAAAGACGAGCTCGAAGAGTACTACGAGACGGAGATCCACCACGGTCGGCTCTATCCGAACCTCGACACACTCGTTGAGAAGGGACTCGTTGAGAAGGGACAGCTGGACCGGCGAACGAACTACTACACGCTCACTCGCCGAGGTCGCCGTGAAATAGACGCCCGGACTAACTGGGAGACGCAGTACGTCGACCGCTGAACCGGGCCACCGGGGTAGCTGAACTGAGGCGGTGAGCGACTGGGGTAGTTCACTGAATTCACCAGATCATCACTGATAAGCCGCACTCGCTCGGATTACTGTCATGACCGACGCAGACGAGGGCGTCTCTGATGGGCTCACCGGCACGGTGGTCACCGCTGACGCATCGGCGTCCTCGGCGGAGTTAGGAGCCGTCCGCGAAGCGCTCATCTCCTGGTACGAACGCGATCATCGGTCGTTTCCCTGGCGTGAGACGGACGACCCGTACGCAATCCTCGTGAGTGAGGTGATGAGCCAACAAACCCAAATCGACCGCGTCGTCTCAGCGTGGGAGTCGTTTCTCGACCGATGGCCGACTGTCGACGACTTAGCGGCCGCTGAGCGGAGCGACGTGGTCGCCTTCTGGTCGACGCACGCGCTCGGGTACAACAACCGGGCAACATACCTCCACGAGGCAGCGACACAGATCGTGGAAGCGTACGACGGTGTCTTTCCAAAGACGCCCGACGAGCTCCAATCGCTCATGGGCGTTGGTCCGTACACCGCCAACGCGGTGGCCTCGTTCGCGTTCAACAACGGCAACGCCGTCGTCGACACTAACGTGAAGCGCGTGCTCTACCGCGCGTTCGACGTCACGGACGGGGCCTATGAGCCGACTGCCGGAGCACTCATACCGGACGACGACTCCCGAACCTGGAATAACGCGATCATGGAACTCGGTGGGGTGGCTTGCGGAAAAAAACCACGGTGTGACGAGGCTGGCTGCCCGTGGCGCGAGTGGTGTCAGGCGTACCAGACCGGCGACTTTACCGCACCCGACGTACCCACACAGCCGAGCTTCGAGGGGAGTCGCCGGCAGTTCCGTGGGCGGATCGTCCGGCTCCTCGGCGACCACGATGAGATGGAGCTGGACGCGCTCGGCCATCGAATTCGTGTAGACTACACGCCCGACGGAGAGTACGGCCGCGAGTGGCTTCGAGATCTCCTCTCAGACCTCGCTGAAGACGGACTCGTCCAGATCGAAACCCGAGACGGCCAGATAACAGCTCGTCTCCAGTAGTCCGATTCAGGTGGACGACGTTATTGTGACGCAGCAACCGTGTTCCGGAGCGTGCCGATGTCCTCATACGTGATTTCGATCTCATCACCAGGCTCGATCAGGCCCGGGTTCGCCGGGCTTCCAAATGCGATGACGTCGTCCGGCTGGAGAGTGAACCGGGCAGAGAGAAACGAGATCACTTCGCGTGGTGAAAATAACATCAGCTCGGTATTGGAGTGTTGCCGCTGCTCACCGTTGATGATCGTCTGCATGTCTAGTCCCACCGGGTCCACGTCCGTCTCAATCCACGGGCCGAGCGGACCCGACCCGTCGAATGCTTTTCGTGCCGTCCGGCCGGGCTGGTCGAGCGCATCCAGGTCGTTCATGATCGTGTATCCTTTCAGCACCTCGTCGACGTCGTCTACGGCGACGTTCTCACACCGATCGCCGACGACTGCCGCGAGTTCACCAGCGTACGTGAGCTCGTCCGTGAACGATGGGTACGGAATCGGCGTGTCTGGTGGATGCGTCGAGACAGGGGGTTTGATAAAGAAGTCGGGCTCAGTTGGGCGCTCGTACTCCATTTGGTCGAGCGTCGTGGCATAGTTTCGACCGACACAGTACATCGTCGTCGGACAGACAGGAGCGAGAAGATCACCGTCAACGTCGTAGACGCCCGTCTCTGTGGTGAGGACGCCGTCTTCGTACCTGCCACTGACGATTCCTTGAGACGTCTGCGCACGAGCAAGTCGCATGCTCGCATCCACTGAACAGATCCTAAGAAGACTTCCCATCGAAGCGGAACGACGCCTGTTCACGAAAAACAGGTGAGTACCAGCTACGGCCATCGTCAACTCGGCACGAACGAGTTCGTTCACCAGTCTATCGTCGCTATCGTCCGGCATCGGGGACGGTTCCCGGAGAAGGCCGACCAACCGACCGCACGTAAATCGTCATCCGTTTAGCGGTAGAGCCGTTGCATCTCGTATGAGCGAGACCCTCGACTCGGACCTCTACGAGCGCACAAAGGCGCTGTTAGAGCCCGGCGACATCGACCTCGCCGGCTGTATCGTCCACACGACGTTGAGCGGGCGTGAAGACCTCGAGATGCACGAACTCACCGTCGCAGCGAACGACGTGATCGCCGAACACGCCGAGGCGGGCGAGACGTACATCGAGGCGGGGAACGACGACACCAACTTCGCCTCAAACCAGTTCCAAGGGCTCACACTCGACGACGAGTCGTTCGTCTGGGAGTGTCAACAGCTCCTGCGCGAGGGCACCTTCGACGTGGTGTTTTATTATGAAGCTGACGTCAAACAAGAAGTGCTGACCGACGCACTCGCCAATCTTGAGGACGTTGACCGAGTGACGCCGGTTCCGTGAGACACCCACCGTCTCTACAGCCGTGAGCGACACCGTTGTGATCCCCGGCGGTCGTGACGTTCGTGCGACGCGAGACGTCGCGAACAGAACGGATCCGTCCGAGACACTCGTCGTCGCCTGCCCGCCACACCCGCTGCAGGGCGGGTCGCGCCACGATCGGCGCCTGCAAGCGATCGCCGAGACGCTGACCGAGGTTGGCGTCGACTGTCTCAGACTCGACTACGGCGCCTACGACGCCGGCCGCGGAGAGTGCGTCGACGTCGAGCAGGCTGTTGAGTGGGCGAACGAGCGTGCCGAGTGCGTCGGACTCGTCGGGTACTCATTCGGCGCCGCGGTCGCACTCTGTGTGGCGGGCCGTGGCGTCGCCGACGATCCGGCCGTAGATGGAGTGGTCGCACTCGCACCACCGTCCCAACTCCCGATCGCAGGCGATGAGGAGCGCACTCTTGAGCGTAAGAGCCCGTCGACACTGGGAGCCAACAGCCATGGGATCGACCGCGAGAACACCGATTGGAGCGTCGTGGCGGCGCTCTCGGCGCTTGCTGGCTCGGACTGCGCCGTCGACATCGTGTACGGTACCCGCGACTCGACCGTCGAGACGAGTCCCGTCGTCGAAGCGGCACGAGCCGCCGGGGGTGCGGTCGTCGACGTCGACGCGGACCACGGCTTCACCGGTCGTCTCGATGAGGTGGCTGACGTCGTCGTCGACGCGGTCGGCCGGTGGCGGTGAGGAGACGAACGCAGACCGGCGAGGTGACGGGCGCAGGCGACCGAGGCGGTCAGTCGAGGGCATCGAGCAGTCGGCGGATCCGACGCTCTCCTTCGGCGGGGTCGTATCCGTCCATGCGGAGGTGTGCGAGCGGTGCCACGTACGGGTTGCGCTCCCAGTGGGCCCACACCTCGGTGGTGCCATCCGGGGCGGGGAAGAGCCGAACGTGGAGCTGTCCGTCCCCGAGGAGGCCGTCCGGGCGCCGGACGAAGCTACCGACCTCGTGGACGGTCTCGCCGTCTCGCTCGTACGCGTGGAAGTACGCCCGCACGAGCTCCTCGAAGCCGGCGCGCGGGAGATGCCGTCGGCGTACCGTCGCGGGCGACGCCCGGATCGTCCCGACGTACTCGTCTTGCGGCGGCGGCAGCACACGGACGTGTGTCGGCGCACGCTCCGGGAGCCTAGCGAGCAGGCGTCCGGCAGCGAGTCGCAGCCGCCACACGCCGAGCGGTCGGGAGCGCGAGAACAGCGCGGCAGCAAACCCGACGAGGACGACGATCCACATCGAGCGCTGACCCCCCCGACTTCTTTCGCGGCGCCAGCCCATGCAATTAGCGGGCCCCACAGAGGGTCGACCGGAGCCGTTCGATGCGGTCGCCCTCGGTCGGTTCACCCTGGTGTCTCTGTCCGCTCACAACGTATGACAGGACGAGCAGACACAAAACGATTGGCGGTGGCGTCGGCGGGTCGGCACGTGTGGCGTGGTTCGAAGTTCGAGCTCAGAGCCGAACTGCATATAGTGGCCGGTGGCGTACACCAACGCGCCGACGCGACAGCACCTCGACACACCTATGGACCTCAGATCGTCGCTCGGAACCGTTGCGACCGTTCTTGTGATCGGCTTCGTCGCTGCGATGCTCATCGGCCAGCAGCTCGGCCAGCCGATATTGCTCGGGTTCGTGCTCACTGGGAGTATGAACGCCGAGCCGGCCAATATGGCGCCGGGCGATGGGTTCGTTGCGATTCCGCCCGGGCTCGCCGGCGAGGTCGAGTCGGGAGACGTGGTGACGTTCAATGCACGCGAACTCCAGGGGGGAGGGTTAACCACACACCGCGTGGTCGGTGAGACGGACGAGGGCTACATCACGCGCGGTGACGCCAACCCGTTCACCGACCAAGACGGTCCAGAGCCACCCGTGCGGGAGGCGCAGATCGTCGCGGTCGCGTTCCAGCCCGGCGGAGACGTGCTCGTGATCCCCCGGATCGGACTCGCGGTGTTCGCGATGCAGGGCGCCTTCGAGGCGCTCGTTCCGGTGCTCGGGTCGCTGCCCGGACTCGGCGGACTCGCCGACGGCGACGCCGGCTCGATCATGACGGGCGCGGGGATCCTCCTGCTCGTGTACAGCGTCGTTCAGGAGGTGCGCGCGGGAGGCCGGCGCACCGGCTCCGAGGGACGTTCGCGCGACCGCCGCGGCAAGACGAGCGCCGTGCTCGTCCTCGGTGTGATCCTGTTGTTGATCCTCGTGCCGGCGACGGCAAGCATGGTGATCCCCTCCGAGACGACGGAGCTCACCATCGTGAGCTCACAGTCGCCGAGCGAGAGTCCGACCGTGATCGAACGCGGCGGGAGCGTCACCTACGACTACAACTTCACCAACGAGGGGTTCTTGCCGCGAGTGGGCGTCGTGGAGCCACAGAGTACCGGCGTCGCCGTCGCCGAACCGGTGCTCGTCGCCGGACGCGGCGAGAGCGTCGGCACGACCGTCACCATCTCTGCACCCGAGGCGACAGGTGCGTACATTCGCGCCGTCTCACAGCGGCAGTACCTCGGGATCCTCCCGCTGCCACTGCTTCTGGCGTTACACTCGCTGCACCCGTTCGTTGCGATTGCCGCCACCGACGCCGTGATTGGCACCCTCGTCACGGTCGTGTTCGTGCTCGCCGTCGGACTTGAGCCGTTCCGGTTCCGCTCTCGTGACCGTGACGTCTCACTCGTTGACCGAGCCCGTCGCGCGGTTCGAAAGTGGCTGTGAGCCGGGCTAGTGAGTTGCCGGTCACACGCTCACGATCAACCGGAGGTTCCACCCGGTGAGCAACAGGCCGAGGAGCGTCATCGCCACCGGGGGCCAGTAGTACGAGAAGCGCTCGTGGGTGCGGCCGCCCTGGACGCTCACCGAGATCAACACGAGAAACACGAGCAGCTTCAAGAGGACGAATCCGGGGAGTCCAGCGGTCGACAACAACGTGTTCACGACCGGGTTTCCCTCGATCAGTCCGGGCACGACGAGCACCGCGTACGTGGTCGAGAGAAGATCACCCACGCCGTAGGTGAGCGCCGCCGCGAGCCACAGCCCGACGAACTCGATGCGGTGGGTCCGGTACCGTGGCTCGGACGAGTCACGGAGTACCGGCAGAACGGAATCCCCCTCGACCGACTCCGGGGCGGTATCGGGTGCGTCCGTGTCGGCCTCGCTCGCGGCGAGTTGTGCGAACAACGAGTCGGCCTGGCGTCGTCGTGCGGCGAGTTCGCCGACCAGCTCGCGGTACCGGTCGTCGTCGGCTAGTTCGTCGGCGGGGCGACGCGCCTCCAGTCGGCGTTTGCGGGCGACGAGCCCGAGGTACGTCTCGACGACGTCCATGACCGCGTTGCGGTCGGAGAGGCGTTCGACGGTCTCACGGAGCGTATCGCGGGTCACGGGTCGCGGGATGTACTCGTCGAAGTCGAGTCGGAGGACGTCCGCACTCACGTGTTCTCCGGAGAGCAGTCCGATCTGGCAGTCGACGTGGCGGGCGCGGAGGCGGCCGAGCAGGTCAGCGCGGTCGGCCGTCGCGAGCGAGCCATCGAGCAGCACGATGTCAACGTCGTCGTCGAGACGGTCGAGAGCGCTTTCGGCGTCACCGGCGACCGCGACGGTGCAGTCGTCGAGCCAGGTCGCGTACTCGGTCGCCCGCTCGTCGTCGCCTTCGATCAACAAGACGGTGGCGTCGAGTGTGCGGGCCATCGAGGGTCTGATCGGGAGTACGTGGTTGGGAGAATAAAGCCGGTGGAAACGCCGGGCGAGACACAATCAGACGAGAGAGGGAGCCATGTTCGTGCCGATCAGCAGAGATTGGGTGGATCAACTGGCACGCGCTACGCTCAGCGGTGGCGCACGCCTCGTGAGTCGCCGAAGGCGTGCTCACGAGCGCGTGCGAGGGATGAGCGAGGGAGCGAAGCGACCGAGCGAATCGGCTGGGGAGGGTGTGGCTGAAAGTCGTGTCCGGATGTCACAGAATTGTGATCGTCACAGATATTCTATAGACGTACCTGAGCAAATCGGTTGAGAAGAGTGTGGCCGCGTGGTGTCGGAGGTCGCGCGGTCATCTCGTTCACACAACTATCGCACACATACTGAGTCGGTCCAGGGTGGGAGAACAAAGTGGTATCCAACTGTCGTGTATCGTGGTCGTCACATCAACGATGGTACCGTACGAGAGCAATCCGCTACAAAGCGTGTGGCTGTGGAATCGTGTGCACAACCGACGCAGTGTACAGTATTCAAACAGTTCGTTCTGTGCCTTTTGCGGTGCTTGAACCACCGGTGTTTCGTTACTACAATGATAACGAAAATAAGCGCCGAACGCCTGCGTTTTACATCGAGAACGTGTCCCACTGCTATTGACAACACGTTTTTACATCTCTCAGTCCAGCCATCACACGGTTCCTATGAACGCCAGCTCGGTGCGTGTGCTCCTCGTCGACGACGACCCCGACCTCGCAGACCTAGCAGCGACGTACCTCACGCAGACTGAAGACCGACTGACCATCGACACGGCACCTGGCGTCGACGATGCGCTGACACAGCTTTCACACACGGAGTACCAGTGTATCGTCTCCGATTACGAGATGCCGGGGCAAGACGGGCTCGCGTTCCTCCGGCAGGTACGCGAACAGGACCCAGAGCTCCCGTTTATTTTGTTTACCGGCCGAGGAAGCGAAGCGGTCGCCAGCGAGGCGATCTCTGCTGGCGTCACCGATTATCTACAGAAGAACACCGGCACAGAGCAGTACAAACTTCTCGCGAACCGAATCACCAACGCGGTCGACCAACGACACGCAGAAAAACGCGCCCGAAGAGAGCAGAGACGCTTTGAGACGTTGTTCACCCAGCTGTCACAGCCGACCGTCGAAGTCGAGTACGAGGGCGACGAGCCGATCATCCAGCGGGTAAACGAGGCGTTCGAAGAGACGTTCGGGTACGATGCCGGTGCCCTCGTCGGGCGGTCACTCGATAGCTACGTCGTACCACCGGATCGAACGGCTGAGGCGACGGCGATCAACGAGCACGTTCGAGACGGCGGGTCGATCAAAGCCACAGAGGTTACGAGAGAGACCGAAGACGGCCAGCGAGAGTTCTTGTTACAAAACGCTGTCTACGAGGATGGGTCGGGAGGATTTGCCATCTACACAGACATTACCGCACGCACCGAGCGCAGAGAGGAACTGACCCGCAGCCAGGAACTGCTACGACACACAGAACGGTTGGCGAACGTCGGTGGGTGGGAAGTAGACGTCGCATCCGAGCAGATGCAGTGGACGACAGGCACGTACGAGATTCTGGAGAAGCCCGCCGAGAGCAGCTTCACACCGACGATTCAGGAGTCGCTCGAGTATTACCACCCCGCAGACCGACCAGTGATCGAAACGGCCGTACGGAACTGCCAGAACAACGGAGAGCCATTCACGTGTGAGCTCAGAGTGCAGACGGAGACGGGAGACGAACGATGGGTCACCGCCCGTGGCGAACCCGTCTACGAGGGGGACGAAGTCGTCGCGATGCGAGGTGCGATCCACGACGTGACGGCCGACAAAGAGCACCAACAGCAGCTCACCCGCTCTGAACACCTCCTTCGATACGCTCCGGAACAGCTGCTCGTCATCAACGAGGAGATGACCGTCACGTACCAGAGTCCGCCATCACCGCAGTGTGGGTGGGCACAGCGAGAGTTCACCGACAACAATCCCCTCGAACACGTGCATCCGGACGACCGATCACGCGTCGCTGCCCAGCTAAACACGGTGATGCGACAGCCCGGCACGGTGTCGACGGTGGAGTTTCGCGTGCGAGATGCTGACGACGACTGGCGGTGGGTCGAGAGCCGTCTACAGAACGTCGCCGACACCGACGCAATCGACGGCATTCTCGCCGCGATGCGGGACGTGAGCGCACGAAAGCGTCAAGAACAACAGCTGACGCAGTACACGAGCTTCTTCGAACAACTCCAGGAGACGATACAGACCCTGCTCCAGTCGACCGACGCGGCGTCGGCAGCTGCTCACGCCATCGAGAGCTTCGAATCGATTCTCGAGTTCGACGTCGCGGATATCTGGTTGAGTACGGACGATCAGCGTGCGCTCGAACCGGTCGCCACCTCGGAACAAGGATCTGATATCGTGTCGGATCCGCCGACGTACACCCCAGATACGTCGTCGATCTTGTGGACGGCGTATCAGAACCAGGAGCTGGAGTACGTCAGCAACGTGCACGAGCGGGACGACAGAGCAGCTGCAGACACTCCGATTCACAGCGAGGTGATCGTGCCGCTGGGTAGACACGGGCTGGTGAACATCGGGTCGACCGAACCGGATGCGTTCAGTGCGATAGAGATCGATCTCCTCTCGGTGTGGTGTGATACGTTGACGCTCATCTTCGCTCGAATCGCTCAGCTACAGGTGTTACAAGAGCGAGAGACGGCACTGGCTGACGAGCGTGATCGGCTCGAAGAGTTCACCGCGACCGTCTCACACGATCTTCGTAACCCACTCAACGTCGCGATGGGCCGTGCCGAACTCGCAGCGGATGAGTGTGAGAGCAGCCATCTCGAGACGGTCGTCCGCGCACTCGACCGAATGGACGACCTCATCGACGACTCGCTGTCGCTCGCTCGACAGGGGACGGTCGTTGGGGACACGAGCGCCGTCGAACTCGAAGCGATGGCCAGAGAGTGCTGGCAGAACGCCAACGTCGGTGCGGCGACGCTCGTCGTCGAAGAGACGACCGCGATCTACGCGGACGCCGATCGAGTCCCACGGGTCTTCGAAAACCTGTTTCGTAATGCCGTGGTTCACGGCGGAGAGACGGTAACCGTACGCGTCGGGTGTACCCCGGAGGGGTTGTACGTCGCAGACGATGGCGCGGGGATGACCGCTGAGGTGAAAGACCACCTGTTCGAGACCGGATACACGACGCGGGACGAAGGAAGAGGGTACGGACTGGCCATCGTGGAGCGAATCTGTGAGGCACACGGGTGGACGGTGCACGTGAGCGAGAGCGACGCGGGCGGCGCTCGGTTCGATATCACGGGAGTCGAGTTCGTGTAGGGCGAACCGTATACCGACGCAGATCGAGCACGCGAGCCTCGAGCGCGAAGCGGAGGGCGGTGACAGCGGGGGTACCGTTGTTGTGGACGTTCACGAGGTCGGCGAAGGTCGTCGTCGAGACGATCGAGGGAGGTCTCACCGTCACTGTCGACCGCGACGGTGCAGTCGTCGAGCCAGGCCGCGTACTCGGTCGGCCGCGCCTCATCGACGTCAACCGGGAAGACAGCGGCGTCGAGTGTGCGGGTCACTGAAGGCCTGATGCGGACTACAGCGGTGAGAGAATGGAGCCAGTGGAAACGCGGGACGAGATGCGAGTGAACGCGAGGTAGGAGCCACACTCTTCCCGATCAGTAGAGATTGGGTGGATCAGTGTGCACGCGCACCTCGGCGGTGGCGCGCGCCTCGTGAGTCGCCGAAGGCGTGCTCACGAGCGCGTGCGAGGGATGAGCGAGGGAGCGAAGCGACCGAGCGAATCGGCTGGGGAGGGTGTGGCTGAAAATTGTGTCCGGGTGTCAAAGCGTCGTGATCGTCACAGACGTTCCATAGACGTATGCGAGCGAATCGGCCCGAGAGGGTGTAGGTAAAATCGTGCCCGGGTGTCACAGCGTCGTGATCGTCACAGCTGTCCTATAGACGTATGCGAGCGAATCGGCCCGGGAGGGTGCAGGTAAAATCGTGTCTGGGTCGATCAGATCGAGGTGCTGAACGCGCCGGTCCCAAGGAGGGTTCCGCCACCGGCGAGCAGCCCGCCGAGTGCGATCACGGTGGTGCGTCTGTTGGCCATCTGTTCGAACGGCCGCTTCGGGATGCCGGGCGAGGCGGACGTCTCTCCGATCAGTTATTCTCGGTGGTCTCCGCGGTGATAGTGAGCGTGTATGACCCGCTATCCGGCAGGTCGTTTTCGTCACCGCCGTCGATGAGGTCGACTTCGATTCCGAAGTTGACCGACTCACCGGAACCGAGACTGCCGGATATGTCGTTGTCGGTCAAGATGTCACTTCCGTTCGGGACGGTTTCCTGTGATTCGCCCTCATCCACTTGGAAGCGGAACGTGTCGCCCGCCGCGACGTCGTCGGGCGTCTCAGTGAACTCAAGCGTCAGGGAGGTGACCTCCTCGGTTCCGTTGTTGCTCACCGTCACCAGGTTGCGGAAGGTCGTTATCCCGTTCTGGTTGAGACCCTCTGCGTCGGCGTCTGTCCCGTCGAGGTTGATATCGATCGTTCCGTTCTCTTGCGTGACGAACTCCTCGTCGTCCCGCGCAGGCGCGAGTCCGAGGAACGCGCTGCCGTCGCCCGCAGTCTCGACGCTGACCGTCCGCTCCGCAGTCACGGTGGTAAACGCGCCTGTGCCGAGGGCCGCGCCACCAGCTGCAACCAATCCGCCCATGCCGATGAGTACGCTTCGTCTGTTGGGCATACCTACATCATGTATCGGTAGCCACTTTGTATCGAGTTGCTTGAACCAGAGAAAGCATCCCGAGCAGATCGGTATCGGGGCTCTTGAACCGGGTAGGACACCTCACACTTGTCGCCTACGTGTTACAACATCCACCAACACGCCCAGCGTCACCCTCACGATGCCGTGTCAGGTATGTGCATGGAAGCACACCCGCGTGGGGAGGTGCACGCGTTGGGCGGTAGTGTATCAGTGACGCGTATTTAGATGGGTTCGATGCCGTTCTAACGGCACAGTATATAGACGCGAGACTCGGACGAAGCGTTGCAGGTGCCACTCCAGATCCGTGACTGTCCTGTCGCTAGCCTGCGCTACACGGTGTTTGAAAAGCTGATATACGAGACTGAGTACGACGGCTCGTCGTGCGATGAGATCGCGTGTCGTTAGTTGCTGTTCGCTGTCTGCGCTTCGATCGTGAGGATGTAGTTGAGACCGCCGGGGAGGTTACCGCCGTTGTTCCCGCCCGCGAGCAGGTCTACGACCAGTCCAAAGTTGATCGAACTCCCCGAGTTGAGCGTATCGGAAATATTATTGTTTCCGGTCAAGATGTCGTTTCCGTTCGCCACCGGACCTTCGCTGCTGTTTCCGCCTGCTGGTGAGACAGTGAACTCGAACGTGTCGTTTGCATCCACTCCAGCGTTGCCGTTGCCGTTGCCAGTAGACACGCTCATCGTGAGCGTCAGCGACTCGACGGCTTGGGTGCCGTTGTTCGTGACTGTGATCAGGTTGCGGAACGTCGTCCGAGCGTTCTGATTCAATCCGCTCGCACCAGTGTTGCTTCCATTGAGCGCGATTTCGACCGTACCGTCTCCTGGGTCGGCGACGTACGCGTTGTTTCCGTTACCGTCGCGGTCGGCTGGTCCGAGTGCGAGAAACGCGTTTGCATCTCCTGCGGTCTGGACATTGACCGTACGCTCAGCTGTCACGGTGGTGAATGCGCCCGTACCGATGAGTGCGCCGCCGCCTGCGACCAATCCGCCCAGACCGATGAGTGTACCTCGTCTGTTGACCATACCTACTCTCACGATACGTATCAACTTTGTAGAGCGGTACTTGAAACAGAGAAAGCTCACCGATTCGTTACGTCACGTATCGTATGGCCCTGCTTGCGGGTCAACTCGCAGGGTATCGAGAAGCTTGAATCGACACACGCTACGTGCGTGTTGTACGGTTGAGACGTCTGTCAAGACAGGTGAGGCCAGATAGCAACCCAGCAATCACTGTCGACTACGTCTATCGATCGCGACTGTTAATTAATCAAATGAGAGTTTGTCCAGCGTCTGTTGTCGGCGTAGGTTAGTTGCTGTTCGCCGTCTGCGCTTCGATCGTGAGGGTGTAGTCGCCCGTGCCGGGCAAGTCACCGTCACTCGTCTCCCGAAGATCGACGCTCATGCCAAACTGGACCGAGTTGCCGGCATCCAGCCCATCGTCCTGTAGCACGTCGTCACTGTTTGCCAGGTCGACGCTCGGATCGACCGACGTGGTGAACGAGAACACATTCGTGAAGGTGTCACCATTGGAGTCCGCAATACTCAGCGAGAGCGAGGTGAGCGACTGTGTCCCATTGTTAGTTACCTTGACGATGTCGCGGATCACCGTTTCAGCGTTTTTGTTTAGTCCCTGCGCTCCGCTTTCTGCGTCGGCATCTGCGTTGAGCGTTATCTGAATCTGATCGTTGCTGCCGTCTGCGTACTCACCGTTGTCGGTGTCGTCGTCGGTTGCCGGCTCGAGTGCGAGGAACGCACTGGCGTCCCCCGTCGTCTGAACGTTGACGGTTCGCTCTGCAGTCACCGTGGTGAACGCGCCCGTACCGAGAACCGCACCGCCAGTCGCGACCAATCCACCCAGACCGATGAGTGCACCTCGTCTGTTGACCATGGATACAGTACGAACACCCACAGACTTTGTATCGACCCCCTGTGCCGCTTCAAGCCCGCCGTACCCGCTCGTATGGCACCGCTTGAACACCTCAGCCACTGTCAGGTCATCACAATCGACGGGCACTACATACCTACGTTGCGGGAAAGCTCGCCAATACAAAACCCTCAACAAGGCTAGGAAACAAGCGTACCAGCAGTAGACGGACTCACACGATGCCAACTCGACGACAGACCACGATCGGCTTGCTCTCGCTCGCGCTCGGGAGCGCCGCGATCAGCTCCGCGGCGTTCTCTTCGAGCACCGCGGCCGGAGCCGACCTGCGCGTCGTCGTCAGTTCTGAACTCACGCTCACGCCTGCGCGTCCGGAAGGCCCCGACTCCGAGTACCAGAACGGCCAGCACGTCGTCACCGACGAGGACGGCGAGGTCACCGAGATCGTCTTAGAGCACCTGAACCAGCGGTCGAAGTCGACGTTCGCCAACCTGATCACGGCAACCAACAACGGCAACGTGGGGTACGACCAGCTCGCTTTCGAGTTCGTCGCGACAGGCGACTCACCGAGCGAGGCGAGCCTCGCGGCGGCCGACAGTCTCGACGTGATCGCCTCCGGCCTTGAAACGACGACCGACGAGGGTCAGACGGTGCTGCTCGCCGAGCCGGGCGCGTCACTGGAGCCCGGCGACTCGGTGACGTTCGGGATTACGGTGGATCTGCTCCCATCCTCGTCGGACGACATACAGGCGTTACCCACCAGTCCGAACGTCGACCTGGAAATTACCGCCGAGCGCGACGCGAACTGAGTCTCGGCCGGAGTCGTCGATCAGGTGCGAGAACACGGACATATCAGGTTTCAAGGAGTGCTTTCAGGGCGGAAAGCTGCGCCAATTTATATGTAATCCCGTACATGTGAGTAGTACGATAATCATGAGGTCAACACGGCGCAAGACGTTACTCGGCATGGGTGCACTGGCGACTGGCAGCGGCGCGCTGTTCTCGAACGCAGCGTTCTCGACGTCGACGACCTCGGCGGCTGACCTGCGCGTGCTCGTCGAAGAGCGTGGCCTCGTGTTCCGAGGAAACCCAGATGCCCCAGACGAGCAAGACAACATCGTCGACACCGACGACTTCGAGAACTTCTTCGACGGCGAAGATATCGACGATAGTAATGAAGGAGCGTTCGGCGACGGGAACGCACCCCCGCTGGCGGCGACGAACGGAGCAGCTAATGAGGAACTCGATATTTTCGCCGTTGCGGGACTGGGCGAATCTGCTAGGTTCAGCGACTTATTTATCCTGGAAAACAATAGGGATTCAGAGGTCAATGTGGGTATCGCCTACGACCGGAATAATGAGGAATTTGGAACAACTGCAGGACAGTATGGCGAAGATGTACTTGGAACCGGCGAACTGTCGCCGGCTGTCTCCAGATACTCGTACCGATTTGAAGTGAGCGATACGGCAACCTTCTTCAATGGTGATACTGACGGACTGATTTCTCCTGCGGAAAATAGTGATGGAGATGGTGAATTAACTCAGAATAGTGCAAGCAATGCAGGAGGAGTAAATGAAACTATTTCAGATGCCCGTGATCGTCCAGCAGACGGCGTCACGCTCGGACCTGGAGAGTCAGTAAGTGTCGATCTCGTCGTCAACACCATAAAGTATAAAACAGAAATCACTGAGCAGGCTGACATCAATGAGGACGACGGTTTCAGCGTCCAGCGTGATACGGTGGACCTGCTCGACGCGATCACCGTGGGGACGCTGGAATAATCTACCTAGTCTACTAACCAAGTCAGTAGACGACCTACCTACTCGATCGCCACCCAAAATTTCGAATACTATATACCAGGCGCAGGTGACATAAAATCTAATATATGAGGGAATCCCGTGTACAGCAGCGACGACTACCTGACATAGAGTGTCTCTATAGCGAGGAGTCACCGCTGTAGTATCTCATCTACGATGTCACTCACCGACCAACGCAAGTACACGCCCCCCGAGAAGGACGAGCTCTACGACCTCCTGAGCAACCACCGCAGACGGTACGTCATCCACTTCTGCAAGCGCGCGGACGGCCCGCTCACCCTCTCTGATCTCGCCGAGAAGGTCGCCGCCCGCGAACAGGACAAGACCGTCGCCGAACTCACCTCCGCCGAGCGCAAGCGCGTCTACACCTCCCTCCAACAGACCCACCTCAAGCGACTCGCCGACGCGGGGATGATCGACTACGACGGCGACGAGATCGAACTCACCGACGAGGCCACCCAACTCGACGTCTACTTAGACGTCGTCCCCGAGGGCTCGATCCCCTGGGGCGTCTACTACCTCGGCCTCTCCGGCCTCTCGGCGGTCGTCCTCGCCGGCGTCTGGGTCGACGTCGTCCCGACCGAGTTCATTCCGGATCTCGGGTGGGCCGCGCTGATCCTCGCGGCGTTCTCGATCTCGGCTGTGGTCCAGGTGGTCCAGAGCCGGCGGTACCGCCTCGGCGAGATGGACGAACCGCCGTGAGCGACGACCCACAAGCGCGGCGATACCGTCGTCAGGCTCGCCAATACTAAAGCGCCGAGGACCGAACATACGATAGGAAGCGACGAGTACAGTCCTCGATCACCACGATAGCATCCACATGGGACGAAAACGATCGCGAAGCCGAGACCGGTCCGGAAACAGCGGCGTGAGCCGCCGGGCCGTTCTGGGGCTCGTCCTCGCCGGTGGCGCTGGACTCGCCGGAGCCCAACAGACCGGCGCGTTCTCGTCGGTGACGGGCGATCGAGGGTTCGACGTACAGACCGCGTCGGACCAGAACGCGTTGTTGGGGATACGGCCGCTTGATCCAACAGGGAGCGACGGCGACGAGGTTGAGATATTTAAACTGACTAATCGTTTTAGTGATGTCTTAGAAGTAACATATGACATAGAAGTTGTTTCGTCTGGACCGCTTGAATTAGATGGGAACTCTCCTCCAAATGTCGCAATTTCACCGGGTGGAAATGTTAACGTGACAGACAAACTATCGTGTGATACAGCAGTGACAGGAGATGTAAAAATAAATCTAACAGCCTCTACTGACAACGAGTCTGTCCAACTCTCTCGGAAAACTACAGTTACCTGTCAGCCAGCCACCTGTCTCAGCGGGCCTAAAATTACCGAGCATTGTAATGAGATACCCTGTATTGGTATTGATGAAAGTGGCAATACCGACGTTACGGTTGATCTGATAGATGTTACCGTTAATGGCGGTATTAGCGTTGTCTCAAAGGGCGGTGGAAAAAGCGAGATACATATTATAAGTAGTACTATCGAAGAGGATGTGACAATTGATATTAGGGGTAAAGGTAAGAAGCCTGCTAATGTTACTATAGAAAACACGACAATCAAGGGGAAACTTACAATCGACATAAGCGGTAAGAGTAATTTATTGCTAGATGATAATGATATAAACACCGTCGAGGTGTCTGGAAAAGACGACGCAGAAATTGGGAAAGGAAACGGAGACAGTAGTGACGACTGTAGCAACGACAGCGACGACAGCGACGACGATGATGACGACAGCGACGACAGCGACGACGATGATGACGACAGCAACGACGACGGTGACGACAGCGACGACGATGATGACGACAGCGACGACGACTAAAACGAGAGAGGAGGCCCCTCTGACGGAACACCACCAGGCGGAGACCGCGACTAACTGATTCCGGCTATTGAGCCGGCACACGCGTCACGAACCCGTTCTACGGTACGATTCACCACTAGTCGCTACGGATGTGCCCGCGACGAGAGCGACAGCGGGCAGCCCGAGCCACACACGCGAGCACGCTCACATCTCGAAGCGGTCGAACTCGTCCATCGTCATGTCGGCGTAGTTGACGAGCCAGTCGCCGGCGGGTGAGTCCGGCCGGACGTACACGTAGATGTACTCGCCGTCGAGGACGGTGCTCACACCGAGTTCCTCGTCTTGGATCACCCGTCGGTTGCTGTCGATGGCGACGTCGACGAGCCCCTCGAGGTCGTCGACCAGGATGGTCGCCTCGTAGTCCCGCTCGGAGGGGAACGTCCCGCGGGTGATCCACTCCGCGAACTCCTGTTCCTGCTGGTGTAACTCCAACAGCTCGCGCTCGTCGGGCGTCAACCGAATGCGTCCCTGTCGACGCGCCACGGCGGCCCCGAGCAGGCCGAGGATTGAGAACACGACGGTCGCGATCGACCCAGCCGACGCGGCGAGGTCCGGCTCGACGGTCCGCTCGACTGTGTCTGTCCGCTGTGTCGTCTCGTCGACGGTCTGTAACTCGAGCACCCGAAGCGTCTGCTGGGTGACCGTAATGGGCATGACGCTCTCGTAGGTCGCGTTCACGGGTTGCCCGCCGAGGGTGCCGTCGACGGTCGAACTCGAGACGACACGTATCTGGATGCTTCCTGCGCTCCCGAGCTCCTGTTGGATCCGCTGGATGGTTGCGAACACCGACTCAATGTCGATAGTCGCATCGACGGTGTGTGTCTCACCACCGGTCACGTTCGTCTCGTCGGCGGTCGCAAGCGGCTCCGCGTACTGCCAGAGGACGGTCTCGCCTTCCGTCCCACGGTACTCTAGTCGGACGTCGGTTCGGACGTCAACGCCGCCCGACGGGGCGGTGTGGCTGAACGCGTAGGCGACGTCGAGTTCCTCGACGAGGTTCACGTAGTACACCGGCCGGTCTCGGACACGCTCGCCCTCCTCGAAGACGAGCGAGTCGTTTGCGATCACCGCGCTGTGGTCGTACCCCGTCGTCGTCGACCACTGGCTGACAGTGACCTCCTCGCGTTCGACGTCCGGCGCCGCGTGCACCTGGTACGCCCACCAACCGCCGGTGGCCGCGAGCACGACGAGGAGGAGCACGACGATCGGAAACCACTGGTCGAGCAGCGCGCGGATCCGCACCGAGCGGTCGACGGTGCTCATGGCTCGGTAGAACACATGGCCGACGAGGAACGCGGCGTGTCGCGTGCCGTCGTCGGCGACGCTCGAGTACTCACTCGAGATCGACCCCCATCGAATCGATAGATACTACCTCGTCGAATAACGGCTTCAGGGTGTTGATATTCTGTGGTGAACCCGCGATCGGGTCCGCGTGGAAGTGAGCAATTGCATCCGCGCTCTCGAGTGTGCCCAAGAAGACGTGGAGGAACCGGAACGTGCTCTGGGCGTCTTTGTACTCCAAGAGGACGTTCACCGAGTCGTAACACACCATGGTCGTCGCGTCGTGGTCGGCCCAGTCGTCAAGCGTCCCCGAGACGAGGATGCCGAGCCGCGTGATGTCGCTCGGGTTGTTGATCTCGATCGTCTCGACGCTGTCGGTGACCGACTCCGGGACCGGCTGTGAGTACCCGACGGCGACCACGGTCGTTCGCGCGGCGTGTTCAGCGATGTGTTCGAGTCGATTGGGAGCGAGCCGGCGGTACTGTATCAGTAGAACGTTCCGGTCCTCACCGGCTCGTTCGAGCCCAAGCAGATCGTGACACGCGGCGTCCTCGCGGGCGTCCTGGGAGCCACACTGGAGGAGGATGCTGGTTCCTGGGGTCGGGTCGAGACCTGCAATCGGCGACTCGGCGTCCGCGTCGTCGCCGGCGCCCTCGGAGGAGAACGCCGAGCCGACATCGGTGTCGGCGGGTGCCGCCTCGTCTGAGGTGGCGTGGCTCTCGTCTGGGGCGTCAGGGCTTGCGTCCGGAGCAGCGTCGCTCGCGTCTGGTGCGTCGGTGTGCGGTGTCGAGTCGCCGTGGTTCGGTGTCGGGCCTTCGGTCGGCGTCGAGGCGGACTCGTTCGGCTCCGAGGTCGACGCTCCCGCGTCGGGTTTCGTGGGAGCCGCTGCTGAGGAGGCCTCGGTCGGCTCGGCGTCCTCCTGGTTCGGCGGCGACCGGTTCCAGATGCGGCTACCAGTTCGTCGGGGGCGGGAGTCGGGCGTCGACGCCGACTCACCGGCCGACCGGTCGTGGGGCTGAGTGTCGCTGGCGTCGCCCTCGGGAGTGTCAGCAGAACTCGTGTCCGCACTCGGCGCGGCCGTGGTCGCACGCGTCGTGTCGGCGTCGTCGTGCTCGCGTTCCGCGCCGTTGGAGTCGGGGGGACGTGTTTCGGCGTGGTCGGTCTCCGGTGGACTGCTGGACCCGGACGCGGCCGCCGGAGTGGATTCTGGGTCGCTCCACTCCCACGCGCCGATGTCTTCGTCCGGGTCGCTGGCCTCGGTCGTGACAGACAGCTCGTCGAACCGGCGGTCGTGATCCGGCGAGTCGTCGTCTGCGTCACCACCGCTCATACGTCCGAATCCAAGTAGTCGGTGTGAGACGCTGGTCGCCGCGGTCGGTTGACGCGAACCGTCGGACTACGATCACGCCACCACGCACGCCTGGCCGGTGATTCGAGTGAGCGTGGCGCAGGCTGAAGGCGACCCATGGCTGTTCTATCTATGAGTAGTCAATCCGGTTTAATAACCATACCGGATACGGGCGAGAAGGCCCGACGAGCCGGACCCCGGCAGACGGAGTCGACCACACGTATGATATGTCGTCTGACAGTACCGTGGCTTCGACCCCGTGCGTCGAGGCGTTGGGCGTCGGCGCTCCGTGCGTTGTGGGAGGCGAGAATCGCTGTGGCCAACGGTGTACAGGAATGTCGGGTTCTGATCGTAGCTGCCGTGTGCTGCCCACGGCGGCAGCACACAGAAGGGAATACTTAACTTTTCGCTTCGCGTAGGATAGTAGAGAATGTCTGACTCCTGGGACCGAGCCGGTGGCCCCCCGGTCGATGCCGACGCCTTCCAGGAGTGGGTGACACACACAGCCGAGTCGCGCGGTGTCGACGAGCGCGAGTTGATCAACCAACTCGTCTCGGCGTACTGGATACTCGACGAAATGAACGACGTGGGGGGAGACGTAGACGGCCCCTCGACGGCGGGTTCGCGAAGAGAGGAGGACGCCGACACCGGTAGGTCCGGCGACGATGAAATTGGAGACGACGTCACTGGAGACGACGATGTCGTTGCAGGCAGCGACGCCCGTGCTGGTGGAGAGCGCGGCGGGGCTGGGCCCGAGTCGTCGGGCGTCGACGAGGGCGATCGCTCGGCGGCAGACGACGCGATATCACACGAGCTCAACGCGCTCAGGTCGTCGATACAGGCGCAGTTCGATGTGAGTCAGGCGGTGACCGAGCTGCGGCGCGAGGTGAGTGAGCTCTCGCTCGAAGTAGAGACCCAACGGTCGCGTCGGGAGGAGTTTACCGACCGAATCACCGACGAGTTGACGCGGCTCCACGGCCGAGTCGAATCGATCGACACTGACGATGACGCCGAGCTTCGAGATCATGTCGACGAGGTTGAACGTGAGCTTGAGACGGTGACGAAGCGAGTGGCCGGTCTCGAACGAGCTATCGACGACATCCAAACGGACCAGCAGGAGCTCGACGCGTGGATCGACGAGGAGTTCGATGGCATCGAGTCGCTCTTTCGTGACCTCATTGGCCGCAGTGACACCCACGCGGCCCGGATGGACGACTTCGACGAGCGCTTGGTAGCTCTAGAAGATCAGCTTGGCGAGACGGAAACGGACCTCCAACCGGCGCTTGAGGCGGTAGCTGACCGCGAGGCGATCGCTGACCTCCGCCGTGAGGCGCTCGACACCGGGGTCGACGCCGCTGCGTGTGCGCGCTGTGGAACCACGGTCGACCTCTCGATGCTCGACGAGCCGGCGTGTCCCGACTGTGGGGCCACATTCCACGGAATCGACACCGACACCCCGATCTGGAACCCGTTCGCCTCCCCCACACTCACGACTGCGCCGGCCCGGTTTGACGCCGAGTGACCGGGCAGGGCGCTTTTTATTTCGTGACCGATACTACATCGTATGCGCACCCTCGATGAGACGGATCGGGAGATCCTTCGGCTACTGCTCGAGGACGCCAGGCGGCCCTACAGCGACATCGCTGAACGCGTCGACCTGTCTGCGCCCGCTGTCTCCGACCGGGTCGACCGGCTCAAGGAGACGGGTGTCATCGAGGGGTTCACCGTTCGGGTCGACACCGACGCGCTCGCCGGTGGCATCCAAGCGCTCCTCTCGCTCACCGTCGCCCCAGGCGACGCTGATGCCGTTTACGACTCGCTCGCGGGTCGGGATCGGGTCGAGCATGCGGTCGTGACGGCCGACGCGGACGTGCTCGCGCTGGTGCGGGTGCCCGACCGCGACGTCCGGGGATTCGTCGATCGGACCGCCGGGCTTGAGCACGTTGAGAGCGTGTCTGTCCGACTCGTCGACCGACACGAGTGGTCGCCGGGTGTCGGTGAGACCGACCTCGCCGTCGACTGCGTCGAGTGCGACAATACGGTCACAGCAGAGGGCGAGTCGGCGCGGGTTGACGGGACGTTGTATCATTTCTGTTGTGCGTCCTGTCGGCGGAACTTCGAGGAGCGGTACGAACGGCTCGAGGAGGGTGCGTGAGTCAGGAAGGTAACCTACTTGAGGCCGGGTCGGATACTGGTTAGTGTAGTCCCGTGGTGTAGTGGCCAATCATAATGGCCTTTGGAGCCATTGACGGCGGTTCGAATCCGCCCGGGACTACTGCTAATGCTTTCATAGTCCTTGGTTTCGACACCTGAGTCATGGTCGACACCGACGACATCCAACAGTACGGAGTCAAATTCGAGAACCAACTCGAGAAACTCCGCACCGCGGACATCGACGAGCGCGACCGCAAGGCAATCCTGAAACTCATCACCGAATGGGACGGCACTGGCAGCATCAACCAGGGGACGATCGTCTCGTATCTCAACCGACTCCGGCTCACCTCCGAGCGCGCCGCGGTCTCGCTCGTCGAGATGGACAAAGACGACGTCGACACGTTCATCTTCAGTCTCAAACACGACTACGAGCTCGGCGCGGGGACACTCCGCAACTACCGCAAAGCGCTGCGGAAGTTCTTCAAGGCTCGCGACGAGCCGTGGGCGACCGACATCACGGTCGGTGCCGCTCCGGACCGCTCGGTCGACCCGAACGACCTGCTGACCGAATCGGAGCTTCGAGACCTGCTCGATGCGACCACGAACCCCCGTGATAAGGCACTGGTGGCGCTGCTCGCTGACACCGGCCTGCGTATCGGCGCGGTGTGTGCACTTCGCCTGCGAGATCTCGACCTCTCGGACGATATCGCGACCGTCTCGATCAACACTGAGGGCAACGTGAAAGGCGCGGCTGGGACGGTCCCGCTCACATGGAGCGAGGGCTACGTCGGGAGTTGGCTCAACACCCACCCCCGACGTAACGAGTCTGATGCCGCACTCATCCACAAAGTCGAACACGTTGCTGACGACGACGACGGGGCACTGACATATCAATATGCCGCACGCCGTATCAAGTTCATCGCCGATGACGCTGGTGTCGACCGCGACCGAGTCAACACCCACAACTTCCGGAAGACCGCGATTTCGCGCTGGATTCGTGAGGGGCTCTCCGAGCAGGCGATCAAACACCGCGCCTGCTGGGATGTCGACTCGGATATGATTCGCACCTATTCGGGCGTTCGTGACGAAGAGTTGAACGACCAGATCCTCAGCCACTACGGCATCGACACTGATGACGATGAGACGACGGCCGTGCTTGAGGCGTGTCCGCGCTGTCAGACAACGCTTGCGCCCGGCGATGACTTTTGTTCGGGGTGTGGTGCGGCGCTCTCGGACATCGCCGCCCATCAGAAGACGACTGTGACGGACAGTCTCACCGACGACCTGGTCGAACTTGATGACCAGGACAAGCGCACGATCGCCAGTGATGCACTTGCTGGCGTTGAGTCCGATCCCGAGCTTGTCCGCGAGGTCGCCGACGCCGTGTTGCGACGCCTCAACTGACGCACTCATGGTTCTTCCCCGTACTCGCGGCGGAACAGTTCGGCATACACGGGCGCAGTCGCCCGGCTACTGTGTGCGAGCTCTTGCAGCTTTCGTTTCCGTGTTGGCTCATCAAGCCGGTCGCCACTCGCGGTCTGGCTCACGACTCGACACCTCGCTCAAAGCGTTTGATCCACGCGAGCGCTTCGGTCGCGCGGTCTGTGCCGTCACCCTGCTGGCGACGTGTGACGAGCTCGTCGATTGCATCGTCGACGCCGTGTTCAGCGACGAGTAGCTCGGCCGCAGCGACGAGATCGGCGTTGAACTCGCGGGCGGGCTCGACGCTCATGCGTCCACCTCTGGTGGATTCGTGTCGACGAGTCTGTCGGCCCACTCTGCGATCACTTCAGCGTGACAGGCCGGCCCGTCTTCAACAAGACGCTGACACCAACACCCGAGGGTTTTCGCTGCGAGTTCGCGGATCGCTTCGCGGAAGTCTTCATCGCCGCGTAGCCGCGCTTCAAAATCATCACGGAACCGGTCGATGGACTCCGCCCGGCTGTACGCAGTAAGCGTGTAGGGGTTTCCGAGCCACCCGCGGACTCTGATCGACGTGTCGTTCATGCTTCGGCCGCCAGTCGCTCGCCCGGCGTAGACGTCAGTCTTGTCGGCTTTACAGTGACCGACGTGTGTTTCACTCATGCGTCCACCTCGAGGCTACCGCCGCACTTCCAGCAACACGGCGCTTCAGCCGGGTTCGACCGCCCGCAGTCGGTACAGTCGCTGCGAAGGCCAAAGAGGCCGTTCCAGCTGCGGTACGTCGTGTCAACGCTCATGCGGCCACCTCACGCTGGTGTGCCCAGCTCGCACAGAGCCCGGCGAGTTGCTCGAGTGCTTCACGCTTGTGAATCTGTGAGCGCACGCCGGCAAGCTCGACGACGAGCCCGGCCGTCGCCGACAGGTCTGCACGCTCGAGCGCTCCGACAGCGAGTTGCAACTGTTCGCGCGCGTCGGTGTCGGACCCGGTTCGGTACGCATCACAGGCGGCTTCGAGTCGGGCGGCCGCGGTCACAAGTAGCTGACTCACAGCTTCTCACCACCGTTGTACCACGAGTTCCCGCTTCCGGCACCCACTGGTAGTGACTCTGAGCGTTCAGGACAGCCGTAGCGGTGGCCGTACTCGACGCCGTCCGGGCCGCGCGTACACCGTGCCTTACAGGTGTCACAGCGCAGCTCGTGGTCGCGTTCGACCATCGGCGCAAGTCGCCGGCGACGGCGTAACTGTTCGGTCGTAACGGGGGTTTTATTCCCGCTGGATGTATTCGTTGACATGCTTCTGGTAGTGCTGCCGGTCTGGGCTCTATCCCTGGCCGGGTCATTTCCGACCGTTGAGACCGACAGAGTCACTACCATATCTGGGTCATAGGCGGCATCCTACTTAGTTGTTCCGTGGACACGTTTTTGCGTGGCTCTTAATCGGATCAAAACTTAATTCCCCCCGCCAAGAGCATTAGGTCACACTATGGGTGCACCGCGAGAGGTGACTGACGACGAGTTGTTGGCGGCGGTGCGCATGCACAAAGACCCTGCAGTCACCTCAAGAGACATCGCCGACTGGGTCGATCTCACCCCCCAAGCGGTAAACAAGCGACTGCCAAAACTCGTCGACGAAGGGTACATACAGAAGAAGGAAGTCGGTGCCGCGGCAGTCGTTTACTGGTTGACTGATTCAGGCGAAGAGCGCGTCTTTTCGTCGAAATCAGTTTGAGGCCACCAGACGACAGCTGCAGATCCAACGCGCTTTTTCACGACTACACCATCATCTTTGAGCGAGTTGAGTCGTTTGTTCACAGCGGCTGAGGTCACGTCGAAGTTAGCCGCGATTTCCTTTGCGGTCAGCACTGGCTGTTCGTCGTTCCGCATAAACTGGATGATCTCGTTATCTTCCATTATCGGATCCCGACCGATCGAACTTGTACCCATTGCCCGCCTGTTCGTTGTTCCGCAACAAAAGGTTTATGACCGTTGCTCCGCATGTATTAATTGGGTAAACCCGACTCTTCGGGGCGTTATGGAGCCGATGTAAGAACGCCCGCCTGTTGCACCAGGCGAGCCGGGTTCCCTGGATGAACCCATGGTAATCGACACACCACCCGCCAAAGAACGTATCGACGCAATCCCACCGAGTGCTCGCGTGCTCGGCATCGACGCCGACGGCCGGCCGCACCTGTACGACCTCGAGCACCCACTCGAGATCTGGGTGCTCACGGCCGACCACGACAGCTGTGTCCACTACGTCGCCGTCCCCGACCGCTCGCTCGTCGACTGGGCGCTGTTCGTCGACGACCGCTGCGGCTGGAATCGTCGCCACCGCATCGAAGAGCCAGCCTTCGCGGGCCTCTTCGATGGCGAACCCGTGCCGCCGACGCGTGTTGAGGTGATCGGGTAGATGATCGCCCCGCGTCCCGGGAGCCGATGTCCAGTCTGTGGCGTCGAGCTGCTGGTGCGAGAAGGCCCACGCTGTGACGGGTGTCGTGATGACCGCCCCAACTGAGCGCGCCCGGATGCAGCTCGCCCAAGCACTCACCCGCGCCGACTCACCGGCGGCCCGCGAACACATCCGCGCCGCACTCGCCGAACTCGACACGCCCGATCGGCTGATCGAGTGCCGAGCATGTGGCCGCGTCGGGCTTCCTGAGCGGCTGATATGTACGCACTGTGCGGAGGGCTGAGGTACCATACCACCGCCGACGGGATCCGATTATAAAAGAGACGGCCAAAAGCGCGGTGGAAGTGAAATTGAACGGATAGCTATTTTTTGATTGGGTCATATTGACATCTCATGGCACACCAGCGGGAAGCCACCGATGCCGAGCATCACTCAACGACTTGAACCCCTCACACACGAAGAAACGCTCACCACATCGCCAGGCAGGCCGAGAGAGGCCGACTATACGCGCATGCCAGCCATAGTAGTCTGAGGTCCTCCTCACCTCCGTTCCAGACGAACCGTTTGAGCTTGACTTTCGAAGCGACTCGTGTTAGAAGCCATAGCGTTTGTGCGCGTCGTCAATGGGGACGATCTCCAGCACGCGCACTTCGCTCTCATCCTCTAAGATCGTGTAGATAGCCGTGTAGGTCCGAGAGATGTGCATCCGGTAGCGGTCACGGCGGCCGTCGATGGGGAGTTTCTCCTTGTCCCCACGACCACGCCCTGGATATGGGCTCTCCACTAAGTATCCGAGTTTCTCCTTGCAGACCCGCTCGGTCTTCTCGTTGGCGACGTCAAGAAACTCGCGGGCGTCATCCGCGAGCAGGACGTCATACTCAGACATCTGAGAGTGGTGTTAACTCGTCGCGATCCGCGTCCTCCAGTTCTTCGAAGCGCTGCTCTAGGTCCTGTCGCCGGCGCTGCTGTGCTAGCTCCTTCAGCAGGTCGTCATAGGACTGGCCGGGCTCCTTCAGGTCGTGGAGTTCCTTCCGCGTCTCTTCGGTTACTGGGAGGCGCTTGTCGGCGGACATGACTGTGCAGACGTACAGGGCTGACAGTCTTAAGACTTCGGAGGTGTATATGGGAAGAGGGTGAATCGTGCCCACGGACGGTCATCTCAGCACGTGATCGATAGGTGCGTCGAGTGACCCAGTCCGCACCGATCGCGAGCAGCACGGCGAGCACGACGACGCCGGCCGGTATAAAACCAATACGAAGCGTCTTCAGGCCGGCCTCAAGCCAAGCGAGGATACGCTGGCCCCGCCAGACGAGCAGACGCCCGTCGCGAGGTACGCCAGCGTTCATCGACACCAACCGACTGCTGTCTAGCGATTCTTTTTTCACACTTGGCCAAGGAGCTAGTCTGAGACAAGAATCTTATCGCCTGCATATTCCATTTGCTCGATCCACCGGTCAAAGATGACGCTGTCGAGTCCTGAGTATGACTCTTTGTAACTCTCAGCGTCCTCTTGATAGATCTCTATATCGGCCATGTAATCGGCTTCGTTGGCGATCGTGTACACCGCAAGGACGATACACGCGTTCGTTCTCGCCTCGGAGTTACGACAGTGGACGGCAAGCGCATTCATATCTTCACCACAGATCCGATGAACGTCGTCGCTCACTTCGTCGGAGAAGATATCAGTCGACCGCGTTTGAAATGCCTCGATAGAATTCCGGATCGATCCCTCGACCCCATCGTCGATATGGCGTAGTGTTTCGGTCGCGTTTTCAGAGTATAGAATCAGCCGATCGCGACCAAACACCATTCGTTATCTATAGTTGCTAGACTCGCTCACTCCACCGAAAACAGTTCTTTCGCGGAGGAACGCATATTGTGGCCCTCTTTTGGTCCAGGCCCAATAAACTTCGTCTCGCCGTGCTTGCTCCCGGGTTCGAGGAACTGAGACCGACTATCAGGATCATGAAGCCGGTCTGTGTCGAGCTCGGTTTCCGTAGTGAGGCCTGGGTATTTGGTATACACGTAATCGAGCAGGTCTTTCATCCGTCGATCGCCGAATTCGTCCTTGATATTGACCGCGATGTCGAGGAAGGGTTTGATATCTTCGGATTCAACCATCTTCTTCCCGACACGGATACCGACATCGGTGAGGCTGTAGACCGTCTTTTCGTTCCCGACTTCATTCGTGATGTGGTTGATATCTACTACGTCCTTCCCGGCTAATTGGTCGAGAGCACGCTCTAGTTCCCACGAATAGGGACCGTACGGCCCCGCCTCATATTCGAATGCTTCGGGGAGTTCAGTCTCTTCCTGAGCGATGAACACCAGCTTCTGCATCCGGGTCGCACCTTCCACACCAGTGCCTTCGACGTACATTAACGCGACCGGAAACAGGCGGCTGTTCTTCATGCGTACTCTCCTCTTGGGTGTAAATCATCGGTCATATACATATATCTGGTGTAGGGATCTATCGATGAGGAGCTGAGACGCCACTATTCACTTGGCAGTGGATCGCAGGCAGCCACGTCGGCTATCGAGCGATAGGTTCACCAGCGGGCCGATCTCTCGACTTCGACCACCTGATAGCTCCCCTGCAGCGCGTTGGGACACCGCGACCGATCGCTGTGGCTCAGTCGTTCACAGCGGTAGCGGCAACGACGGCACGACCGGCAACGAGCTGATTGAGATCCAGTTAGCGCCGATCGCGAGCAACACGACGAGCACGACGACGCCGGCCGCGATAAACCCGATACGAAGCGTCTTCAGGCCGGCCTCGAGCCAGGCGAGGATGCGCTGGCCCCGCCAGACGAGCAGGATGCCGGTCGCGATCACCCCGGTCTCGAGACTGTTGGCCCCAAGCAGGCCGGCGACGGCGTCGATCCCACTGGCGATCGGGTCGATCAGCATCGTCGGGTCACTCGGAGTCTCCGCCGATGATGATCTGTGGGCGATCCGACTGGCGAGCGCGGTACCAGAGATACAGGCCGCCCGCTACGACGAGAATCAACAGCGGCGCGACGGTCTCGCTCGTCAGCTGCTCGATCGCCGTCTGGACGGTCCCGGGCGCGACGAACTCTAAGCCGAGAATCACGGCGGCGATCGTCGAGCCGAGCCAGACGCGCGTTGAGGCGGCGTTGTTCTGTCTGAGAATCAACCACGTCGCGACCGGCACGCCGGCGACGACGATCAGGATGCCGGTCCCCTCAGGCAGTGAGACGAGCCCAACCCGCGCAGCGGCGATTGCGGCCACCACCCCAGCGGTGATCGACGCCCGGCGGTTCCCCAGTATCAGGGTCGCCACCTGGCCGAAGTACGCGAGCAGGCGTCGCAGCGCGGCGAGTAGCCCCGATCCTGTGGTCTGTGCGGCGCGTGACCCAACCGCGCCAGCAGTCGATGCGAGCCCCGTCAGCCGGCTCACAGCCGACCCGGATGCGGACCCAGTCGACGTGCTCGAGGTGACGGCCGCCGAGTCTGAGTCTGAGCCACCGAACGGGTTGATTCGTCGCAACACGAGCAGGCCACCGAGTCCGAGCACGCCGACGAGTGCGAACTGGCCAAGCCCGGAGCCGTCGATCGGCAGCGAGACCGACCCGACCGCGCCCGATGCGCGCTCGGTAAACTGACCGACCGCCCCGCTTGATGAGCGCGTGCCGCTCGGGCCGGTGTCGGTGAGAATCGCCCAGGTGTCCTCGCTGTCGTCATCCTCGAAGATCGCAGGCGACTCGGCGACATCGCTGTCGACGACGATCGAGCGCGTCAGCGAGTTGAGCAGGTATTTCACCCCGGTTTCGGTGTTGTAGTATTCGACCGTCACGGGATCACCAGCGCCGCCGGGACCGGGTGAGACGTCGAGTTCGGGGTTCTCGCCGGCTTCGACGACGTCGATCCGGACGTCACCCCGCTCGGCGACGACACGCGTGTCGAGATGCGAGACCCGGAAGGTGTCGCCGACCTTCGAGTTCGGTAGATAGAGCTTCTGTGAGCCATCCGCCCGAATGACGACGTAGTCCTCAGTCGGGAAGCCGCCGGCGTACGCGTAGTGGACACGGTCGCCTTGTGCGGTTGCCCCAACGTCGACGTTGAACTCCTGTCCCCGAGTGTCGATATAAAGCTGCGTGTCGAGTTCCTCGCCCGGCGCGGTCGGGTCGGTGACGGTGACCGCGCCGTCATTCACCGAGATCTTCCGCGCCGTCACCCGAAGCTCAATCTTCATGCCACTCGGCAGTGCTGAACCATAGGCATCGGCGAGAAACGCTATCATAGTCGTATCCTCAAGCCGGTAGTTCTCAGCGGTAAGCGTCTGCCAGTTGCCACCGTTGACCCGGTACTCGGCGTTCTTGATCCCGACGACGCGGCTACTTGAGAATGGGATCGTCACCTGGGCGGTCGCGGTCGCGTCGGCGTACGTGTGTGAGATATTGTAGCTTTCCTCGAACGTTGAGGCTGTATACGTTGTCGAGACTTGATTTTGTGCGGAATGTGAGTAATTTAGATCAAACTGAGTCTTTGGGCCGGAGTTCGACGGGTCGGCAACAGCGGTCAACGTGACGTGACCGCCGATAAGTGACTCATCGACTTCGCCACTCAGGTTGACCGTTTCCCCGTCAGTGAGTGTTCCAGTGTAATTGATGCGTTGTGTCCCGTCGTCGCTGGAAAGTACCACGCCGGGATCACTCGTCATCGTCGTTTCTTGCCAATTAATGTCGTAACTGACGGATCCGCCACCGGCTGTCGTTATATCGACGCTCGACGTATCTTTGGTTATATCGATGGCTCTTGCCTCGGAGCCAGCTCCCAGAGACGTTACCGTGGTCGAGTCGCCAGTCGACGTGCTGACAGTTACGTCTCCCGGTGATGAGATTACGTCCGCCTCTGCTCGACGGTTCCATACACTACCATCAAATGATCCACCGTTGATCACGTTCCGGTCGCCGGTCATAACCGATCCCCGCGAATATCCGTCATTACCAGTCACATGAAAGATAAATGTGATTTCTCCACTATTACTTACAGATATTGTTTTGCCGAAGTCAATTCGGTACGCGTTTCTCATGTTTCCGGTATTTAATTGTAAGTCCTCAACCACATATCCCGTTGAGTATGACCCATCTGCCTGTCCATTTGTAACGCCAATATCTACGGATATATCGCTATATCCGTCATTCTTCATATTGTGTATGATAATTCCACTTATTTCAGAGGGACCACCAGTATTGTCGATGGTTAATTCAGACTCACGACCACTCATAAATAAATCATGCTCGTACTCGTCGCTTGAGTAGGTTTGACCGTTACGAGACTCTGAGCCGGAGAGCGTGACTGACCCCTCAGTAATCGGCTGAGTACCACCGGGATCGACCGATACGGTATCGTCCGATCCACCAGTCAGCGATCCCGACCGGGTTTTGATTTTAGTGTTGGACACACCTGTCAAAGTTAGCGACGCGTCAGAAACGTCGCCACCACCCGAGACGTCATACTCAAACTGTGTCCCGTTCGTTGCGCCCGTCGCGTCGATCGTCACCTTGCCGGAAAACGTCACCGTGTTACTGGAGAAGTGCGGCACGTCGAACACGAGGTAGCCATCGACGTATTCGGCGGTCGACGTCCACTGCTCGTCGTTCTCGTGGGTGCCGTAGATCGCTTTGGGCCGGTAGCCGAGCGCCTGCTGGAGCAGGCCGGCGTCGAGTGCGACCTCACGCCCGGCCGAGTTGACATCATCACGCAGGACCACGGCCATGCCGTCGCCCGAGACGGCCGCACTGTCGGCGTCCATCACGCTCGCAGCGTGGTCGGCGGTCGTCAACACGACGTCGAGTGAGTCGGCGTGTTGTGAGGCCATAACGCCGCCTTCGAGCTCTGAGGCGGACAGCGGGATCGTCTCGCCCGCCGGCACGTCGTCGGCGACGTTCTGATCGGGGATCGTCGCCATCCCGGCGGGCGCGGCGGCCGCGCCGCCGACCACTGCGAACGGCACCACGAGCGCGAGCAGCAGCAGGGTCGCGAGCAGGAGTGCGAGCCCGCGTGCGGGCCGGTTCACGAGCGCTCACCCCCGGGTGGTCGCGGGCGAACCCCACGCGCGGGCTGGCCCGCGATTGCCGCGCGAGCGCCCACGCCGGCGGGGTTCGCGTACGCGATCACACTAATCATTAGCCATCCCCTTGGCAGTTTGCTGCTGGTCTGAGCTATGCGCACGCGTGTGACCCTCGTCGAGCGAGATCTTCAGCCACCGGTCGGCGTCGACCGTATCGACCGGAATATCGTCCCATGTGAACCGAGTGAACCGCTGTCCAGTCCATAACAGCCCGCGACCGATGTTTCTTGAGGAGAGCTGATCCTTTTTCATTGGGATGTTGTTAAAGCCGAGCGGCGCACGATCACCGTTCGACTGACAGGGGTTTGCGGTCCCATCAGCCAGGGATACACGCCACTGAACGGTTCTACGTATCTTCGAGTGCAGGTTCACCTCGTGGTGAGCGAAGAAAAACAGCGAGAAATTGAACTTCCGGCTGTCTGCCATGACGCGCCGCAGCGCCTGGACCTTCTCGTACGTCTCGTCGCTGTCAGCTTTCGCGTCATCGGGTGCGAGATCAGCCGCCTCGTCGAAGATGAGCGACGTCCAGTCGTACGGCCCGTATTCGAGCTTGGCGACCATCCACGCGAACCACCAGTGCACGATCGGCGTCGTATCGGCAGCGTCCTCAGCCTCACTCGGCGGCGTGAACGGCACCGGCTTCGGGCAGAAGTCCGACTCAGCCATGACGCGCTCACACCCCGAGAACGAGGGATCCGGGTAGACGACGTGGAACTTCCCGGGCTCGAGCCGGTCGTTCAGGTCGACCGGGTCCTCGTAGTATTCGACTTCGCGAACGATGTCCTCGAGGTCGGCCGGCTCGCCTTCGTTCTGGACGCGGATGTCTCGCGGCTTCCACGTCGCCGCGATCTCGGCGTTCGCCGGCAGCAACAGCTTCGTCCAGTGTTTGAACGGCAACCACTCTGACCGGCTCGACGAGCCACGCCAGACGACCGCCTCATCGTTCACGTCCATCAGCCGGTTCGACCACTTCAGGCCAAACGTCGACTTTCCAGACCCCTTCTCGGCGACACACAAGAAGTTCGTCCCGCCGACGTGTCCCCACTCAGATTCGCCGGGCGGCTCGTGGACGAGACAGTTTGGATACGGCTTCTCGTAGCTCTTGAAGACGTCTGGATCCCAGGGACTGATCCCGAACTTCCGACGCATCTCTTCAGCGTCGGTGTGTTTGTTATGCCAGCCGCGCGGTATCGGATCCGGGTCTGGGTACTCTGGATGCGTCTGCTTACTATTCGACCCCCACTTGCGTCCGTAGTCGTCTGTCCGTTGTCTGTTGGAACTCATATCAACCTCTGTCCTCGAAGGGACTCGGTTCAGCTTCTTCGCGTGGCGTTGCCTCACCGCCCTGCAGTCGCTTCGCCGCCGTCGCGAACGCCGGTAGCAGCTCTTTGATCGCGAGCTTCACGCGATACACGGCCGCGACCTGCGTCTCGCGCTCGAGCAGGTATCGCACGGCCACTCGGTCGCGTGTGAGCTGCCCGGCGAACTCGCGGTTGATTTCGCCAAACGTCGCGCCGTTCAGCGTCGCGAGCCAGCTGGACAGCTGTTCTCGGCGCTCGAACCCACCCCATAGCGACCGTAAACAGGTGTGTTGCCGCGTGTCGAGCACCGAAAACGCCGGTCGCATCGCCGGGTCGTCGATAGCGCTCACCGAGATCTCGGCGAGCGGGTCCTCGTCATCTTCCGGCAGTCGCTCGACAGCGGCCGTCTTCAGATGATTGTACGCATCGTTGCACGCGGGTTCAAGCCAGTTCTCGCGATGCTTCCGTCGGACGGCCTGCGAGACGTCGTCGCGACCGACAAGATGGTTCAGCAGCGTCCGGTCTTGGATCAGGCTCGAGGCCGGCCACTCGCCTTCGATGTTTCCGAACGTCATCACGGCGGCTCGCTGCCACCACTCGACGATGTCGCGTCGGTCGCCGAAGCCGTCGATCAGCTCGGCGCGTAGTGCGTCCTGGTTATCGTCTAGGACGTCGAGCGCGACCTTCGGGAACGGCTGATCAGCGTGTCTAGTCGTCATCGTCGGCTGTCACCTCCGTATCTCGCGAGTCCGGCGCGGCCGCACCATGCACCTCGCTGACGTAGTCGTTCCCGAGCTCGTCGTGGATCAGCCGCCGGGTCTGTGACTCGTCGAAGTCAGACGAGACTCGCAGCGCGTCGAGCGGCGTCTTCATGCGTTCTTTCCAGGCGACATCCCGGTAGTCATCGATCAGCTTCGCGTCGCTGTAGCGCTCGGTCTCGAACGCGAGACTCGCTTCAGCCTGCGTGAAGTGATACGGCGCGGGCTCGGACTCGGCACCACCGTTCTCGACGCGATAGATCATCGGTAGGCCGACGATGCCGCCGACGACCGCGCCGAAGCCGGGGATCCCGAGCATTGCATCGGCGATGAACCATCCGGCCGCCGCGCCGCCGCCGACCGGCAGCACAACCCCCGGGTTCGGGAGTTCAGTTCGGCCGACGCCCGGCACGTCGACGTCGCTCGTCAGCGGCAGTCGCACGAGCTCGGGCGGCTTGTGCACGAGTGCGTCCTGCAGGTCCCACTCGGGATCCAGCTCGATCTCGAGTTCGTACGGCGACTCTTTGCCCTTCTTGTGCGTCTGGATGTCCGCGATGTCCAGCGTCGCCAGCGAGCCTCGCAGCCGGGCAATAAACGCCGGCAGTCCCTTCCGGATCAGGACGAGCTCTTGATCGGCTTCCCGACGCAGGCCGGTCTTCACGACGTGATCAACATACCGCGAGTCGTGGGTGTCCTCGCCGCGTGGCGAGGTCGCGTGCTCGAGATCTTGGCGTCTGAACAGGAACTTCTGCAGATCGGCCGGGCCGCTGCCCTCGAGCACGAGTGCGTAACTCAGCACACCAAACACGAGCGCGATCCCGGCCGGGATGCGCGTCGCGAGCACCGCGCCCTGGAAGGCGAAGAAGCTCGCGAGCAGCGCGATCGGTACGGCGACGGCGATCCCCCACTTGGCGAGCCCCCACTGCGGGCCGACGATCGCCCGGTCGGCGTGTCGTTTGCCGAGCGAGCCGCCGAGCAGCATCGCTGGGAGTGCAAAGACGCCGATCTCCCAGAAGAGCGTGCTCAGGAAGTCGCCCCACGAGTCGATGTCGATGCTGCGAGCGGTCGCGATCGTTCGATGCTGGAAGGTCCAGCGTGCGTCCGGATACTCGTCGACCCACATGGTCACGCGCTGATCCTCGCCAAAGCTCGACGGGATCGGGATCTCGGCGCTGTCGTAGCCGCGACCGAGTCGCGCGTTCACCACGGTCGCCGTCACGTTCTCCGCGACCGGCTCAGTCGTGGTCCCGTTCTCGGTCTGAACCGTCCGGGTGCCACGCTGCCAGGCGACGACGTTCAGCGTTAGTCGCTCGTCTGGCTCGCCGAGTCGAATCGTCCGCAGAGTGACTTTGTCCTGCTGCACCCGGGTGTCACGGGTCAGATACTCCCAGTCACTCGAGCCAAACCCCACAGGTTCATGCCGGACGGTGGCACTTCCGTACTGGCCCAGGAACCGCATCGACGGTGGCGCGCCCTCTTGGGTCGTGCCGCCGCCCTGCAGCTCCTCAAGCGAGTAGTCGGCGTCGGTCGTCTCGACGGTCGCGTTCGTCGCCGTGGCTGTCGCGTTCTGGCCGGCGACTGGTGCCGCCAGCACTGGTGCGAGCACGAGCAGCGCGACCAACAGGCCGGCGAGTATCCGGCGGTGCATCACCGAGCCACCCCCAGGATCGCCTCTTTGAGACCGACGACCGTCTCGGTCGCGTGCTCCGGCGCGGCCATGAACCAGACGCCAATAAGCACGGCTGCGAGTACCAGGACGCCCGCCGTCTCGTCGATTTTGATGAATGTCGCCATGTTACTCTCGCTCTTCTTTTTCGACGATCCAGTGTGCGAGCACGATCCCGCCGAGTCCGAGCAGCACCGGCTCAGTCGCGTCGACTACCGGGCCGCCCGCGACCGGCGACAGCAGCATCGCGCCGGCGACTCCGGCGACGGCTGCGACCGCCATCGACCCAGACACGAGCACCGACGCGGTGCCGGTGTCCGTCGAGCTCGACGAGCGTAACACTGGGTCGGCACCCTGGCCGGCGAGCCGTTCGTAGGTCCAGTAGAGCAGGACCACGATCGCGAGCACGCCCCCGACCGCTCGGATGTCGGCGATCGGCAGTGCGTCGACGGGCGGGACCATCAGAGCCCCCGGCCCCGCGTGATCGAGGCGCGCCAGATCAGCGCGACAACCGTCACGACGCCGAACGCGAGTAGGAACTCGCGCGGCGTGATCGTTCCCTGTAGGCCGAGCCAGCCCAGCACCCCGCCGATGACGTGGCCGATCACGACCGGCGCGTCGATCAGGCCGACGAGATCGGCGGCGAGTTGCACCAGCTGGTCGCCGATCGTCAGCAGGACGCCCGCCGTCACGACGATCGCCGAGCCCGAGCGCTCGCCGACGCCTTCGACGACCTCCTCGAGCTCGTCTGCGTCACGCCACTCGTCGATGATCCAGTAGGCGAGCGCCATGACGCCGATGACGCCGACGAAGACGCCCAGGCCCCACAGCGAGACCGCTCCGAGAATGTTCACGAGGCTTCACCTCGTCTGTACCACCGTCGTACCGCGTTAGTTCGTGTCATCGTCCATTCGCTGCTGAATCTTGTCTATCAGGCTGTCCACCAACTTGAGCACGTAGAGCCCGGCTGCGACGAGCGTCAGCGTCTTGAGCGTCCCTTCGGGTAGCCACGCAAGCTCCGGTGCAATCGCCGCACTGCTGATCGACAGCGCCGTAAAGACGGTGCCGATGTTCGCGAACACAACGGTCACGAATGGATCGACCCATGGCAGCACCCCCAAAAGTTGTAGCAGCGTCGCTCCGACCGCTGTCGCGACCGCGACCGGCTGCGTCAGTATCTCTGTCAGGTCCATTCGTTGATCACCCGTAAAGGAACGTCTCGACGCCGCTCAGAATCGGGATCGCATCAGCGAGCGCCCGAGCCAGGCGGATCGAGACGACGATGACGCCGTATCCGACGAGAATCGCCACCGCGCCCACGGCGAACGGCTGCAGTGGGCCGAGTGGGCTCGTCAGCGAGACGACGAAGTTAGCAGACAGTGCGAGTGCGTCGCCGATCGGCCGCGTCACCGCCTGTGTGGCGTTCGTCAGCGACGCCGAGAGCGTCGCGAGTGCGCCGATGACGGCCTGAAACGGCCGGGAGATGATCGCCGCGAGGTCGAAGACGAACCCGAAGATCGCCCCCCAAAACTGGGGGGATAACGCGCCCGCGAAGGAATCGCAGCGGGTTCGTCGCGAAGTCTCGCAGCGTCGAGATGACGTCGGAGCCGCCGAAGATGCTCCGAACCACGCCACGGGCGATGCGCCGGGCGACGCCGGCACTGATCCCACCACCGCCCTCGGAACTACTCACCGCGAACCACCCCGACAGCCCATGCGAGTAGGAACCCGCCGGCCGCGAGCAACACGACCGAGCCGAGCAGCCCCGTCTCGGCGGCGAACGAGGTCGCGCTCGAGGTGTCGATCCCGAGCACGGCCTGGACGAAGGTGCCCTGAACGTAGCCCGTGTACGCATCGGCGACGGCGTTCACGCGGTCGATGACGACCACGTCCCACAGCGTCGCGACGAGGTCCGCCACGCTCTCGAAGAAGCTCGTCAGCACCGTCCCGAGCCCGAGAAGCCCGACGTCAGTCCAGTCGACGCGCCGGTCAGCACTGTCGCTGATGAACGGCAGCCCGCTGTCCCAGAAGTCCTCGCGGGCTGACATCGCTTAGTCCTCCTCGGGAGTCTCTTGGACCCCGATGAACGGGATGTCCGTGAAGCTGAACGGGATCAGGTCGCTCGTCTCGTCGTTCTGCAGGTAGTTCGCTAGGATGAACGCCGTCCCGAGCACGATCAGGAAGCTCACCGGCAGCGACGCGATCCCGAAGATCGAGATGTCCGCCTGCGTCGCCTGCGCCCCGGCAGTGATGACGTCGGCTGCCCCGTCTCCGAGAATCGCGCCGACGAGCGAGGTCAGTCCGTTCGCGAACGCGCCGAGCGGGCTGATGACGACGTCTGAGATCGCTTCGACGGCGTTCGCCGCCTGGACGAAGAACGCCGCGATCGGCAGAAACAGCAGCCGAGTCAGCGCCCCGTCGATGTCTTGGACGCGGCTCACGTCGTTGAGCCGGTCGATCCAGTCCGTGCCGCCGGACGCGCTCATCTAGATCAACCCCCGGATGCGGGCGAGTAGAGCGCCGCCAGCAGCGGCGAGCGCGCCGAGTGGCGACAGCAGCATACTCAGCAGGCCGCCGTCCCCGGACGCCGCGAACTGACCCGCGCCGCCGAGCTGCTGCAGCTCGCTCTTCTCGTCGTCAGTCACGAGCACGGTCGTATGGAAGGCGATCTCCTGGCCCGGCTGGATTGTATCGTCGAGCGTCACCGTGTCGCCCTGTGAGCTGACCGAGCCGAGCACGTCGACCCAGCCACTGATGTCGTCGAAGTCGGTGTCGCTCGCGCCTTCGGCGACTTCAACCGTCTGATACCGCGAGTTCGGCAGCGTGACGTCCTGTTTGAGCGCCGCGTTCGCGTAGCTCAAATCGTACGCCCCGGGGAGTTCGAGCCGGTAGTACGCTTCCATCCGGTTCTCGAAGGACGGGTAACTCGACGCTTCAGCGAATGTGATGTTCACGTCCTGCTCGTCTTGCTCGAGGTCGCTCGCTCGGAACTCCATCGGGATCTCGAGGCCGTTGATCTCGGCGTTATCGAACGCTGGCCCCATCGTGTCCAGGTTGTAGACGCCGATCGGGCCGGGCGTCGAGACGTCGTAGATGCTCTCGGTCTCGAAGTCATCTTCGTCGTCAGTGTTGACCCGCTCGTCGCCGAGCTTCCACTCGCTCGTCTTGTCAGCGTTCAGCGCCGACACGCGGATGTCCGCATCGCCGTCCATGACCGCGATCTCGATCGACTGGATCTCGGCGATCGTGCCGTCACCGTTGCCGGCGACGGTCAGCGCGCCGACCTGCTCTTGGATGACGTAGCCTTCGCCCGTTCCCGTGGCGATCACGTCGTCATCAGACGCGGTCGCGCTCGTGTTGATCGTCGTCGCGACGTAGTCGCCGTCACTGTCGACGGCCCGCAGTTCGACGGTCGCACCCGTGTCGAGCGCGTTCACGTCGAGCATCGCCTGCAGGTAGCGCTTCTCGGCGTCGGAGGAGACCGAGACGGCCGAGAACGTGGTCACGGCGGTGTCGCCGCTCGTCTGCGAGCTCGTCGAGACCTCGAGCGCTTCGACGCCCGGCGCGGTCGTCGAGTCGAGCACGGCCATGCTGCCGGCCGTCGAACTCTCGTCGATGCTCCATCGGGTCTCGTTATCGACAGCGCTGACGTTTGCTTCAGCGTGTGGGAAGCCAGACCCGTCGCTGAAGTCGATGTCAGTTGCCACGAAGTGATACGGATTCACCGAGCCGCTACCGACGTCGTCGATGTCGTCACTCTGGTTTACCGTCGCCGGGAGCGTCGCGATCTCGCCGGAGTCGTCTTCGTACTGGCCCGGCTCCATCGTGCTCCGGTCGAAGTTATCGACCGTCACGTCAGCCGATATGTAGGGGTTCTGTGCCGCTGACGCCGATTCGTTGAAGTCTGAGACCGCCAGTGCCGCCGGCGCGACCGCCGACGTCGCTAGGAGTGCGGCGAGTAGGCCGGCCACAATCGTGTGCGCGTTCATTGTACGGTGCCTCCGAAGGTCGCGAATGTCGTCTGTGTCTGTCTCATTTGCTCAAAACGCCCGTGTCCGGTGGGCAGCCCGTGTTTTCGTGCGAGCGTTTCGTCGAACGGGAATCGCTCGCGAAAGCGCTCGAGATACTCAGCAAAGCGGTCTGAAACGGCGATATCGGGCGCGTCGGTCACAGTGTGACGCCCCGAAATATCGACGTCCAGGCACTTACGCGACGGTTCTGCTCGCCGTCGTCAGTCTCGCCGATAGCGTCGCTCACGCGACTGCGACACCTCCGGCTGCGGACACACCGATCATGGTGTAGCTCGGCAGCCGTGTCCAGAGCCGCTAAACCCCCATTTTTGGGTAGATTGGGTAGATCGGGTAGACCGGGCTTTCATAAGGTGTTTAACACTTAAGGGGATTGACGTGTTAGGTACGAAGACTAATCATAAAGATGGGTAAAACCGTAGGTAATGTTGGATCAAACACTATTATTTGAAGTCAATAATCTTCTACTGGTGACTATGCAATCAGCAGTAGCAGATAGTCGTAGTATGTCATACAAATCACTGTGGAATAAAAACGAAGACAATCAGATAGGGCAGATAAATCGTAGACCTAGCGCGGAGGCGAGTTGACATGAGTCACCCATCTCGCAGTCGGATACGTACCGTTGCGGTCGGGGTCGGCATCGCTGTAGTGTGTCTTTGCCTCGTTGGAGCCAGTACTGTCACCGCGCAACAGGTTAATGTTGATGCCAACAACCTAGCAGGAAATGGAACAGCCGACGATCCATATCAGATCACAAACGCCTCAGAACTACAGGCTATGGAAGATGATCTGGACGCCCACTACGAGTTAACCACCGATATTGACGCGTCAGATACAGCACAGTGGAATGGCGGAAGCGGATTTGACCCGGTTGGCGATGGGGATGGCGATTTTAACGGCCATCTCGACGGGAACGGATTTCAGATTACGCAGTTAACGATTGATCGCAGTAACTCAAATGAAGAAGTCGGGCTTTTTGGAGAAGTTGATAGCGCAACTATTGAGTCGGTATATCTTGACTCCGTCACTATTGCTGGGAATAGGTCAGTAGGTGCACTCGCTGGATATCTTGAACAAGATACGACTGTGCGTCGTGCGTCAGCAAACGGATCGGTGAGTGGCGGAACTAACACTGGTGGTCTGATTGGCTCTATTGAGGACAGTAGCGTAGAAGTGACATCCACAAGAGGGTCCGTCACTGGCGAGAGCGACGTTGGTGGGCTCGCCGGGCAAAATGTTGGCGGTGTCATTACACAAAGTTTCTCACAAGCAACAGTAAATGCGACAGGTAAGGAACAAAACGGCCGGATTGTCGCCCGAGCTGGAGGCCTCACCGCCGGGAATTTTAATACTGGAATCATTAATCAGTCATATGCAACCGGCGACGTCAGCGGTGGAAAAGTTGGAGGGCTAGCTGGTGAAAACTACAATGGTAGCCAAGTGGTTAACACATATGCTGCAGGACGTGTCGATGGAAGGTTTAATGGCCCCACTGGCGGTGTCATAGGCGATGATTTGAGAACCTGCCCGTTCCAATCAGGGTGCGAGAGTTATCAAGCCACCAGTGTAAGTGATTCATATTGGGATGTAGAGACAGCTAGCCAGTCATCATCTTCAGGGAGCGCAACCGGTCTTACGACTGCTCAGATGACTGGTGAAGCTGCACAAGCAAACATGGACGGGCTTGATTTTGAGACTAAATGGACGACGACTGAGTCATATCCTACGCTCCGTGATCTTTCCAACCGACCTACTCAAGAGGCACAGTCAGTGGCTTCCGTCAGTGCCCCGCCTGACGACTCCTATAGCCCATCTTCTGCATTTACCATCGGAACCGCCCACAACGCTACGGGAACAATTGACAGTAACGACGTTGCAATTAGACTGATAAACGCCACCGCTGACAACGGAACTGTAATCGCACTCAACGATGCGGTGCCGATTGCCGGTCAAGTAAACACCACCATTCCAGCTGGCAGCCTATCAGGTGACATAACAATTGCTGTGCAGCTCTACAATCTCTCGAGTCAACAGGTAGTTGCAAGCGATACGGTTAATCTAACCGCTGAACCTAAGCCGTCGGTAACATTCGATGACCAGACGATTCCGAACGGCTCTAATACGGTAAGCATCGACTCAGCGACCCTCTCTAATGGCGGTTTCGTCGCCATTCGCTCAACGCCTGTCGTTCCCGACAACGGCACGGCCGCCGATAGTGTGGTCGGCGTCTCGGAGTACCTCGAGAGCGGCACCTCCGAGAACATCAGGGTCACGCTCAACGAACCCGTGACGAAGAACCAGACGTTGGTTGCGACGCCGCATTTCGACACTAACGGCGACGAAACGTACGACTTCGTCACGTCTGATCGTGAAGCTGACGGGCCGTACACCGTCAACGGTTCACCCGTGAGTGACACTGCGTCGATCACGGTTGAGCCTGCTTCGATAGACCCAACTGAGCGTGCGCTCCAGCGGTTTGATGATGATGGTGATGGTGATGACACGATCGACCGCGATGAGGCAGTTGGTGCGATTGTCGCGTACAATATCGGTAGCACGATCGGCGGCGAAGAAGTCACGCGGACCCAGGTCGTCCAAGCAATTGTCGCTTACAATACCGGTGAACCGATCGAGGCTTGATATCCACCCACGACTGAACTCCTGTCTTTTAGGCACAAATCATTGCTGTCGAGAGTGATTATCTCGACTGAAAGTACTGCTATTTACAGACTAAACGCAGGAATGGATGGAGTCTATTCCCCACCGTCCGGAACAGGCTTGTCAGCCTGGTAGTCCTCCGGATCACCGCCGAAATCTGCTGCAAGATCTTCACGCACCTCTTCCCGAACCTCTTCAATATCCTCTCGGAGCGTCTCGATCTCCTCACCGGTCATCGGTCGCGCTTGATCTCGTGCCATTCTTCGAATCTCCGTATGAACCCTTTGAGGTTGTTGAATAAATGGTCTTCGGCGCGGTCAAGGGCTCTTTTTGCAGGCATCGGCGGAGCGACGTACTCTGTTCTATGCTTTTCACCCGACCGGTATATGTCGATATGGACCCCTTCTTCGCTGACATCATGCCCGAAGTCACCTCCTGTGTCATGGTCATACCGAACAACGGAATGCCACTCATCATCGATTTTGTACTCTAGCTGGACGACAAAGCGTGTGAGTTCGTCTCTCGTCCGATTGTACCCTAGCCGCTTACGAGCGCAGTTCGAGATTGGTGTTTCGTATTCGCGATCATACTCTCGAGGGGAGTCCGACATCGCCTGTTCACCAATTTATAAGAACCAATCATAAGCCTACGGATTATCAAAAACAGTGAGGTCAGCCACGTCGTATATTTGCTTGAGCTTACGGGGAGTGTAATCCAGATAGTGTTTTTCTAGGACCGAATCTGGGACTCGATCAGCAAATGCGTCGATATAGCTTGAATCGACGCCTAAAGAAGCCATCTCGGAGGCGAACCACCGGCAGAGAGACTGGGGCGTAATCTTCACACGTAAACTACCCTACCCTACTTCGCCACAAATCAACCAGTGAAGCGATGATTTTCTTGCCCAGAAAACGCCTGCCCAACTATTTACCGCAGGAAGTCCGGAAGGCTCCTCTCGTCGCCGTTCGGGTCGATACCTACCTCGCCCAAAAACTCGGTAGGATCCTCGACAGGCTCGCCGTCGCCGGCTTCAACTGCGAGCACTTCTGTGAGCTGTGCGAGTGCCTCCGCACGGGTCTCTCCACCACGGGCAAGTTCTGTTTCGAGATCGCGAGCCGTCATGGTTCCGTCGTCTTCACGGATGAACTCAATCCCGTCAGGACCGTCATCTTCCCGGCGAGTCGCGCTTGCCATATTGCCTTCTAAGCGACTTATCGAAAAGAAACTGGAAGAGGTGTCGATGAGGGGTGGTTACGCGTTGATGGGTTCGCCGGTGTTGTAAGCGACGATCGCTTGGACGACCTGGGTCCGCGTGACTTCCTCACCCTCGATCGTGCTACCAGTGTTGTACGCGATAATTGCGCTGACTGCCTCATTGCGCTCGATCGTACCATCACCGTCATCAAACCGCTGGAGCGCACGCTCAGTCGAGACTGAGTCACCGGTGGCAGTGATGGGGTTCAGCACGGCCGAGTCAAAGTTCTCGTACTGGCTCGAATACACGCTATCGGTGTAGTCGATGTACAGATCAACACTCGAATCCGCTGCAGTCACCGGCGTTGCTAAGTCGTCGAGATCGCTCGCTGGCACCGAGACTGTGATCGTGTCGCTCGCGCCGTCGTAGGTGACGTCCGTCGTCTCGACGTACCCGCCGCTTCGGTCAGCGAAGACAGCGGTTCCGTCCACACCAGTCACACGCGAGGGCGCGTCAACGGTAACCGTCGTCTGGCCGTCGTTGGTCGTCACTTCGACGGCGTTGGCGTCGACCGTCGTGTCGACTCGCCGCATCCGGTCGTTTAGTTCGGTGTCAACTTCCGCAGCCGAGATGGTCGAGCGATTCTGCAGATAGCTGATAACGCCGTCAGCCATCGTCGTTTCGTTCAGGACCGCTACACGCGGCTTGTCGGCGAGCGGGAAGCCGCTACCGCCATCAGCAATGTAGGAGTTGGTCGCTATCGTGTAGGTCGCCGCGTCGTTAACGGGTTCGCCGTTAACCGTGAGGTCCTGAATCGTTGCGTCACCCTCGTCGGGTGATGAACTGTTACTGTGAGGTACCCACTCGAAGGTGACGCCGCTCAGCTGTTGTTGCGTCTGAGTCCCGAACTGATTGTCCATCTCCAGGGGCGTAATTTGACTCTTAACGACGTCGCGGAGTTCCGCGCCAGTCACCTCAACCACGACGATCTGATTGCCGAATGAGAGCGTTGAGGTCACCATGCCACGGGTGATATTGAACTCCTCGCCTGCGGCGTATTTGTCGCTCGGGTAGAGCGTGTCGCGGATGCCACCAGCGTTCGTCATGGCCACGTCGGCGTCGGTGTAGTTGCGGACGCCATCAGTGAGGAGATGGCCCGTCGCGGTGTCGTCGGTGTAGTCGGAGCCAACGCCCGCGTGTTCAGGCATGACCGCTGTCGCGAGCTCTGTGTTGAGATATTCTTCGCGGAGCGGGTCGATATACGTCTTCCACGAGCTGTTACGCGGTACGTCGGTCGTCACGTTGACGAGTTCCCCAGAAGCGTCCGTGACGCTTCCGCTATCGACGGTCAGTTCCATCGTGATGATGGCGTCTGCCGTTCCGGTCGTCTCGCCGATGAGAGCACCGTTCGTCGCCTGTGGCGAGTAGCGCTGTTGGTCGTCGCCTGAGATGAGTGCGTCGATGCCGTCAACGTTCTGTGCGAGGTCCTTCGAGTCTGGAATGCCGAGCGGGGCCAGCGCCACGACTACGTCCACGTTCTCCTCGTTGCGAAGCGTGTCGACGGTTTGTTGAGCGGCTGTGGTCGGGTCAAGGACGGTGTAGCCGTTGCGCTCGATGACGCCGTCGGTCTTTGAGTTGATGGCCTCGTCAGTTACACCGAAGAAGCCGACTGTGACGCCGCCACGCTCAACAATAGTGTAGTTCTGCGTTCCAGGGAGGTTCTCGCCCGTCTCCTCGTCAACGACGTTTGCGAGAAGCCACGGGTACGTCGACTGGTTGGAGAGGGCCTCGAAGACAGCAAAGTCGTTCGTCCCCGCGTCCTCATCGTAATCGAGTTCGTGATTCTGGACGACCTCGGCGTCAGGGTCGATGAGGTTCATCGCCGTCACTGGCGGCTCGTAGCCGTTCTCTAAGCCGTCGTAGTTGCGGAGGGCGTGCGGGCTGACTTCGTCACCACCACCGGCCACGAAGACGGGACCGGAGGCATTCGCGCGCTCGCGATTGATGAGCGTAATCATCCGGCCGAGTTTATCATCGCCAGAACCGGCCGCCGCCTTACCGATATCGTTGAACCCGACGAGTGTGATATTCGTTGCGTTCCCGCCGGCGGTGTCGGCCAGCTGGCCGTTTGAATCGAGTGCGTTTGCGTCTTCTCCCGCCGCGACGCCCGCCGCACCGGCGGGGACCGCCGCGGTCATGAGTACTAACGCCAGTAGCACCGGTATGATACGACTGAAAATTGGTTGTTCTGGTGCGTGCTGTTGCACAATTCGTCATACCGTAGCGGGTGTAATAACCGCTGATAATTGTGTTATGTAGGTGATAACACTTCGATAGAGAGGTCTATACGCCGTGGTAGGTCGCGGTACGCTATGGAAGCTAAGAACGCTCTCACAGGAGTCACAGCACCGAAAGTATAAGTGCGATAGACATGTCTGCCGGGTCGATGCATCAAATCCGGAAGGTGATCCAGACCGGCAATGGCAGCGTCCGCGTGACGATCCCCAAGTCGACGGCCCGAGAGTGGGGGCTCGTCGATGAAGACGGCGATCCAGACGCCACGTACCTGTTGTTTGAGACGACCGACGACGACGCCGTCCGCCTCGAGCCGATCAGCTAACTGGCCGTTTCAGGCCGATGCGGCCGACTCTGACCCTTCGCCGCGCGGTAGGCCGAACTCGACCTCGATCCGGACCGTGTCGTAGGGGACGTACGGCTTCTTCGCGCGACCGTCCTCTTCGAAGTGGATGATGTCGTACTCGGCCAGCAGGTGGAGATCGTCGTGCACGTCGTGCACGTCACGGTCGAGGCGGTCGGCCAGCGCGCGGATACTCTCAGGCGGGTGCTCCATCACCGCTTCGAGCAGCTCCATCCGCCGGTCGGTTAGCAGCTGGCGGAGTCGCGCACGGTCTTCGAAGTTGACGACGTGCGGGACTTCCTCGCCGTCCTCCCACTGTTCGGCGCGCTCGATGGCCGCCGCCTGCGCCTGCTCCGCCGGGAGCGACGTGATGCGGAGGGTCGAAGGGTACTCGACCTCGTCCGGGTCGGGCGTGAATTCGTCGTGCGTGGGTTCGGTGTCAGTCGGTTCGTTGCTCATAGATTTCGGTCACCTCGTTCTGGAAGTCCTCGATCAGGTCGGAGAGGCCTGTGAACTCCAGCTTCGTGATGTCGCCCTCGGGTGGGTGTCGATGATGCCGACCGACATCCAGGTGGTAGGGCGCGTTGTCGTACCGCAGGAGCGTGTCGCCGTCAGCGTCCATGTACTGGAAGCTGTACTTCAGCCCCTGCGGGAAGTCCTCGCTCACCGGGACCTGCCACGCGACCATCTCGTACCGACTCCCGTCCAGTTTCTCGTCTTCTTCCCGGTACACGACCGTCGCAGGCATCGTTCTCCTATGTTGGGACACAACCCCAACAAAAATAAATCTTATTGTTGGGGTCAAACCCCATCAAACAGATTCGCAGTCTTACCCCCTCGTCAGGGTCTTTTCTCTCACTGGTGCATATCGCACCGCCCTTTCCTTTGGACGATTTCGGCGATATTCAACACCGTCTCACGGACTGTGAGCGCCGGAGAGCCCGGTCGGGCTCATTTGAGACTATTTCGAATTGCTCGACGAGAATCCAGAATGGAGGTGCGCCGAAGAAATTGCTCGACCGGTGGGTGAACCTCCCGAAAACGGGGAGTACAGCTCAGAAGTACGGAGGGAGACCTACCCGAGGGTGCCGAACGTGGCCGACCACGAGAAGACGACGACGGCACGCTCGAGGTCCGGCGTGTCGAATAAACAGCGCCCGGCTCGAGGTAGTAGTAGACCATGTAGAGTAATGTGTATAGCGAAGCAAAACGCGGACATGGCCGAGCGCGGACTCCTAACGGACCGTGAACGAGAAATCATCAAAGGTGAAGCAGACGTATCAGACGAGTACCGGTATCGCGTAGCCAGTCGGATTCGGAACAAGATTGAGCGCATCGACGGCGATGTGTCCATCCTTGAATAGAATCGGGCTGATTTGCTCGCAGAGCTATGAGAGGTCGTGTGTGACGAGGAATGACGGACTACGAGGTGACGCCGCCACCAGATCGACTGGCCGACCGCGTGCAGCTGCGCACGGCATTCTCCACGGAGCGCGGCGAGGTGACGCGGTTTATGATCCAGTTGGAGCACTGGCTCGACGGCGACTGGCGCGAAGTGGTTCGGTACGATCACGACCGAGACGCCCCCGGTGGCCACGACGTGACCGAAGAGGGGTTGCACCGTGACGTGTACCGCGACGGCGAGAAATACGACACGAAAGATGTCTCGCCGCCGATCCCGGCGAATGAGGCCTTCGATCACGCCGAAGAAGATTTACGCGAGAACATCGAACGATTCATCAAGAGGGTTGAGAAATGGCACGGAGTGAAAGACAGGAGCGACCTGTGAGCGACGAAGAGTACGAGTCGATGCCTGAGCGCATCAGCAGCCACTTCGACCGGGTGCGCGACCTGGTGGAGCAGGAAACCGACGACTCCGACGCGTGACATCCTCCCACGACTGAAGTCGTGAGCTTCCCGAGGTTCTTATGTTGCTCCCGTCGATTCGGATGGGTGGGAATCTACGGTTTCTGGGCAGTCAGCCAGTGGCTCTGCCACGAAGCCGTTACTCGTACCCGCGGGGGGCTTCGAGCTACCTGATTGGTTACCGACTGTCGGCGTGGTCGGCTTACTTGTTTGGTTTCGGCTCTCGCCGTGGCAAACACCGAGTCAACTGCCAGTTTTTTACGCACGGTAACTTCTAAGATATAATTTGTTAAATATTATCGGGTTCATCCAACGATTAACGTCGTGGGTTTTCTCCTTGATCCTCTGTAAGAGAGAGTGTTGATACCGTCCGCCTCGAGCTGATCAGCTAGAGCCAGTCGACTTTGTCTCGCGCTCGGCGCTGGGCCGCGGGGCTGTGACTGCCCCGATAGTGGTCCAAAAACGTCTCGAGGTCACTCCAGCCACCCCAGTCGAGCACCAGCAGCGGGTCAACTTCGACGTCGGCGAGTGCGGTCGCCCACGTCCGCCGGAGATCATGCGTCGATAGTGAGTGCCAGCCGGCGTCGCCCGTCTCGTCAGCGAGCTGTTCGCGCGCGGTTTGCACCCAGCGTCGGAGCGACCGCGTCGACGAGATCGAGAGCACGGGTTCATCGGCCGGTTCGGGTCGAACATCACCGACCGTCTGGATACGCATCGCGAGTGTCTCGGGGATCGGTGTCTCGCGATATTTGTCGCCCTTTCCGTGATGCACTCGGAGCATCCAGCCGGCGTCCGTCTCGACGATGTCCTGGGGTGCGACCTCGAGGATCTCAGCCGAGCGGAGCCCGCACCGCACGCCGAGCTCGAAGGCGATCCGTTGTTCGGTGTCGGCCGCCGCGTCCTCGAGTGCGTCGACGTCGTCTCGGGAGAGCCACACCTTCTTGCCGTCACCGTCATCGTGCGGTCGGAGGTTCATCGTGTCCGGATGACTCGTCACCCGGTCAAAAAAGTAGCGTGTCGGCGAGATTTGGGCGTGATTCCGGGTCGATCACGGCGGTGATCGGCGTGGTCGTGTCCGACTCTGTGGGGATTCTCGGTCAGACTCAGGTGGGTGTAATGCGGGCAGTTCGAGGAGGCGCGAGGCTATGCAGTCGCTCTCGCGGTGAAAAAAGTGAAAAATCGGAGCCGCTCGGTGCGGTAGTTAGGCTGCGACGGTCTGGCCGGTATTGTAGGCGATAATCACCTGGACCGCCTGGTCCCGGGTGACTTCTTCGCCGCCAATCGTCCCACCAGTGTTGTACGCGACGATAGCGTCAACTGCTTCGTCACGGTCGATGATACCGTCACCGCCGTCGAAGCGAGCGAGCTCTTCGTCGGTACCTTCTCCGACTTCCACGGTCACCGTGACTGTGTCGTTAACGAAGGCCTTGCCAACCGCTGGGCGGTCAGGTTTCTCCGCAGTCACGGTGTAAGTGTCCGCTTCGTCGAACGTAACGGTTGCCGTCTGGTCGATAGCGACCTCGTCGACGACATCGCCGCTCGCGTTCGTAATCGTCAGGTTACCCGTGGTCTGCTGGTTGAAGTCTTCACGCACGAGCGTGAACTCAACGTCGTCACCCGGCTGAACGCTGGTTGCACTCGCATTCAGTGAGAGAGCAGCCTGCTCAAACACGTTCGTCTGGGCGATCTGGATCTCGTTATCGCCGTCGTCGATCAAGTCGACGTCGGTAGATCCAGTTTCCACAGCAGTGAACGTGATCGTGCCGGATTCACTCGTCGTAATATCGAAGTTCACGAACCCTTCGTCCGTGACCTTCGTACGCGTGCTACCGTCGAGGTCAGCACCACTGATCTCGACGCCCATGAGGTCGATCTGATCGCCGTTGGCGTCAACCGCGTTCAGAACGAGTGACTCAGTAGTCTCTGGACTGAGATTGTCCGGAGCACCCTCGAGAGTAATGTTGCCAGCATTGATAGCGACTTCACCGAACGTGCCACTGCCGGCTTCAAGACTCGTCGAGAGGTTCAGCGTCTGTGGTGCAGCCCCAGCAGATTCTGCCAGAGGCACGACTGCGATTGCTTTCGTCCCGTTTGCGTTGACAGTGACATCGGAGTCGAGTGTTCCTCCAAGGTTGACACTGTCATCACTGAGCTCGGTATCGGACTGGAAGGTCGCGTTGACAGCGTTGATATCGACAACTGCACTGTCGATACCAGTGTTGTCACGCGGGTCCTCCACAGTAACGTTCATCTCAGAGACGAGACCGAACGTTAGGTCACCACCGAGCGTGGTGGTGATCTCCGGCTCGACAACTTCAAGGGCCGCGGAGCCAGTCTGCGCGCCGTTCGGGTTGATCGAGATGTTCACCGCATCAGACGCGCTCTGGTCCGGAAGGACATCGACCTGGACGGTTTCGACGGTACCGTCATTGTCGAAGTCTTCGTAGGTCAGCCCAGACTCAGTAACGTCAGTTCCGTCCTGCTTGGCTGTAATCGTGAGACCCTGAAGGTCAGTGCCGTTGACCTCTGCACCATCCTGCGTGATAGTCAGGTTGTGGGTCTCAGTCTGACCAGCCAGGACCGGAGCGATGTCCGTCTGGACATCGTAGGATTCGACGCCCTGAACCGTGATGGGCGACACCTCAATCGTCTGAGTGTTGTCGGAGATGTCAGCTGGCGTGCCATCCGTTTGGTAGACATCGACATTAAGTTCTCCTGTCGATTCGAAGGAAACGTTCTCGGCGGTGTAGATGCCGTTGTTCGCACTGAATTGGTCGTTCAGCGTGAACCCGTCAGTGACATCATTGTCGCCTGCAGAATCGTCTCCGTAGACAACACCAGCAGATGCGTCAATGGCAATACGCTGTACCGTCTGGATATTGCCATTAGTCGTGTTGACATCGAAGTCGCCGTTGCTCAATACGACGATGCGGTTGTTGACCGCCGCTCCTTCACTATCAGTCACTTCGACAGTGACATCGCTGTTTGAGTTGAAATCGACGGTCGTCGGACTGACGCTGACGAGGTTGTCACCGGCAACGGAGAAATTCTCCGTGTAGGTGTACTGCTCGCCAGTGTCGTTGTTGGCAACGATTTCGATGGTTGCGGTGCCTGCTTCTTCGAAGGCCAGTCCACTGAACCGGAAGATGTCGGTTCCGCCGACGGTCGCTTCAGCGACTGAACCACCGTCTTCGGTGTTCGCGGTGAAGCCGCTGTCCATCGTCCCGTTAACCGTAACACCAGGACCATTCAGGACGACCGTCGCGTTGGACAGGTAGTTGCTACTTCCTTCGCCGTCAGGCGCGTTGGAGTCAGCACCGATGACGGTCACATCAAGCGAACTGTCCCCATCGACCGCGAGGCCAGCACCGGCATCAGTGTTGACGTTCACCCCTTCTGCTTGGCCCACGTCAACGCTGGCCGATCCGACGTAGTCCGGCTCAGCGGGCGAGTCAATAGTGTCCGAACCAGTGTTCTGCTCAACGCCAGCGTATGCATCGCTATCGCTGTTGTCGAGTTCCGCGGTAATGCTGTTGGCTTCAGACGGAGTTGCCGTGAACTTGATGTCCTCGTTCACGCCGTCCGAATCGAGATTGCCCGGCACGATGTGGAAGTACTCAACTGCTCCGGCGCTGTTGAGGTCGGTGCCATCACCGGTGGGGGAAGTAACCACAGCACCGTCAACGGGCTTGTAAGCGACTACGGTGAAGTCAGTGTCGTAGTCACCGTTGTTAATATTGACGCTACTGAACGGTCCAGTAACGTTCACGTAGTTGTCAGCGGTTGAGTCGACCCACGGGAGCACGGTCCCGTCAGTCTGCTTCGCACGGACGTGGTACGTGCTCTGGAAGTCAGCGAGGTTGTCACCGCTGGTCACGTCGAACGTGACGTTCGCGTCGTTGGATCCGACACTGATGCTCTGGTACACCGCGTTCTGGGCTGCGTCAGTGAGGTTCCACGTACCTGCGTCGTACAGGATCTTCGAGAACGCGAACTCACCAGTATTGCTGTTTGTCGTGGCAACTGGTTCAGTATTGACAGTTCCAGACGGATCGACAAGATCGAGGTCCTGCGAAGTAGGCACGTCACCGTTTGCGTCAACCAACTCGCCGTTGACGTTCACCGAATCACCGGAGACAGGTTCGGCGGGGTCAACGGTGATGTTTGCGTCGTAGAGCGACGTGATCGAAGCCGCTCCGTAGAGGTCAGTGTTGTCGGTATCCTCGACGAAGAGGTACCAAGTGCCGTCATCGTCGAACGTCTGGATCACGGAGAAGTCCGATGAGGTCGGACCATTACCCGGATCAACCGTGGTGAGGTCCGTGCCAGGGGTAACAACGGTGTACTCAACAGATTCCCCAGACGGAACCGTGAGGTCACCGTTGACGGTCACAGTATCCTGCGTGATGACTTCGTCCGGCGTCGCGGTGATATCCGGACCCAGGGTGAGATCGACGTTCGTGAGCGCTTCGCTGTTGTCGATCGTCACCACCTGGTAATCGGAGTAACCATCACTGGAGACAGACACGTTGTACGTTCCGTCATCCAGTGCAGTGAAGGAATAGCCTCCACTTCCACCGGTGGTTGCCGTAGTGACATCGTTACCGGTGTCCTCGTTATCAAGATCGATGGTAAACCCATCAAGCGCAATACCAGCAGGATTCGTGAGAGTCCCAGAGATATCGCCCAGATCAATAGTTAGCGGCGTTCCACTGGTGGCGGTGTTGGAATTACCAGCATTATCAGTAGCCGTAACAGTCAACGAGGGTGTGGTTCCGTCACTAGGACTACTATCACTGGCCACAGTGAATGTGGCGGTATACGTCGTCCCTTGGTCCAGCGAGAGAGTGACAGTTCCAGGTGCACCGAATGCGCTCGCGTCTGTCGTGACGGTATCAACGCCAGAGCCAGCGTCGGTCACATCCGCGGACACAGTCACTTCATCATCTTCTCCGACTGTTGAATCACCGTCAGTCGCGTCGGTAATCTGGACGTTGCTGACAGACGGGTTGGTGGTGTCAACGTAGTCAAAGGTGGTTGACTGAGAAGCTCCATTAGCCGAAGTCACCTCTAAGCTCTGGCCAGTCGCCTCACTACTCAGTCCGCTCGTATCGTAGGTGATGGTGACATCTAACGTGTCATCGGTGTCACCAGTGTTAGAATCCGTGACGCCGACAGTGACTTCGTTTGTGCCGTCACTATCAGTATCGGTGACCGAGGCGCTCGTAGTCACCGAAAGCGTTTCACCTCCATCGGTTTGTGCTGCGGCGCTCGCATCAGTTATTGATGCGCCCGATGGAACTGCTGGATCAACAGTAATAGTTCCTTCATTCGTGTCACTGGCTGTGACAGTGAATGATACTGTCTGTGTCGTAGACGACTGTCCGATTTCAACATTATCCGCTGAAGGCGTTCCTACACCGGACACTGCCGCCGCCGCACCTCCGGCAAATGCCGTCGTCATCGCGACGACTGACAGCACCATCAGCGCGGCCAGGACGACCGCACGTCCTTTCTCGCGATAGCCACTACTCATGCTGTCACCTCCTGCGGGAGAGCCGCTCCCGCGTATGATATGTTCTCTGTCATGCTATTCCTCCGTCGGTATACCCGGCTGATCCGGATGTGGTGTCTACCATTATGTTGTGATTATGCATCGTCATCGTCATCGTCAAGCTCGACGTGGTCCCGAAGGATCTCTTCGAGCTTTTCGGAGACGTTTTTCCCTTCACTCACAGCCTCTGCACGAACCTGCCGCCACACCTGACGGTCAACCTCGATTGTTGTTCGTGCAGTCGGGGCGTCATCGGCCCCGTTGCTATCCTCGTCTGTCATTGCCTTGCTCATACCACGATCATTTGGACATCATCTGTGACTTCATGCTCAATGTAGCTTTGACGCCCGCTACGATTCGAAGATCAAAGCGAACATAGTTAATGCTATCGGATGGTAAAGTGGCATCGTATCGAACGAAAATGTACGCGTAGAAGGTGGTGACGAGACCGATACCGAAGGTATAGGTGATTGAGGGGGCCGTTCAATGCCACCAGATCGGGGTACGACGAGCCACTCGCATATCGTCGGTGCCTAACGTCCAGTCACGCGATGGGGGTCACGTCGCACCCACGTAGAACTACCTGCGCAGAAGTGTACACCCTAGGTCATAGAAGGACCGAACCGTGTTAGAGCGCGCGAGACAGTCCGCCCCGCAGTCACAGTCGCTCTTCGAAGATACGCTGGGAGTCACTCCGCGGGCCGTGCTCGTCAGCCTCGGCCAATTGTGTGCGCCCGCGATCGGTGAGCCGCCATTGATTTGTGTTCTGGCTATCATCGCGGTCAACGACGCCCTCGTTGTAGAACCGACGCAACCGCTTACGAATGGTCGATTTTGCGTATGGAAGGGCGTCATACAGCGCGCTTGATGACACCCACTCGCCATCCTGAATCGCGATCTCGTGGAGAATCGTGTTGGGGTTGATACTCGTTGTCCGACCCGCGAAATACTCGTCGAGATCGACGCTCTCGATCGGCGGGAGGTCGGCATCCGCGACGAACTTACGCCCCGCGTCTGTGAGGCTCCACTCATACGTTTTCGTATTGATAGCGGTGTGTGTGACGTATGAGCCGTCGAAGCGTCGCAGACGCATGTACACGGCCTTATCAGAGGTCGGAAGATGCTCCGCGAGATCCGCGGTGAGCGTGGGCTCAACGGACTGTAACACCCAACAGAATTCTTCGTCCGTTACCAGCGAATATGACATTGGGCTGAATTAGCGTGCGGTACCTAAAAGAATGCTGGCCATATACCCCAGCTGTGTACTCTCGCGCGCGTATGTGCGCCTGAGAGTGTCGTTTTTGTCCCAGTAGCGACGCTTCGAGAGTCCCACGTCGGCTCTATCGGCCATCGGTCGCCTCGAGCACGGTCGTCGCGTTCGGTGCAGCCACCCGACGGCCACGGTTGCGATTCGCGTGTCCGTCACGCCGTGGGTCTGGCATCTCGAGTTCGAGTCCGGCCGCACTCCCCCGGCAGATGCGTCGGAAGCAATCACAGCCGAGACAGCGGTGTGCGACGTCGTCATCATCACCATGGACGCGGGCGAACGTCCGCGTGACGTGACGACCACAGTGACGGCACTCGCGGTCGTGATCGGTTGGTCGCCAGTTAGTCATCGCCCCGGCCCCCGTCGAACAGCGCCACCGTCCGCTCGAGGCGTGTCGGCACCGCTTCGAGAACGGCTTCGAGCTCGGCGTCAGCGATGCCAGCTGGCGCTTCCACCAGCACCGAGACGTCGCCCTGATCGACACGGGCGAGCACGCGGTCGCCTTCGAGGTCGACGTCGAGTACCGTCGGCGCGTCGGCCGCCGTGGTCGCTGCCGTGTGGGTGACTGGGCCGGTGTCACTCACGGCTCGTCACCGCCTGCTGGTGGTCAAGCGCCGCAGACGCGATTTCGGCCTGGTGGACCGCGTCGTCAAGCGCATCATGCCCAACCCCGTTGTGGTCCAGATCAGGTGCGATCTCGAGTGCGTTCAGCGTCCGGAAGTCGCGTTCCGCATAGAATCCCCACGGCGCGTCAAGACCGACCGCGTCGTAGGCGTGTTCGAGTATCTCACAGTCAAACGACGGTGAGTTCGCCCAGACCTCATCGGCGTCGCCGTACCACTCGGTGAAGGCTTCGAGCACGAGCTCAAGACGCGAGCCGCCCGTCAGTTGCGCTTGTGCGGACGCATTCTGTCCGAGCCACCAGTCGAGCGTCTCCGCGTCGATAGATAGCCCTGCGCGTTCACAGCTCGTCAATGAGACCGACCGCTGAAACGTGTCCCCGAGGCCACTCTCGGAAAACCGCACTGCACCGATCGCGACGATCGACGCACCGGGGTCGAGCCCGAGCGTCTCGATGTCGAGCATCACGCGGTCAGTCACGGCTCGTCACCTCGTGGATCGAGATCTCGACGTCGTTTCCGTGAAGCTGGTCGATCGCCTCGCTCTCGTGGTCTTTTCGGACGAATACGAATCTCTCTGAGTCCGTATCGACGACGGCGATGTCGTCGGTTTGGAGCTGTTCGAGTTGCGCTCGCGTGAGCGACAAGAGGTAGGCGTGCTTCTGGCCGGTCGTGTTACTCATGCGTGTGCTCCGTAGCTCGTCAGGTCCGTGTCGCCGGCGTTAGTCACCGGCTGGGTCGTTTCGACCGCCTCGAGGCGGGCGATCAGTGCCGTACACGTCTCGCAGGTGCACTGGCGGACGCGTCGCTCGTCGGCCCCGTCCGGCCACCAGTTGTGGTCGTGAGCTGTCATCATCGTCACCCACCTCTGGGGTGGAACGCTCACCGACCGATTCGATCGGTGCCGTCACGGCACACGGTGAGTGTGAGCACCGCGTCGCCAGCCCATACCAAGCGTACGCTACACCAATATCCGAGTCAGCGGTCTGAGACCAGAGGGGACTTCGCCCGTGGCGTGGGTTCTGGGGGGAATACGGCGGATGGCGGTGCTCTACCGCGATAATGCGGGGTAACGACGCTTAATACGCCCGTTGCGTAAGTTGGGTTACGCAAACTGGCGAGCCTACACGTCGTAAGAACCAATCCAGCCGGACGGATACGGCCGGGCGATGGATACATCTCACGCAGTCGTCGCGACGCCGACCGCGTTTACCGCCGCCGAGCGGGCGATTCTCTGGACGCTCGCGCAGGGCCGGTGTACGCCCTCGTATCTCGCCGCCCAGACCGGGCTGACCGCAGAATACTGCCGCGAGCGGCTGGCCGCGTTACGCGCAGACGAGTACGTCGAGCGCGTCCATCGCGGGCTGTACGCGCTCGCTTAGCGGTGGAAGAGGGCCACTGCGATCGAGCAGGGCACAGCCCATGACAACTCACTGCTACGGCAAACGTTTATAGTTTTTAGTTTCGTAACTCTATACAAGATGAGCTACGATACAGAACACGTACGAAACGCGGGTGACACGCCGGGAGTGAGCATCGGAATCCCCACATTCGCAGAATTACTTGAGAACCCGTCTCTGGCTAAACTCTATATATCAATGAGAGGCTCAGCGACTGCCACAGGTCCCGAACTCGTTGACTCAATAGCCGTCTCAAAAAAGACGGTATACGACTATCTGCACAAGTTGGAACAGGCGGGCCTGATCAGCAAGGTCGGTGACGATGGCGGAACCAACGTATACACTGCTGAAGAGTTCGAACTCACAGTGACGGTCCGCGAGACGGAAGTCTCGATCACGCCCGAGCTGGTCGAAGTAATCGCACACAAAAACGAGTATCCAGCAGTCGAGCGAGTGCTTGAAGCTCACGGCATCGTCACGTTCGCACTCGTGTACGATCTCGTGAAGGCACACAGTGAAGGAGAGGTCACGATCCGGCAGATCGCAGGCTTGACTCACCTTTCACCTGGGACTACGTATGACCTCATCGAAGCGCTCTATTCGATTCTTGATCTCGGTGAGGACGAGTCGAACCCGACGACGTACACACCAGATGATTTTGATGAGGACGAAGCCAATCTTCTCGAGGAGTACGCTCAGGAGTAGCCTGAGCATCGAGAATGTACACTGCGAATATTGCGGACACAGTGATGTTTCGGAACCTAGGAAAACACCCCAGCCCACATCTTCGATCGCTCAAGCGTGCCGTCAAGAAAGCTGGCACAGAAGTTTGGGTGCCAGCAGCGGTCTATCACGAGCTGTCGGATACCGGGAGTGCTAATTCACCGACGAACCCATATCTCGATAGAGCTGTCGAAGAAGGATGGATTCGGGTGGCCACACCGCTACTAGGTGACCGTACAGAGGAATTGGAAAGGACTGCTGGACCGGTCGAGAAAGCACGGATCGTTACAGACGAGTTTCTCAATCAGCAGAGCAAGTATCCGGAGACAAATAACTGGACGGATGCAACCCTGGTCGCGTTAGCAGTTCGATTATTTGATACGAATGCTCGAATTCGCGTAATTACACATACAGCCGATGATAATTTGGCAAAGGCATGCGCTCGTATCCCTCCTGAATTCGGGTACTACGAGATCAAGTCAAGATACTACAACCCACCCCAAACAGCAAAGCATGAGTTTCCAACTGTTGATCAGCTTACCTGGAGTGGATAGCGAATATCCCGGTGGTCAGACCAGTATTAGCGCAGACAGTCACGAAATCTGCCGTGAGCGACTGGCCGCATTACGCGCAGACGGCTACGTTGAGCGTGTCCATCGCGGCCTCTACGCGCTTGGTTAGCTCACCCGGAGGTGGCCCTGTGTCGGTTCGTAGATCTCACCTTTCTCACGCAACGTCTCGATCTCGGCGTCGATCTTGGTCGTCGGGATGTCGTGCCCGTCGGTGAGCGTGTCGATGACCTCCTCAAGCGGTGCGCCTTCGGCGTGTTCGAGCTCGATCTCCGAGATGATCGCTTTGACCGTCTTGATGCGGTCACGCTGTGTCTTCGAGGTGCCGGTCTCGACGACGTCGGCGTCGAACTCCCCGCTCTCGGGGTCGATACCGACGTCTTGGAGGCTGCGATTCAGCAACTCGATCGCCCGGTCGACGTCACGCGGCTCGACAGTCTCGGACAGCCGGATCCGAGCGGCCGCTTCCGACAGCCGGTGGAGTGCTTCGATCTTTCGCGGTGTGATCGGTACCGGTGTGTCCTCGTCGACACCCTTCGACCGAATGCTTAGGTAGAACTCTTTGATGCGCTCGCCAGCCGCGTCCGAAAGCACAGGGTGAACGTGTTCTTTGGCGTAGGCGACGTACGCACGCATGAGTTCTTCGTCGATCGCCGGTGCGACGTCGCTGTCGGCGTCGATCTCGTGGTCGCGACCGGCGGTGGCGAGCGAGCCAAGCCGAGCGTGTTCGTTCAGGTGGTCGGCCAGGCGGCTGTCCCGGTCGGTGTCGGGCGTGTCCTCGAGCGTGAAGATCAGATCGAAGCGGCTGATCAGCGTCGGCCCGATCTCGAGTTGCTCGCCGACGGGCTCGTATGGGTCAAAACGGCCGTACTTCGGGTTCGCGGCCGCGATGACGGTCGTCTTCGCGGGCAGCGTCACGTTCGTGATCCCCGCTTTCGACGGCGAGATCGTGCCGTTCGCGAGTGCTTCGTGGACACCCTCACGCTCTTCTTCGGGCATCTTATCGAACTCGTCGATCGCACACAGCCCGCGGTGGGCTTCGACGAGTGCGCCCGCCTCGAGCGTCCACCCACCGTCACCAAAGTCGGTCTGGGTGGCCGCACACGTCAGCCCAGCCGAGCTCGCGTTCTTCCCGCTCGTGTACACCGAGCGCGGGGCGAGCGTCGTCGCATACTCAAGCAGACCCGACTTATCGGTGCCGGGGTCGCCCACCAGTAACAAGTGTGACTGGCCGCGTTTCCGCGACCCGTCGGCGAGTTCTTTCTCGACGCCGCCGAACATCTGTAAGGCGATCGCCTCTTTGATGTGTGCATCGCCCATGTGCGTCGGCATGATCGAGTCGACGATCTGCTGATGGGGGTTGTTCGCGGCGATCGCCTCGATTTCGGCTTCGTACTCGGCGTAGGCGACGTCTTCGAAGTCGGTGTCGCGGTGTTCAACGTTCTGGGCCGCGCCCGCGATCTCGAAGGTGCCGTCGTCGTCGTTGATGTCACGCTCGAGGTGGGCGGCGACGTCGACCCGGTCGCCCGGTGAGACGGTGTTCGTGAGATCATCGGTCAGCGTGATGTCGATCGTATCTGGCTGTTGGCCACCCCGAGACTGCTCGGGCGGACGTTGCACACGGATCAGCTGGTAGTCCTCGCTTTTCGACTGGCTCTGGTTGACGCGAAACGGACCCTGGCGTTCACAGCCCTGACACTCGTGTGGCTCTTGGACGCTGTCGTCAATCTGGGGAATGTGCGTCATGGTCCCGCAGCGCTGACACTCGAAGGTGATCTCGGTGAAGCGGCCCTTCGCTTGGGCGACCTTCGACACCTGGCCCTGGATGACGCGCAGCTCGTCGACGTCGGCGTGTGGCGCATCGCTGTCGACGACGTAGTCGCCCACGTCGATACAGTAGGGCTCGACGACGTCCTCAAGGCCGCCGAGTCGGACGTTCGCCCCGCGGAGGTTCAGGTCGGCCGGCAGGTCGTATCTCGCGAGCGCGTCTTCAGCATACTCACGTAGTTGGTCTGGATCCGCGATCCAGTCGTCGGCGAGCTCACGGTCGAACCGATACAGGTCGTCGTAGTCGATGACGAGTGACTTCTGTTCTTTGGGATACGCTTGGGCGAGTTCGACGATCCGATTCCGGCCGCCGTCACGGTCGTCGTAGTAGCGCGAGTAGAACGTCTGGAACCGATCGACGAGATCGCTGCCGCCACTCGCGGTCATCGCAATCGCCCCCGCTCAGATTTGCGTAACCAACTTACTACGCAAACTAACGCCAGGGGGCCGTCCGTAACCCCCCCTCGAGGAGCACCGAGACGGCACTCTCTACGACACACCCGTTGCTGGTCGCACTGCGTACGTGTCGGTTTCATGAGTGGTATCGTGTCTTAGTCGTCGGTTGGAGCCGTCTCAGCAGGTGGTTCGACCCCGGCGTGACCGGCCGGAGCGTGATTTTGCGTAGTAAGTTGGTTACGCGGCAGTTCACCCGGTAAGTCGGTTACGCGCAGCCGAATCGCTTTCACCGTCTTCGTCCGGTCGTTCTCGACGACGACCTTCTCGGTCGTGTCGAAGCCGTCACTCGCAGCGGCATCGTCCATGGCGGCGTAGTAGGTTGGCTTCGAGAAGCCGTCGTGACCAAGCGTCGAGAGATGGTCACGGACGTCTTTCCACCACCACGTGAGGCCGGCACGGTCGCTCCCCGAGTTCCTGAGGGATCGGATCATCGCGCCGCGGAGATCGCGTTCACGACCGTCAGGCGTGGAGTCCTGCTCGTCATCCACGCCGAGTATCGCCTCGAGCTCGGTCTCAAGCGCAGTGATCTGTTGGTCGTGGTGTGCGACCGTCGTCTCGAGTGCGGCAATCTGTCGGTCTTTCTCGTCGAGTTTCGACTCAAGCACGTGGTCTTTCCAGTCTTCGAGCCGGTTGAGCCGGTTCCGCAGGCGCTCAACTTCCTCCAAGTCGCACTCAGACATCTTCGAGCACCTCCTGGTCGACCGCACACACACGACAGACGGGCCGTGGTCCCGCCGGCGTCTGGACGATGATGACCGCGGCACTGCGACAGCTGAGCGCCGTACAGAACGGCCCGCTCGAGACGACGCTCATGCGGCCACCTCAGCCCGGATTACGGTAGGATCTGCGTCAATCCGCCCGGGACTATTCTGTGACGAGTATCATCGCGAGCCGTGGGGGTATCTAGCGGCGAGTGTTCTCGCGGGCTGCAAGTGCCCGCAGAGATGACTGAGCTGGAGTCTGAAGCAACTGACAGACAGCGGCCGTGCTGTACGCGTCAGTACTCGGTGGTTCACAGACAAAGAGAGGTAGCTACGCGGTGAGATAGTATGAACGAACTAGGTGCCGCCCGTCGCTACAAACGACAGCCGGAAGTAGTCGTTAGTTGCGGACGAGGTTCGTCGCGCGGGGTCCCTTCGGGGATGATTCGATATCGAATTCGACCTCCTGACCTTCTTCGAGATCCGGACCGCCAACGTCCTCCATGTGGAAGAACACGTCTTCGTCGTCGTCGAGATCGCCGTCGTCAGTCGAAATGAAACCGTAGCCGCCAGTGTCGTTGAAGAAATCAACCTTTCCGTTTGCCATTGCAAATAGATCTGGCCCCCGTGGAGGGATATACCTTCCGAGAGTCGCGGTACCACGACCCTTGATTCATCACACCGGTGAGACGGGCGATATGACACACCCATGGTTCAGATTGTTGGGGAACCCTGAATTGCGTGCTGTCAGCTGCTACAGACCGTATCTACGGAGAAACGATTGGCAGTGATGCGCTTAGCGGATGGAGGGAGACGGCAAACGGAGTCACCAGACAGGGACAGCAGACGGAGTCACCAGACAGGGACAGCAGACGGAGTCGCCGGACAGGGACAGCAAACGGAGTCGCCGGACACACTATGACCGCACCTCAATCCTCCCCAGCCTCGGCTGCGGCGACCCGCTGGCAGTCCGGCGGGTCGCCACAGCCTCCCTCGCGCTCCCGGTCGCGCCGCGGGCGCGAGCCGTGGAGCGCGCCACCCGCGAGAGGTCGGCGGGGTCAGTAGTGCCAGGGGTAGTCGCGGAATTGTGGGTCCCGCCCCTCGAGGAAGGCGTCTCGGCCCTCCTGTGCCTCGTCAGTCATGTATGCTAGACGGGTCGCCTCGCCGGCGAACACCTGCTGGCCGACCAACCCGTCGTCTGCGAGGTTGAACGCGTACTTCAACATCCGCATGGCGGTGGGCGACTTACGCGTCATTTCGTCGGCCCACTCGAGTGCGACCGTTTCGAGGTCGTCGTGGGCGACGACTTCGTTTACCATACCCATGTCGGCCGCCTCGGTGGCCGAGTACGTCTTTCCGCGGAAGAACACCTCGCGGGCCCGCTTCTGGCCGATTTGTTTTGCGAGATACGCGGAGCCGAACCCGCCATCGAAGGAGGCGACATCCGGGTCGGTCTGCAGGAACTTCGCATGCTCCTCGCTCGCAAGTGTGAGGTCACAGACGACGTGTAGTGAGTGCCCGCCGCCGACTGCCCACCCGGGGACGACGGCAACGACCGGCTTTGGCATGAACCGGATCAGCCGCTGTACTTCGAGGATGTGGAGGCGCCCGGCACGCGCCTCACGGACCAGCGGGTCGTCCGACACATCGGCATCGTCGCCCTCGCGGTACTCGTATCCCGACTCCCCGCGCACCGACTGGTCGCCCCCGGCGCTGAACGCCCAGCCGCCGTCCGACGCGGCGGGGCCGTTGCCAGTGAGTAGGACACAGCCCACGTCGGCCTGCTTACGGGCGTGGTCGAGCGCAGCGTAGAGTTCGTCGACCGTCCCCGGTCGAAACGCGTTCCGCACGTCCGGCCGATCGAACGCGATCCGAACCGCCGGCACGTCGACGGCGCGGTGGTACGTCACATCGTCGAACTCGTCGGTGACGGACTCCCACGCCGACGCATCGAATATCTCCGAGACCATACGCGAGCGTCGGCCGCGAGCGGTATAAACGGCCGCGGGTCAGGGATTGACCGACCAAGGGTCGAACCGGGCGACGGATGGGGCTGAACGCAGCGCTACACTGCTGGCAAATATTGCACACACCAGTGACGCCAGTCTGTACCGGTTTCGAGCCGTTCAGTCGTCTCGCGGCGATTATCGCCGGATCCCGCCACAGCGCGCCGTCATCGGTACGACTGGTCGTTGCTGGTGACGCGAAGATATTGCTCCCGGATCCCGTACCGTTTGTATGACACACCGATCACCGCTGGCGTCGCGGCGGGCCGTCCTCGCGGCCGGGGGCGGTGCGGCGACGCTTGGCCTCGCCGGCTGCCTCGGCGGGGGCGGCGGACTCGACGAATTGACTGTCGCACACATGCCGATCTACCCCGATCTTCAGTGGTACGTGATGGAACAGGAGGGGTACCTTGAGGAGATCGACGCGACGATCACGGGCCGGGAGTTCACCGACGGGCCGTCGATCGTCCAGGCGCTCGGTGGTGGCGACATCGACGTCGCGATGTTCGGCATCGTACCGGCGATGATCGCCATCGACCGCGGCATCTCGGCGAAGGTCACCGCCGCAAACATCCGCGAGCCGATGGGGATCATGGCCGAGTCGTCGTTCCACCCTATCTTCGAATCAGAGGGGGCGACAGCCTTCGAGACGTGGGCGGCCGAGCGCGGTCGGCCGTTCCGTTTCGGGACGTTCCCACAGGGGAGCGTCCCGGACGTGCTGCTCCGATACTGGCTCACGGACGTCGGGGTCGACCCCGAAGCGACCGACGCCGTCGAGATCGTCGAGATCAACGGTGCAAGCGCCGTGTGGCAGGCGATCGCGAACGACGAGATAGACGGCACCTCGATCATGGAGCCTGTCCCGACGATAGCTGCCGAAGAAGACTCGTCGGTGACGATGCTCCGGACGGCAGCAGACGTCCTCCCCGGACAGCCGGCCGCGGTCACGTTGATGAGCGACGCGGTGCGTGAGAGCCCGATCGCGGGTGCGTTCCTTGAAGCGCACGTACGTGCCACCGAATTCATCGACGCGAACCCCGACACAACCGCAGAGCACGTCGAGGCAGGAATCGGGATGCCGGCCGACAGAGCTCGAGAGGCACTCGACTCGCCGCTGTCGAACTTCGTCACCGACCCCGAGACGATCACAGAGGCGACTCCGGTGTTCGCCGAGTTCGCGGCCGCAAACGGCCAGATAGAGGAAGCACTCTCGAACGAGACGATCTTCGATCACACCGTTTACGACTCGCTGTGATGGCGACCGACACCCGCGAGCGGTTCGACGGAAACACCGACGATGACGTGAGCGACGGGCAGCTCCTCGGCGGAGTTGGTATCGACGACCCGCGCCGGCTGATACGCGGGGCCAGTGGACTTCTCGCGTTCCTCGCGCTCTGGCACCTCGCGTCGCTCACACAGCCGGCGTACGTCCTCCCGTCGCCAGCAGCCGTTGGCGTTCGGTTCGTTGAGGAGGCAGCGTCGGGGACAATGCTTGACGCGCTCACCTCGAGTGTTCGCCACTGGATTCCCGGCACCGTCGTCGGGACGGCTCTCGGCGTGGGCGCCGGAGTCGCCCTCGGGTGGAGCGACGCGCTCGACGATGTGACCGCGCCACTCGTGCGCGTGCTCAGACCGGTGCCGCCGCTCGCGCTCATTGGCTTCGCAATCGCGTGGTTCGGCATCAACGACGCCGGAGCCGCATTCATCATCGCGGTCGGGGCGTTCTGGATCAACTTTTATGCGGCGTTTGGCGCCGTCGAAGGTGTCTCTGAGGAGCTGCTCGACGTCGGTCGAACGCTCGGGGTGCACAGCGACCTCGACATGATTCGGTCGATCGTGATTCCGGCAGCACTCCCAGAGATCACGACCGGTATCCGAACCGGACTGGGCCGGTGTTGGATGCTGGTCGTTGCCGCCGAGATATTCGGCGTTCCGGGGATCGGCCGGGAGATACTTAGAGCGAGCAACAACCTCCTCGTCGACAAGGTGATCGCGTACATTCTCGTGTTGAGCCTGCTGTATCTCGTCGTCGACGTGGCGTTCCGCGCGGTCCAACGGCGGGTGTTAGTGTGGCGGGCGTGAACGATTTGCCCGTGACTGATCGCGATGAGCCGGAAACGGATGCACACGCCACTTCAGAGGTTGTCGTCGACGGCGTCGGAAAAACATATTCGGGCGAGAGCGACCCAGTCCGCGCGCTTGAGGACGTTTCGTTCGCGGTCGACAGCGGAGAGTTCGTCTGTCTCGTCGGCCCATCCGGTTGTGGAAAGACGACATTGTTTCGGGTCGTCGCTGGGCTCACCGAGGCGACAGACGGCACAGTCCGTCTCGGTGGGACCCCCGTGACTGGGCCGACGACCGACATGGGAGTGGTGTTTCAAGAGTACCACTTGTTTCCGTGGCTCACCGTGGAAGAGAACGTCGGATTCGGACTGGAGCGCAGCGGGTACCCCGCGGCCGACCGTGACCGTCGAGTCGACGAGATGCTCGCGCTCGTCGGCCTCTCTGAGTTCCGCGACGCCTACCCGAAGTCGCTCTCCGGAGGAATGAAACAGCGCGTCGCTATCGCGCGGGCACTCGCAGTTGACCCCGCGCTCCTCTTGATGGACGAGCCGTTCGGTGCGGTAGACGCCCAGACCAGAGAGATGCTCCAGCGCGAACTACTTGAGGTGTGGGCGTCGACGGGCAAGACCGTGTGCTTTGTCACCCACGATGTTGCCGAGGCCGTGACGCTTGCTGACCGCATCGTGGTGATGGCAGCCGACCCCGGTCGCGTCAAGTCGATCGTCGACGTGGACGTTGACCGGCCGCGTGAACGCGACGACCCAGCGTTCGGCGACCACGTCGCCCGTGTGCGGGAAATGATCGGCGCGGCGCCGTAAGCGTCACTCAGGGTCGAACGCCCGCAGTTGGTCGACGTGCCGCCGCAAGACGGCGATCGTTGCGTCGGCGTCTGCGTACCCCTGATCGTATTCCTCGAAGGCCGCGTCTGCCCGGTCGAGAAACTGTGCGACTGCTGGCGACTGCTCATCGTCGGACATCGACTGCGGGTCATCGTGCCACGTTCCTGAATCCTGTGGCTGGGATACCCAGCTGCCTTACGTGTTGGTACAGCGGAAGGTCTACACAGAATTGTACACATCCTACACAAGCCTTTTACCCACTAGGAGCGAAGTCGAATACAATACTATGCCAGACTCGTTGGCCGAACAGCTCCGAAGCGACATGGAGTGTGAGGGACTACTGGAGTGCTTCCACGGGCTCAAACCACTCGATAAGGCGTGTTTCAGGGTACTTGTCGAGAGTGAAGATCCACTGACGGTAGACGAGATCGCCGAGGCGGTCGACCGTGAGCGATCGACTGCGTACCGGGCGGTACAACGGTTGCTCCAGACCGGGTTCATCAACAAAGAGCAGATCAACTACGACCAGGGCGGGTACTATCACGTGTACCAGCCCACCGACCCAGCGAAGATCTCAGGAGAGATGCAGCGGATGTTGAACGACTGGTACGCGAAGATGGGCCAGCTTATCCAAGAGTTCGAAGACAAGTATCAAGACGCCGGGTCGATTACGGCGTCAAACTGAGCACACAAGCGTCGAGCACAGCGGTGACTGACTGACACTACGGTGGAGACGAGGTCGGCACGGGTTTTTGTTCGTTCATTCAGCGAATCGAGGTATTCGGTATTATCCGCGGCGGAGCGCGTACGCCGCGTAACCGACTGCCGCGAGCAGACCAGTGAACAAAAGACTGCCCGCCACCGCCGGCGTCGCCGTGATGTAGTCGGCAAACGGGTTGGTCACGACGATGACGCCGACGGTGAGGACGACACCGATGAGGATCGTCACCGCGCCGAACGCTTTGAACGCCGCATCAAGGCTGATGCGTGAAGACTGCGTTGAGTGGCTCATATACGAGTATACGGACATCTACGGTAAATACCAGCGTGAGGATTCCCAAGAGGCTAAAACGGTACACAAGACGGCGGCGTGTGTGCTGGCCCGGGAGAACGAGCCAACGACGATTCGGCCCGGAGATCCCACAGACTCTACCGATGCTCGGATCCCATCGATTAATCGGTAGTATTGTACTAATATTCCAAAACCGTTATGACGGCGGGCCGCATACTGGCAGGTGATGACACAAGCCAGCGAACCCGCACCCGGTGAGCCGATCAGCCTCAAGGAAAAAGCCGCCTTCGACGAGCACGTAGCCGAATACGACGTCGTCCTCGTCGACTTCTACGCCGACTGGTGTGGTCCGTGCCGGATGATGGAGCCAGCAGTCGAGTCGCTCGCATCCGACACCGACACCGCAGTACTCAAGGTCGACGTCGACCAGTTCCAGGGACTCGCCGCCGAGTACGGTGTCCAAGGTATCCCGACGCTCCTCGTGTTCGAGGGCGGCGAGATGGCCGATCAGATGGTCGGTGCACAGACCGAGGACGCGCTCCGAGAGGCCGTCACGAGCCGACTCAACTGATGGCCGTGGCGATCGACGAGGTGGTCGCGTGACGCCCCGCGAGCTCCGGGCAGACATTCCCGCACTGACCGACGAGACGGCGTACCTCAACTACGGCGCACACGGTCCGAGTCCGGAGTACGTGGTCGACGAGGCGGCGTCGTTCCTCGAGTCCCACGAGTACGGCGTCGCCGAGACAGACCCGTACGAGCGGGCCTACGAGACGTACGAGACCGTCCGTGAGCGCGTCGCTGCGCTGCTCGGTGCCGACCCCGAAGAAATCGCGCTCACCGAGAGCACGACCGACGGCATCGCACGGATCGCCGCGGCGATCGACTGGGAGCCGGGCGACGTCGTCGTGCGGACCGACCTCGAGCACCCGGCTGGGACGCTTCCGTGGCAGCAGCTCGAAGAGACGGTCGGCGTCGACGTTCGCGTCGTCGAGACGACCGACGGCCGACTGGACCGCGACGCGTTCGCCGAGGCGGTCACTGACGCTCGTCTCGTCTGTTTCAGCGCGATAACGTGGACACACGGGACGCGGCTACCGGTCCGTGAGCTCGTCGAGATCGCGAACGATGCCGGGGCGTTCACCCTCGTCGACGCCGTCCAATCGCCCGGACAGATGCCCGTGGACGTCCACGAGTGGGGCGCCGACGCGGTTGCGGCTGCCGGGCACAAGTGGCTGCTCGGCCCGTGGGGTGCCGGGTTCCTGTACGTGAAGCGGGCGACTGCTGAGTCACTGACGCCCGGATCGGTGGGGTACCGCGGCGTGGCGTCCGCAGACGGTGACGCGATCGAGTACGCCGCCGGCGCGACGCGATTCGAGGTCGGAACGACGACGCCCGCGGCACACGTGGGGTTACTCGAAGGGATCGACGCGATCGAGTCGGTCGGCGTCGATGCCGTCCAGGACCGGATCGGGACACTTACCGACCGATTCAAGCGCCGAGTCGGCGAGGAGCGACTCCTCAGCCCGATAGCGTTCGGGTCTGGGCTCGTCACGGTTGACGTCGCCGACCCGGCGGCGACCGTCAAGCGGCTCGGCGAGCGTGGGATCGTGATCCGCGACCTTCCACACCCAGATGGTGTCCGGGTGTCGATCCATGCGGTTTCGACCGAACGAGAGATCGATGCCGCCGCAGACGCGCTCCGCGAGGAGCCGTAACGAGGCGTCAGTAGTCGACCGCCGGCAGCGACATCGACCGATTTTTGCGCGGGCGGCACAAGACAGCCGTATGGGATTTCACACGTTCGACGCCGACCGTGCGCGCCAGCTCGAAGACGAGGCGCGGTACGCCTGGATATCTCGTGAGGAGCTGATCGACGCGGTCGACCCGACCGCCGACGCAGTCGTCGCCGACCTCGGAAGCGGGACGGGGTTCTACACGGACGATATGGCGCCACACGCCGGGCGAGTCTACGGCGTCGACGTGCAGCCCGAGATGCACGAAATATACCGCGACAAGGGACTTCCGGAGAACGTCAAGTTGGTCGAAGGCGACGTCGGTGATCTGCCCTTCGATGTGGGGGAACTCGACGCCGCCTACTCGACGGCGACGTTCCACGAATTTGGCGACGCAGACGCGGTCACAGAGCTCGCGCGTGTACTCGCATCGGGCGGTCGACTCGCAATCTTCGATTGGTCTGGTGACGGTGACGGCGATGCCGGACCGCCGTGTGCAGAGCGGTATCGTCTCGACGAGGCGGTCGAGATGGTGACGAACGCGGGGTTTTCCGTCCGGCAGGCGCGGAATCGAACCGAAACGTTTGTCATCGTTGCTCGGGCGCCATAGGCCGGCCGGCGACGACCGCATCCGCTCGGGCGCCGTAGGCCGGTCAGCGACGATCGTGATCGCTACTGGCTTCGACCGCTCTTCGACGCGACCCACTCGGCGAGCTCGTCGCCTGAGATGAACCCGTCCGCGCGCCGGGCAACCGGCTCGCCGTCGACGAAACAAACGAAAAGCGGGACGCTCCGAACGTCGAATCGCTCGACCAACGGGGGGTCGTCGCGTGGATTCACCGTGCCGACCGCGAAGTCAGGCGTTCGGGCGACACCGCCGAGAACCGGTTCCATACTCGCACAGATCCCACACCCTTCGGTGTAGAACTCGACGAGTGCGACTCGGTGATCGGAAACGAACGCGTCGAGTGCCGACTCATCTGCGAGTGCGATCGGGCGGTCCGGCGTGGAGGAATCGTCTGATGCAGTCGAGTGATCCATGACTGAAGAATCGGGTGCGACGCGACAAAAACACTCGTCTGGGCGGTACCTGTCGTCTGGCGGGGTCATAACAGATCGACAAAGAGACGATCAGTCGTCGGCTGGTGCGGTCACAGACGTCGCGGTCGAGTCGCGGCTCCGCCACACGCCGTGGGCGTACGCACCCACGAACATCCCGCCGATAGCGTAGAGGATGGGCCAGTTGCCAACGCCGAGGCTGGCGTACGCCGCACCGGGGCAGACGCCGGAGAGCCCCCACCCGACGCCGAAAATCGCGCCGCCGACGAGGACGGTCCGGTCGAACGATTTCAGTCGTCGGCCGTACGGACGTCCCGTCAGTGGGGCCGTCTCGCGGAACCGCGGGACGACCCAAAAGGTGAGACCGGCGACGAGTGAACCGCCGAACATCACGAACAACAGGCCGAAGTCTTCGAACGTCAGGAAGTCAAGCACGACCTCCGGCCGTGCCATATTGCTGAGCCCGAGCCCAAAGCCGAAGAACAGCCCGCCGACCAACACGAGCGGCAGAAACGCCGGATGACGACTCACGGCACCACCCCGAGCGCGGCGACGACGTTCGCGGTCACAATCGCAACGACGAGGAAGGTTGCGACGCCGACGAGAGAGGTACGCGAGACTGACCCGACACCACAGATCCCGTGCCCGGAGGTACATCCTTTTCCAAGTCGGGTGCCGACACCGACGAGCACTCCGCCGACGAACAGCCGCCACGGCGCCACCGCCGTCGTCCAGCCGCTTCCCGCGAGCGACCGCGACTGACCCTGAAAGCCAACCGCGTACACGGCCGCCCCGAGGACGATCCCGACCGTGAACACGACTCGCCAGTCGCGCGAGGCGCGGTACGTCGCGAAGCGGGACTGTCCCGAGACGTACGACAGCGTCGATTCGAGAAACGTGCTCGCGCCGGCGGTGATCCCCGTCCCGAGGTAGATGGCCACGACACCGAATCCGACGAGCACGCCACCGAGCGCGTATCGCGCGATACCATTCGGGAAGGCCGCCTCAAGGAGGCCACCTCCGACGATAGACGCGATCACGACCGCGCCTCCGTGGCGTCGCCCAGCGATAGGACCCCGGAATCTGCGTCCGCCGAGATCGGGACCGCTGCACCCGCTGAACAGACACACGTCGGGTACATTACAACCGGTGTGTCCTCTATGGTCTCAGTTGCTGCTCGTGAGTGCATCGGTGCTCGCCGCGCAGTTGTTCGGGCCGAGCTCGAGGGTAAACGCCTCCTCGTCGTCGGCCGTGTATGTGCCGAGATTCGTCGCAATGATCGTCTCGTAGTTGGCCGGCTGCGGCGGCATGTTCTCGAGGATGCGCTCGACGAAGGCTTCTCGGTCGAGCGACAGCGTGTCCATGCGCTCACGCAGCTCGCCGCTCGGCGCGGTGAACGTGCCATCTGGTGCCGGTTCAGCCGCCGCGCTGGCGTGTGCACCGCCGACGAGGACATCGTCGTCGAACGTCAGCACGCGGTCCTGTAGGGAGTCGTACAGCGTATGTGCAGCAGCCGGTGCACCCGCGTCTCCCGACTCGAGGTCGGGACGGGCGACGCTCTCGATGAACAGGCCGTCGCCGGTCGCGAGGAACGACCCACCGAGCAGATACGAGGTCATCCCGGTGGTGTGGCCGGGCGTCGCTACTGCCTCGATCGTCGCATCACCGATACCAAAGGTGTCGCCGTCAGCAGCCAGCGTCACCGCGTCGGCGTACGTCACGCCGCGGTCGGCCGCTCGCTGTGGGAGGACTGCTTCGACACCGACAGCGGCGAGTTCGCGCAGTCCCGAGATGTGGTCGGCATGAATGTGTGTGTCGAAGGCGTATCGAAGCTCGGCGCCGCGATCAGCCGCATCGGCGAGGTACCGGTCGGTGAACGCCCGAAGCGGGTCGATGACCACAGCCTCATCATCATCGACGAGCAGGTACGCGAGACAGCCGCTGGAGGGACGCTGATACTGTGTGAGGGTACCTGGTCCGTCGTAGCCGGTCACCTCGTGGGCCTCGTACAGCCGGGACCACCCGGCCATTCCCTCGGCCATGTGGTCGACGTCGTACCCGCGGGCGGCGAGTTCGCCGGCGACAAACTCGCTCGCAAGCCCCTTTGCACAGACGACGGTGACGTGTTCGTCGGCCGGAATCCGATCGAGCACTGCCTTCTCGATCGTGTCACCGGTAAACCGGTCGTACGGCGCATGAATCGACTCGACAGCATTGCCCTCGATGTGCCACCGCTGGTACGCCTCTGGCATGCGAACGTCGAGGAGGACTACCCGGTCGGTCTCGTCGAGACGCTGCTTGACAGTCTCGGGGTCGACCGGCGGGACCTCGACCGCCGGCTCGGGGAACTGCATCTCGTTTCCACCCATACATCCCGCGGTACCAGAGCGACCATCTTAACGTTTCTCATAGGAATGTTTCGAAAGTGCGAGAATCGGTTCCAGGGCGTGAAAGACACGGGAACGACCACGAGTGACACACTCCGATGAGACAATCACTCGGTATCCGTTGAATGGGAGTCACCGGACGCTTGACTACCGGACTGAACGAGAGGTGAGTCGGCCGCACTCGATCCCGGAATCCCGCATACGCCGGCATCCTCGCCCGCCCGCTCGATGCCCGGCGAGAGCGAGTCGATCGTCCAGTCGGCAGTGTGGCCAGTCGCGCGCTCATGATCCGCGAGCGCGGCACGGGCAGCCGAGAGCCGGCTGAACGTCGTCTCGAACGAACAATCGGTACAGGTCACAGTGATTTGGGTGTCTGTCATGAAAACGGCTGCCGTGTACTGGGGGGTTAACTCGACTTCTTCGAGCCCGGTTCGGTCTGCCACCCGCCGTTGACGACGAGCAGCCAGATCGCGACGCCGGCGAGCACGAACACACCGGTCAAATACGGCACGATCGGGAGATCAATACCGATGAATCCGACGACAGTTCGGAGTTCGTATACGATTACCCCGAACACCGCGAGGCCGACGAGGAGGCCACCGCGGCTGACGTTGAGGTTCACGGCGCCACCCCAGAGAGTGTGTCGGCGACGTGTGCGCCGAGGACGGTCAGTGAGTCGACGAGCATCCAGCCTGCTGTCGTCGCCGTCTCGGTGAGCGCGTGAACGGTTCCATCGAGCCAGACCGGGTAGGTGCCGACACCTGGACCGAGGAGGCCACCGTCACTGATTATCGCCGCGAGCGGCAGCGCGTACGCGAGCACGACGAGGACGAGCGCGATGCTCACCCATACCCGAAGGTTATCGAGCACCTGCGGCGCGTCGGTCGGTCCCGAGAGCGCGGGGCGGATCGACTCGGCGATGCCAGAGACCTTCGGGTTCCCCATGGTGAGCACGATATTTCCGAGGAACAACACCGTTGAGAGGAACAACAACGTCCCGCCGATCGCGATCTGGAGGTTGAGCTCCTCGAAGCCACCGAACGCGGTTGGGTAGTCGAAGCCCGAGTACTCCGGCTCTGCGGTTCGGCGCGGGACGCCGAGCATCCCCTGTGCGTGCATCGCGTTCGACATCAGCGCCATCCCGATGAACCAGAGCACGACCTGGAAGAGCCCGATCTGGAGGCTGTAGATCGGCTTGTTCGTGATCTGCGGCCAGAGCCAGTAGGTGGCGGCCATGAACGTGAGCCCGACCGCGGTTCCCACGGTGAGGTGGAAGTGGCCCGGGACCCACAGGGTGTTGTGGATCATGTAGTTGATGTTCATCCCGGCGTTCACCATCCCAGAGAACCCGCCGGCGGCGAACATCAGCCCGGCGAGCATCATGCCGGTGAACGCGGGGTCACGCCACGGCAACGCGCGAAGCCAGCCGAACAGGCCGGTGCCGCCGCGGCGGCGGGCACCGTACTCGACGCTCGCCACGACCGTGAACGCCGTGAGCAGGCTCGGCAGGAGCAGAAACATCGTGTTGGTCATCGAGATGAACTTGAACCCCTCCGCGATGCCGGGATCGAGGTACTGGTGGTGGATACCGACCGGGGTCGACAGTAACACGAAGAGGACAAACACGACACGCGCAAGCGGGTCACTGAACAGCCGGCCGCCGGCGATGGACGGGAGCACCGTGTACCAAAGCAAGTACGCAGGCATCAACCAGAAGTAGACGACTGGGTGGCCGAAGAACCAGAACAGCGTTCGGGTGAGTGTCGGATTCACCGACGGGATTAGGCCGAGCGACCACGGGAGCAAGAACAGCAGGATCGACGCGGCGATCGCCGTCGTGGCGATGTACCACATGATCATCGTGGTCAACACCATGAACGTCTGCAGCGGGATTCGCTCACCGCGGTTGTCGCGCTTCCACGCGAGGTACGTGCGGAACCAGTCTGCGCCGGCGAGCCACGTGCCGACGATGAAGACGGTAAGTCCGGCGTAGTAGAGCGGGTGCGCCTGCAGCGGGGCGTAAAACGTATAGAGCACGTCAGCACTCACCGGAATCGCATTGGTGAACCCGGCGAGGATCGAAAAGCCGGCCATCGTCATGCCGGCAGCCATGAGCCCGTACCACGTCCACGTGATCTTGATGTTCACGAGCGGCCGGTCGAGACTACGAGTTACCGCCCAGGTGAACAACCCGACGAGAAAAAAGATAGTGAAGCTGAGCACCATGAATACCCCGTGGGCGGTGAGGACGGTGTAGTAGTCGGTCGATGCGATGAATCCGCGGAAGATCCCGGTTCGGTGGAGCGTCTGGATGATTCCGAAGACGGCGCCCAAAAAGAGCGCAAAGAACGACCCGAGGAACGCTGCACGGACGACCTTCGCCTCGTTGGGGAACTTGTCGGCGAACGTCTGTTCAGCACTCAACGCCTCACTCACGCGTCCTCACCTCGGTTCTCGAACTCCGACTGGGAGACGACGTGAAGTTTCCCCTCCATCGTGTGGTGAGCGGCCCCACAGTACTCGTTACAGACGACGCCGTACTCGCCCGGCTCGTCGACGTCGAACGAGATCTGTGCGACTTCTCCGGGGACGACCATCGTGTTGGCGTTCGTCCCGACGACCTCGAAGCCGTGGACGACGTCACGAGAGGTGACGTACAGCGTCACCCGGCTGTCTTCGGGGACGACGATCGGACTGGGCTCGAACGCGAACTGGTAGGCGACGACGTACGCCTCGTAGTGGTTCTCACCGACCTGCTCGACGCGCGGCTCCGAGAACCGCTCGTCTTCGTCCAGCCCTCCCGCGTCGATCTGGTTCTCGCTGTCGGTGACCATCGCGACTCCTGGGCCCACGGCGCCGTAGGTGACGGAGCCGATGAGCAACAAGATAAGCGCAATCGCGGCCGCGAGCCAGAGCTTCTCGTAGGCGTGAATGTGCATCGCGTGTCACCCCACCACGACCAGGTCCCGGCCGAGGAACTCGATGTAGTAGATGTACACCCACGCGAGTACGAGGATAGCGAAGTATACCGCGATGAGCGCGAGCGTGCCGACGGGATCGAACTCCTCGTCGTCGATCGCCTCATCGATAGGCGCCTGTGTCGTCTCCGTTCGACTCATAGGAGTGGTTACAGGGATACCGATATATAATACCTATCCGTTCTAAGAACCTGAAAATCCGGTGGTGATATATGCTCGCAGGGAGCTACTATAGCGGTATGAACTTCTCACTGCAGCAGGCCGTGCTCTTGGTGCTCGGCGGGCTGATACCGGCGGTGACGTTCGTCCTCACGCGGGCCGAGTACGTCGCGTTGATAACCCTGGTGAACGTGCTGCTCATCTGGGTGAGCTTACGTCTCGCTACCGGCGGGAGCATCGGTCCGGCCACGCCCGGCGCGCCGGAGGCGAACGAGCCGCAGGACGCGTGAGCACGTTCTGATGGGTCACGACGGTGCTCGGGAGCGGGTGGCGCCACCGCTGCCGCTGAGAGTGCCGCTTCAGACGCTACCCGAGGAGACGCATGGCTAACTGCACACTCTGTGATCTTCCGACGGGAGCCGACCCGCACACCGCAGCCGACGTCGACGGCGAGTACTGCTGTCGTGGGTGTCTCACCGTCGCCCGGTCGCTCGACGACGTCGACGACGTCGCTGACCTCGAGGCGCAGACACCCGGGTCGACGACAGACGAGTCGTTCGACGGCGAGACCACGTTTCTCCACGTCGACGGAATGCACTGTGCGACGTGTGAGTCGTTCCTCGAGTTGACGGCCGGTGAACAGACCGGCGTTGAGGCAGCCGAGGCGAGCTACGCCACGGACACGATCCGTGTCGAGTACGACCCCGACACGGTGACCGCAGAGGCGCTTCCGGACGCGCTCTCGGTGGCGGGGTACACCGCGAGTGATCGCGCCGACCCGAAGTCTGAGGGCGACGACGTCGCGGTCGTCCGCTTCCTGATCGGCGGTGGCTTCTTCGGGATGATGGCGATGTTGTGGTACGTCCTCTTTTTGTACCCGACGTACTTCGGCTACGAGCCACTGTTAGATCTTGGGGGGGTAAGCGGGCTGTACCTCTTTGCGAACGTCTGGTTGTTCACCTCTATCGTGCTGTTTTACACCGGCTATCCGATACTACGTGGTGCGTACGTGAGCCTCAGGGCCGGCCAGCCGAACATGGACCTGCTCGTCTCGCTCGCGGCGACGAGCTCGTACGCATATAGTACGCTCGCGATGCTGCTCGGCCGGACCGACCTCTACTTCGACGTGACGATCGCGGTCATTCTCGTCGTCACCGCCGGCAACGAGTACGAGTCACAGATCAAACGCCGCGCGACCGGGATGCTCTCCGAGCTGACCACCGCCGCAGAGACCGAGGTGCGACGGGCGTCTGGAGAGACCGTCCCGACCGAGGCCGTCAAGCCCGGCGACCACCTGCTCGTCCGGCCGGGCGAGCGCATCCCGTTCGACGGAACCGTCGTGGAGGGGACGGCTGCGGTCGACGAGGCGCTCGTGACCGGCGAGTCGCTTCCGGCGACGAAACGCCCCGACGACGCGGTTCGCGGCGGCACCGTCGTCACCGACGCGCCCGTCGTCGTCGCGGTCGGCGAGAACGCGACCAGTACGCTCGACACGCTCGTCAGGCTGCTGTGGGAGATACAGAGCTCGCGGTCGGGGATCCAGCGGCTCGTCGACCGACTCGCGACGATCTTCGTCCCGCTCGTAATCACCGTTGCGACCGTGGTGGGCGCGGTGACGCTCGCGACTGGGGGCTCACCGACGACGGCCGCGCTCGTCGCACTCACCGTCCTCATCGTCTCGTGTCCGTGTGCGCTCGGGCTCGCGACGCCACTCGCCATCGCAGCCGGGATCCGTGACGCCGCCCGGCGTGGAATCGTGATCGTCTCGGACGCCGTGTTCGAGTCCGCCGCCGACGTCGACGCGGTCGTCCTCGACAAGACGGGGACGCTCACCGACGGGGAGATGCGGCTGCTCGAGACGGAGACCGACGACCAGACCACCGCCGAGTCGATTGTCGGCCGGGCGGCCGCGCTCGAGCGGGCCTCCGCCCACCCGATAGCAGAGGCGATCGTCGAGGCCGCCGGCGTCGGCGACGAAGGCGAGGATCGGCCCGGGGGCGTCGACGAAGGCGGTCCCACGGCCGTCGCCGATGGTGGGACCGAGCCGGCCGGAGACGATCCCCGGCACGTCCACGAGGCGCCCACGGCGACGCCCGACTTCGGCGTCGACACCGCGGCCGTCACCGTCACCGACCGCGGCGTCGAGGGAACGATCGACGACGAGCGCGTCGTCGTGGGGCACCGGTCGCTGTTCGCCGGGGCGGCGTGGACGCTCCCCAACCGACTCCACGACGCCGGGGAGGCGGCCGTAGCCGACGGCAACGTCCCAGTGTACGTCGGATGGGATAATCGAGTGCGGGGGGTGCTCGTCGTCGGTGACGAGGTCCGTGACGGCTGGGACGACCTTGTGTCCGATCTCGACGACCGCGGAAAACGCGTCGTCGTCCTCACTGGCGACTCGCGCGCCGCGGCGCGGCGATTCGAGGCGCACCCCGCAGTCGACGAGGTGTTCGCCGAGGTGCCGCCGGAGGCGAAAGCCGAGACCGTTCGTCGACTCGGCGGCCGCGAGCGGGTCGCGATGGTCGGCGACGGGAGCAACGACGCGCCGGCGCTCGCGGCTGCAGACCTCGGCGTCTCCGTCGCCAGCGGGACCGACCTCGCCGCCGACGCCGCCGACGCAGTCCTCTTGGAAGACCGCCTGAGCGCGATCCCCGAACTGTTCGCGGTGACGCGCGGAACGAACCGGCGGATCAGAGAGAACCTCGGGTGGGCGTTCGCGTACAACGCGGTCGCCATCCCGCTGGCTATCACGGGCGTGTTGAATCCGCTTCTCGCCGCGATCGCCATGGGAACGAGCAGTATCCTCGTCGTGAGCAACTCCTCGCGGGCGGTGTTCGATGCAGAGTGAACAGACGGCCCCTACAGCGAGATATGCGGTCGCACCGCGCGAACGATCGCGTCGACGTCGTAGGTGTCCTCACTCAGGTCGAAGACGACGGTGCCGTCGACGCGCACGACGAAGATCCCGTCGTCGCCGGTCACGAGTGTGACCGCATCCACCGACTCGCCGAACTGGGTGAGTATCGCACGCGAGACGTCGAGTGCTCTGTTCAACATTCCACACGGGACACAGTACTCGATCTCGACGGCACTCATACCGGCTGTCCGGTCGCCAGCCAATTCAACCGCTCGCTCTCAGACGACGAGTGCGTCGAAGACGACGGCGAACAAGAGGAGGCCGAGGTAGGCGTTCGACGCGTGAAACGCCCGGAACGCGGCCGACTCGGTCTGCTCGTAGTGGAGCCGAACGACGGCCCAGAGGAACACTGCGCCGAGGACGACGCCGACGAGGGCGTAGAGGCCGCCGAGCGGCTCGGCGACGAGCGCGAGCACCGCCGCGGCCACGAACGTGGCGCCGAGGTACCAGAGGATGTGTCGACGGGTGGCCGTCTCGCCGTGGACGACCGGCATCATCGGGAAGCCTCCGCGCTCGTAGTCGTCTTTATACGCCAGCGCGAGGTTGTAAAAGTGCGCCGGCGTCCAGAGGAAGATCACCGTCGCGAGCAGCAGACCGCCACCGCCGACCTCGCCGGTGACCGCTGCCCAGCCGATCATCGCAGGGAGCGCACCGGCGGCCCCACCGAGCACGGTGTTTTGCACCGTGTTCGGCTTCAAGATCAGCGTGTACACGACGCTGTAGAACAGGATCGCTACCAGGCCGAGTACGGCCGTGAGCGGGTTCACGCTCCAGAACAGCCCGAGCGAGACGACCGTCAGGAGGCCGCCGAACGCGAGCGCACGGGGAACCGGGACGAGGTCGGTCGCCAGCGGGCGGTCGCTCGTCCGCTGCATCCGCTTATCCACGTCGCGCTCGAGCACGTGGTTGAACGTGCCGGAGGCACCGATAGAGAGTGCGCCACCGGCGAGGGTCGCAGCAACGGTTTGCGGGGTGAAGCCAGGACCACCAGCGAGCGCCATGCCCGCGGCGGCGACAAGACAGAGCAGCCACATCAGCCGTGGCTTCATCAGCCGGAAGTACGCGGCTGCGGTCGCTCGAAGCCGCGGGATAGCCGCCTCTGGAATCGACGGCTCTGGGGCTGCCGTCGCTGGCGGGAGGTCGGACTGGTCGGGCTCGAACGTCGACGGTGCATCGGACGGATCGCCGGTCTCGGCCTCGAGCCACCACGTGAGCGCGGCGAGGACGCTCCCGAAGATGGCGAGTCCGAGAACGAGGTGAACGAGCCCGACGGAGACCGTCACTCCCGACACCGATAGCGACTCCGTCCCGAGTGCAACGAGCGCTCCGAGGCCAGCCTGTGCCGGAAAGAGCAGCAGTGCGAGGAGGATCGACCCACGAACGCGCGGGTCCGTGCGCTGGCGCCACGCAAGCACCGCGGCAGCAAGGACCGCGACCCCGACGACAGCCGCGAGTACTCGGTGTCCGAGTGCGATCCAGCCGCTCGCGTCGGCTGGAAGCGCCGTCCCGCCGCCACACGCGGGCCAGCCACGACAGGCCGCTGCGGCATCTGTCAGCGACGTCGTCGCGCCCACGACGACGAGGAGATAGACGCCGATGGCCGTCGTACCGAGGAGCACGGGGAAGCGGTCGGAAATCGTCACTGCGAGTGAGTTGGGTGTGCGATCATATATTTCCCGCGCTTCACAGAATCGAGATCGGTCGACGACGGCACGGGCGGTTCGGGAGAAGACTCACCCGCGGCGCTCGAGGACCCGATCAATGATGTCGCCGGTTGAGAGAAGCTCGTCGTCGTGGCGGGGTGGCCGAGCGGAGGCGCGCTCGACGCGACACTCGAGACCTCGCGCCTCGAGCGCGGCGGCGATCGCCGACTCGTCGTGGTGTTGGTCAAAGCCGAGTACGATGACGTCCGGGTCGATCTTCTCGATGGGAACGAAGATGTCATCGGGGTGGCCGAGGTGGGCCCGATCCACGGCAGCGAGCGCCGCGACCATGTCGCGTCGCTGGCGGTCGGCGAGGATCGGACTCGGCTTGTGTGTGACGTTCTCGCGGCGGGCGACGATAACGTGGAGTTCGTCGCCGTACTCGGCCGCGTCTTCGAGATAGTGGATGTGCCCGGGGTGAAGCAGGTCGAACGTGCCCTGTGCGACGACCCGCGTCATCGGAGCCACGACAAAAAGCCGCCGCGGTTGGTTTCCTCGTCGAGCTCACGGTCGATGTCGGCTTGCGTGAAATCGAAGAAGTGCTCGTCGGCCATCTCGACATCGAGTACCTCAAGCGATCGCTGGGCGCCCCCGGCGTCGAACGCCTTCCAGTCGCCCCAGCCGTACGGGGCACCGAGAATGATATGGACTGATCCCTGCCCGAACGTCGCGAGGTCGGCATCGCTTGGACGAAGCGCCCCATTCGGGTGCGAGTGGACGGATCCGACGGCGCGAAGATCGTTCGGCTTCATGTGCGTCCGAACAGACGCGCTTCGCGGAGTTGACTCCGTCCCGGGAATAACGAGGACGTCTGTGATCACCTGCCCCGCCCGGTCGAGCCCAACCGTCTCGGCGTCGTCGGCGCGGAGGAATCCCATGTACTCGTCCGGATGGGATTCCGCGGCGGCCTCAAGGACGAACTCCATCGTCTCCCGGGCTATCCCGAGGAGCTCGTCCGACCGGAAGAGTCGCATGTGAGACGGAACTCGCCGTCGACTCATATGGGTTCCGGACCGTCGACCCGGTAACGACGTAGGGCCACCAGCTCAGCCAGCTGTCAGACAACAACGTCGCCTATGCTGACAGAGCACCCACATGATCGAGGTCCCGACTCGGATGCGACGAAGATAACAAGGTTAACACCGAGTGCTGTCGAATGTCGTGTATGAGCGACAACATTGCCGGGGATTCCGGCACGCGGGACGATTCGAGTCCCGAGCCCGACGCAGCAGGTGCGGAGGGGACGACAGACGACCGCCTAGTCGTCTACGACCTCGCACCAGACTGCACGCTTGAAGACGTCGAGACCGAGGCACTCTACCACGCTGTCGTCAACGGAGTCGTTGAGTACGGCATCTTTGTGGACGTCTCCGACGGGGTCTCAGGACTGGTTCACGAGTCGAATCTTGACGGACAGTACACCGTGGGCGACCAGTTGATCGTCCAGCTGACCGACGTGCGCGAGAACGGGGACGTGGCGTTCGGCGAGGCAGATCTAGCGGAGTACAGCACAGAGACCGTGGCGCACGAACCCACCATCTCTCGGGTACAGGGGCTCGTCGCCGGCGATCAGGTGACTGTCGAAGGAGAAGTCGTTCAGGCGAAACAGACGGGTGGCCCGACCGTCTTCGGCGTGGCCGACGCCTCTGGTGTCGTCTCGTGTGCCGCCTTCGAGGAGGCAGGCGTGCGGGCGTATCCGTCGATATCCGTCGGCGACATGGTCCACGTCACCGGAACCGTCGAGACCCGCGAAGGGGGACGCCAACTTGAGGTTGAGTCGCTGACGGCGCTCGCTGGTGACCGCGCCGAGACAGCCCGTGAGCGATTCGAGTCGGCACTCGACGACGCGGCGGCGCCCGAAGCCATCGATCCCCTCGTCGAGTGGGAAGCATTCGAGTCGATTCACGACGACCTCCACGCGCTCGCCGAGCGGCTCCGCCGGGCGGTGCTCACTGGCCGGCCGATCCGCGTGCGACACCACGCCGACGGGGATGGGATGTGCGCTGCGATTCCTCTCCAGCTGGCGCTCGAGCGCTTCGTTCGCGACGTTCACGAGGACCCCGACGCCGCCAGACACCTTTTTAAACGCCTCCCGAGCAAGGCGCCCTACTACGAGATGGAAGACGTCACGCGGGACCTCACCTACGCGCTTGAGGGGCGCTCGCGACACGGACGAAAGCTCCCGTTGTTGCTCATGCTCGACAACGGCTCAACCGAAGAGGACGTGCCAGCGTACCAGAATCTCGCTCACTACGACATTCCGATCGCGGTAGTCGATCACCACCACCCTGACCCGGATGCGGTCGCACCGCTGCTCGACGCCCACGTTAACCCCTACCTCCACGGCGAGGACTACCGAATCACGACTGGGATGATGTGCGTCGAGCTCGCCCGGCTCGTCGATCCATCGATCACCGACGAGCTCAGACACGTCCCAGCTGTCGCCGGGCTCTCCGATCGGTCGAGAGCCGAGGTGATGGGTGCGTACGAGGAGCTGGCCGCAGACGCTGGCTACGACCGTGAGGACCTCCTCAACGTCGGCGAGGCACTCGACTACGCCGCCCACTGGCTCCGGTACGCCGAGGGGAAGACACTCGTCAACGACGCGCTCAACGTCGGCTGTGACGACGACACACGCCACGAGGAGCTCGTCACGTTTCTCGCCGAGCGATCCGAGCGAGACGTCGACCGGCAGCTCGAGGCGGTCGACGAGCACGTCGAACACGAACAGCTCGCCTCCGGTGTACACCTCTACCGGATCGACGTCGACGAGTACGCACACCGTTTCACCTACCCTGCGCCCGGAAAGACGACCGGCGAGCTCCACGACGCGAAAGTCGAAGCGACCGGAGACCCGGTCATCACCATCGGGTACGGCCCAGACTTCGCGGTGCTTCGCTCGGACGGCGTCAGACTCGACATTCCGACGATGGTGACAGAGCTCGACGAGGAGCTACCCGAGGCGGGCGTCTCCGGTGGCGGCCACCTCGTCGTCGGCTCGATCAAGTTCGTGAAGGGGCGGCGAGAGGCGGTTATCGACGCGCTTATCGGGAAGATGGCGAATGCGGAGATCGACGAGGCGCTCTCGGCGGCGGCGGTCCCCGAGAGATGAGCGGCCAGCGAGGCCTCGACCGTTGGCGCGGTCGACACCGGTCACTCACGCGAACGCAACCTCCCGGCGCGTGACGACGACGGCGACGCCGAGAGTTACTGAGAGCCCGGCAAGCATCCCGACGGGAAGGTGGACGCCGCCACCGCGCCAGTCGGCTGCGTACGTCCGAGCGTAGAAGTCGGCGACCTCCGCGTCTTCGACTGCGAGAAGCACCTCTCGGTTTCGTGTCGTGGCACCCTCGTTCCAGTTGAGGCTCCCAACGATCGCAGAGTCGTCGATCACGAGGCCTTTAGCGTGGACCTTCTCGTACCGGCTCCGTGGCTCCGCGATGGCGACTGCGATGGGCTCGTCCGACAGCGTTTCCAGGAGCGCCCGATTTCGATCGCGGTCGTACCAGGCGTTCGAGAGGAGCAGGTGGACGTCCACACCCCGGTTGGCTGCCCTGCGGAGCGCCCGAACGATTCGGCCGTCCGGCCCACCGGTGCGGGGGACCACGGCGAGGACGCGCTCGTCTGCCGCGTCGACCCGCGCGACGATGCGGTCGCCGGCGTTGTCGGGTGCGGTGAGGAGCTCGACGTCTGCGGTGGTCGCCGGAGGCGGCGAGAATCGTGCCGGGTACGGCTGACCGGAGGTGAGGATGCCACCCTGATCACGGAGAGCCGGGTGTGCGGGACCATGGACAGACGTCGTCGCCCGAAAGGACGTCCACGGCAGGGTGTCAGCGCCTCCGGTATCGTTTGTGAACAATGAAGCGAGGTCGTCGGCGACGTGTCGGTCGTCGACCACCACGCCCCAGCCGCGGCTTGAGTTCCCGCCGGTGCCCGACCGTTTCCAGTTCTCTGTGAGCACAACTGCGCTGTCGTCGACGACGGCGTACTTCGCGTGGTGAAAGCGGAATCGTCTCGGAGTACCATCGAACACGCGGACGGATATTCCGGCGGCGACAAGTCGGTCTGCGACGCGGGCGCCGCACGCGGGAAACCCACCAACAGGCGTTCCCTCCACGAGGACGCGCACGTCAACCCCACGGGCTGCCGCCTCGATGAGGTGGTCGGCGACGCGTTCGGACTCGATGGTGTACCCGGCGAGGTAGAGCCGGTCCGACGCGGTCGTGAGCACCTCGACCGGGACGTGCGGCGAATCCGGGAGCACGAACGGCCTCACGGTGGCGCCCCCTACGCGCTTTGGACCGCGGGGCTCGTAGCCGTCTGGTCGCCACTCGTTCCACGCGGCGCGCCACCGGTACCCCTCGCGAGCACGATCGTACGCCACGACGTCCACGGCGACACCGTCACGGCGGAGCACGATCCGCTCGTCCGTTGTGGCGAGCGGGAAGTACGAATCGGGTCGAACCACCTCGAGAGACCGACCCGCGAGGTGGGGCCTCGTGTCGGCGGGGTGCATGGAGATGGCAACGACCCCACTGACGGTCGACGGTATCGCCGTCGTGAAGTAGCCGTCCGTGAGCGACCAGTTGCCCGGCGTGGGAAGCCGAACGATCAGGTACTCGCCCCGGTCCTCGTGTGTAACCGGGTTCGGGTACAGCTCGAGGATGCGCGGGATGGGGCCGGTCGTGCCCGCTGTTGGATCGTCACCGTCGTCGGACACGTCGGTGAGCTCGTCAGCTGCTCGCTCGGAGGCCGTCGCGTCGGCTATCGCGGTAGCACCGACAGCCGGCACAATCGTCGCGAGCACGAGACTGGCGACGAAGAGTGCGCTGAGCGCGGGGCGGAATCGAACCAGGTGCAGCACACGGGTGGTGGCCGCGGTTTCACAGATAAACGCTCGGATCGGGACCGGTGTGAGACACAGGCCGAATCGCGAAGGAGAACAAACCGCTCGGGTGCGGTCGAGGCGTCAGCTCTCAGGCCGTCTGTGCCGCCGCGTCGAGCGTCGCCTGCGCCTTTTCAGCCTCGGTCTGGACGACGAAGGAGTGCTCGTCGGCGTATTCGGCGACCATCTCAAGGGCGTCACGGGTCCCAATCTGGCGGAGGGCCCAGCCGGCGGCGGCACGAACGTCGTCGTCGGGGTCCCTCGCGAGGGTCTCAGCGAGCGGGTCGACGGCGCGGGCATCACCGATCATCCCGAGTGCACGGGCCGCGTATGGGCGGACATGGTCGTCATCCATGAAGAGCTTCGCCGCGAGCGGGGCGACGGCGTCGGTCGAGCCAATCTCACCGAGCGCCCTGAAGGTAGCCTTCTGGAGCTGCGGGTTCGAGTCCTCGTCGACGTATTCGACGAGCGTCTCGACGGCCTCCGTGGCCGCCATCTTGCCGAGGATGCGGATCGCCGTCTCGTCGCGCTTTCCAGCTCGTCCGAGTAGCTCTTCTACCGACTCGGGCGTCTTACCGCGCTTGCCCATTCGCTCGAGCGACTCGAGACAGTGATCTTCCATGAACTCCGAGCCGAGGGCGTCGAGCGCGAGGAGGATCATGTCGACGTTGCCGCGGGTCTCGTGTTCTTTCAACGCGGCCCACTCGACCGGGAAGTCCTTGTAGTGGCCGAGCACGTCGTAGTAGCCCTGCGCACGGAGCTGTTCGTGTGTCTCGAGGTCGTCCCACTCTTCGGCGTCGTCAAGCGCCGTCTCGAGGGAATCTGCTGCATCGACGAGCGCCGCGATGGTCGCCGCGTCGTCATCCGGGTCAAGCCCGGCGTCCGCAACCGCCTCGGCGGCCGTGTCGAGGGCAGCCGTTAGCCCAGCGACTACATCAGCGGGTTCGACGTCCTCGGTGTCGGCTGTGATCACCGCGTCGTCTGTAGCCGCTTTGTCGTTGACGGGGTCGGTGTCCAGTGCTGCTGTCGCGTCGGCGAGGAACGTCTCGACTGCTGCCGACGCATCGGTGCGACCGGCCGCGGTCCACTCGGTGTCGTCGAGTGTTTCGACCGCGGTGTCGATCGAGGCGATAACGTCGGCCGCGTAGGGGCCGCGGACCGCCTCAACGTCGGTGCGAATCGACTCGATCGCTGTTTCGAGCTCGTCACGAGGAGCGTCAGCGTCCTCGTCGTCCTCGTCAGGTTCGGGGAGGTCGGCGTCCGCAACCGCATCAGCCGCGTCGTCAAGGAGGGCGTCGACGTCATCGAGAGCGGGTTCAGTCTCGGCGTCCTCAAGAACCGCCGCGATCTCCGCGAGGTATTCGGTTAGCGATTCCTCGGTCGCCTCGTCGGGGAGCGCCGGGGCAGTCGTGTCGGGCTCGTCGGTCACCGCGTCGTCGGCGGTAACCGCATCGTCGGCCGGCTTGTCGTCGCCGTTGCTCATATACCCGTACGGTGCGCGCGTCGCGCATTAAGCCGTTTCCCTTCCCGTCGCGCCTGAATCCGCTGACGATGACGGCGGTAACGATAGCAAGTAATCGCGATAATCTGAAAACAAAATTTTCGCTTGTGAAAACCTGAGTTCACATAGTGGAAAAGACTAAGTGGGTGGCGCTCCTTTGTTGGGATGTCATGAGCACGCAAAAGCAGGCCCGCCAGCCGTACGGTGAGGTCCACGAGAGCGAGGCGCTCCGGATTCCCGAGGAGAAAGCCGAGCAGTTGGTCGATGCACTGAACACCGACCTCGCGGCCACCTACGTACTGTACCACCAGGTCAAAAAGCATCACTGGCTCGTTGAGGGGGCCGAGTTCCTCGGTATTCACGAGTTCCTCGGAGAGGTTGCCGAGGATCTCGAAGAGAACGCCGACGAGCTCGCCGAGCGGGCACAGGCGATCGGCGGGGTCCCGCTCTCAGGGGGGGCAAACTACGAGGAGCACGCCCCGGTGACGCCTGAGGACGCCGACGCGTACGACATCCGGCCGTCGCTTGAGAACGACCTCGAGCTGTTCGGCGAGGTAACCGAGATGCTTCGCGAGCACGTCCAGCTGGCGCGGAGTCTCGGCGATTACGGCACCGAAGAGGTGTTCCGTGAGGTCCTCGAAGACGTCGAAGAACACGGCCACCACATCGAGCACTACCTCGAAGACGACACGCTCGTCACCCAAGCCTCGCTCGAGTAATCGGTCGACCCCGGCGTCCAGCATTCTACGCTTTTTCACCCGACGAGCAACAGCGCTGGCTTGTGGTATCACCGACCACCGAGCGCGACGGACCGACACGGTCGTGAGTACTAGCCGACGACTCCACAGAGCGGAGCAATCGCCGACGAGGGTGAACACCTGAGTAGAGCAACACGCAACGAGGCGGTGGCGCGCGCCTCGCGAGCCGCAAAGCGTGCTCGCGAGCGCGTGCGAGGGATGAGCGAGTCGGTCACGGAGCACCCTGCCCCGCCCGGATTCCGTGGGAACAAAGATGACGGACGTGTCCTCAAAGGACTCATCCGAAAAGACGCATACAGCGTCGAGTGGGGCACACGATCCCGACTTGAGATCGTCGTCGGAGAAAACCTCCGAGACAGACACAACAGCCCGAAGACCCGCCTCCGTCTTGAGATCGTCGGTGAGCCGAACTGGCCTGACTACGAGGACCAAAGCCGGTTAGAACTGTGGTACGACGACACTGATGACACATTCAGAGCTTCACAGCCCGTGACGATTCCTGACGACACACGGGCAACTCCACTAGCCGATGACACGGCCGCTCTGGATGTTGGTGCCAACAACCTCGTCGCGTGTACCACCACGACCGGCGACCAATATCTGTACGATGGCTCGAGTCCGTTTGACCAGTTCCGTGAAACAACCGAACGGATCGCGGAACTTCAATCGAAACTCGACGACCAACAACAGTCGAGTACGCAAGTCGACCGCCTGTCCAAGGGGAAGTACGGCCGACGCGATCACGCACAAGACGCACTGGTCCGTGACCTCGTCGAACGGTTGTATGAGGAAGGCGTGTCGACTGTGTATGTCGGTGATCTCAAAGACGTGCTCTCGACACATTGGAAGCCGGAGGTGAACGCGAAGACGCACAACTTCTGGGCGTTTCGGCGGTTCATCGATCGGCTAGAGTATGTCTGTGAGGAGTACGGCATCGAGGTCGTGGAGGAGTCTGAGTCGTGGACAACCCAAGAGTGTCCAGAGTGCGGTGCGCGTGAAGAGACAGCGCGGAACGGTGACCTGTTCCGTTGCGTGTGTGGGTTTGAGGGACATGCTGATCTCAAGGCGAGTCAGCTGTTCCTTGAACGCGAGACTGGTACGGACGTGGGGCTGATGGCTCAGCCCGTGTGCCTTGAGTGGGACGACCACGAGTGGTCGGAGACACCAGACTCTCCCGAGAGGGAAAGTCCCAAAGAGGAGCGCACAGACCGGATTACCCGCCGAACAGTGGGGAATGTTGCCTCTGTGGAATCGGCATAGTCCGACATCCCAACAGAGGAATCCCACGACTTCAGTCGTGGGAGGAAGTCAAGCAGTGTACGCATGCTATCGTTCCACGATCGACAGCAACGTGCCTACCTGGTCGGGAGCGTCGCGCTCAGGTATCTCGAATCACCATTACCTTCACCCGATTCACGCCGTCGAAGTCACGAAGACGGTAGGTCAACTCCCGAACGCGTTCACCGGAACCCTGACAGAACAATGACTCGAGACACCACTCCCCTTGGTGCGTGTGGCCCGTGCTGAGGATCACGTCTTGATACTCGTGTTGAACCCCGTGGAGTTCCTCGATTACCTCGTGATGGCGGTAGTCGAAGGCGACGAGCGCGATAACGTCCCCGCAGAGGTCTTCGAGCCGAGAATGCGACTCGATGTACTCTTGCATCGCTTCGCGGACGGCCCGGGATCGGTTATCCAACTCTTCGTCCTGCCAGACCTGATCGAACTCGTCGACCACTGCGTCGGGGATATTGAAACTCGTTCGCATACACCCGCACTTGGGATCCACACACAAGAGCCCCAAGTATGATGATTCCCCCAATCAGGTATTAACAACCGTTATTCGGCATTCGTGTCGAGTGCAGAGTATGACGATGATACCTAGCGACATGGTCGGCCTCTTGCTTGGGGCGGTCGCACTTGGGGCCGTCCACGGAGTCGAGCCTGGACACGGATGGCCCGTCGCCGCCTCGTACGCGTTGGATCAGACGAACAAGTGGCTCTATGGACTCATAGCGGGACTCATCATTGGTATTGGCCACCTCGTCAGCAGTCTCACGATGGTGGGCGTGTTCTTCTACGCGAAGTCCTATTTCAGTCTCACCCAGGTGAACGAGCCACTCACGATCCTCAATGGGGTTCAGATCGGTGGCCCAGTCAGTGTCGTTGCGGGCGTGCTGTTAATCGGTCTCGGGGTCCGAGAGTACCGTCACGACCACTCACACGGTAGTCACGAAGGCGACCACGCTCACTCACACAATCGTCACGACCACGAGTCGACGAATCACTCCAACCACGGCGACAGCCACGATGATGTGCACGTCCACCCGGACGCACAAGACGGAGAGGAGATCGGGTCTCGGCTGAGACGGATCGTGCCGTTCTTCGGTGGGCACTCACACACGGATGGTGACTCCAGTGAGATTGCAGAGCGGGGATTGTTTGGAATCGCGTGGTTCGCCTTCTTGCTCGGATTCGCTCACGAGGAGGAGTTCGAAATCATCGCGCTCTGTGCCGGGTCAAGCTACTGTCTTGAGTTGATGAGTGTATACGCGAGTACGGTGATCGTCGGCATCGTCGGACTAACGATGCTACTAGTCGCAGGCTATCAGCATCACAAAGAAACCGTCACCAAGTATACACCGTATCTACCAGCCTTCTCCGCTGCGATCCTCATCCTCATGGGCGTCGGGTTCATCTTCGGGGTGTTCTGACGTCAATGATCTAGCTCGACGGTCAGGTCCGTCGCGATCCACGCGTCGGTGTTCCCCTCTTCGGTGAACACCGTCCGATCGGGAGACGTACAGCTCATCGCCACAGTCGGGCGATCCTCGACCGACTCATCAGGTACGTCTGTGACCGACTCACCACGCGCGTCTTCAACCGAGTCGTTGGATGCGTCTTTGGACGGCTCGTCGGATGCGTCTTCGACCGGATTCCCACGCTCCATACCGACCGGGTCGGCGTCGGTGAGGGTTATAGGTTTCGGTAGGCCTAAAAATGGTGCACGCAGTCGATACCCGGCGATCCGTGCCGGAGACCGGAGGGCATTAGCCCGCCGACACCGACCTCTCGTCGATGACCGACGCACTGTTCAATCCGTTCACGCTCCGGGAGACGACGATACCGAATCGGATCGCGCTCTCACCGATGTGTCAGTATTCGGCCAAAGAGGGGATAGCGACCGACTGGCACCGCGTGCACCTCGGCACACGCGCGGTCGGTGGTACCGGACTCGTGATGACGGAAGCAACCGCCGTTGAGCCGCGCGGCCGGATCACACCCGACTGTCTCGGCATCTGGTCGAACGAACACGCTGCTGCCCTCGAACCGATCGTCTCGTTCGTCAAGTCACAGGGTGCCGTTCCGGCTATCCAACTGGCACACGCCGGCCGCAAGGGATCACACGCTCCGCCTTCAGCAGGCGGGCACGCGCTCCCGGCGGATCACAAGGACGGCTGGGAGACCTACTCGGCCACCGACGAGCCGTACCCGGGCGAGGAGACAGCCGCAACCAGCCGGATGGACGAAGAAGACATTGCCGCCGTGATCGAGGCGTTCACCGACGCCGCGATGCGCTCGCTCGAGGCGGGCTTCGAGGTCGCCGAGGTACACGCCGCACATGGCTACCTGCTCCACCAGTTCCTCTCACCGGTCACGAACGACCGCGACGACGACTACGGCGGGAGTTTTGAGAACCGGACTCGAATCGTGTGTGAGGTTGTTGAAGCCGTACGAGCAGTGTGGCCCGACGACAAGCCGGTGTTCGTGCGAATCTCGGCGACGGACTGGCTCCCCGACCGCGAGTCGTGGGACGTCGACGACTCCGTCCGACTCGCACCGCTGCTTGCCGAGGCCGGCACAGACCTGATCGACGTCTCTGGGGGCGGCATCCACCCCGACCAGCAGCTCCCGAACGCCGGCCCGGGATACCAGGTGCCGTACGCCGAGGCGATCCGCGAGGCCACCGACATCCCGGTCGCGGCCGTCGGGAAGGTGACCGAACCGGCCCATGCGGACGCGCTGGTACGTAATGGTCGTACCGACCTCGTCGCACTTGGTCGCGAGCTGCTCCGAAATCCCTACTGGCCACTTGAGGCTGCCCACGAGCTCGGTGTCGACGTCGAGTGGCCCGTACAGTATCGTCGCGGCCGGTTTGAGTGATCCCCTGACGGGTTTTTACGCCATCACGACCAACGAGTGGTCATGAGCCAGCGCGACAACCCACGAGACGATGATATCGCGGCGCGGCTTGACGAGCTCGCGGTGATTCTCGACGACCTCCGCGAGGACCTTCGCGAGAGCGATCGTCGGACGCCACCGCGTCCCCCACGGCTCACGGAGCTGCTACGGTTCACCGAGCAGTACACCATCCCAACCGTGATCGCCCTTCTTGAGACGACGATCACGTCGCTGGAGCTAGTGCGGGGGGCCCTGCGACTCGTCGACCCTGAGGGACGCCTTGGCGACGAGCAACGACGCGCTCGCGACGACACCGGCACCTCCGGCACCCCCCTCGGCGCCGTCAGAGACGGCGCACGGACCGGCCTCGCACGGTCGCTCTCAGAACTGCAGCGAGCCCTCGAGGAGGCAGACCTCCCCGAGGAGGCGGTCTCACGAACCATCCTCGAGGAGGCGCGCGACCTCTCCGCGGAGGTGGAAGCCGCCATCCAGGGAGCCGAGGCCGACGCGGACGCGAGCCGACGATCTGACTCACAGGAGTCGCAGACGGGCCGTCGTGAGTCGACGGAGGATCGTCGTGAGTCGACGCCAGATCGCACGTCGGCCGAGAGACCCGACGCGGTCCACATCGACGTGACCGGACCGAGTGCAGACACGAGCGACCGAGCGTCTGAGGACCGCACCCACGAGACCGAGGACGCGGCGAACGACGAGTCGACCGAGTCGCCCGATGAGTCGGCCCGGCCGGCAGTCGACGTCGAGTCCGAGTTAGAATCGATCAAACGACAGGTGGGCGACGATGGAGTTGACGACCAGCACGGCGGGGGAGTCGACGACCAGCACGACGAGGAGGAGGCCGCCGAGTCTCGCGACGACGACGTGGACGAGAGCGACGACGCGGGCGAGAGCGACGACGCGGGCGACGACGGGTCGTCGAAAGACGCCTGAGCGAGTCGGACGCCTACGACCGCCACGACTACTGGCTCACCACTCGGCACCGAGGTGGTCGGCGACACGTGCCGCCGAGTCACATAAGAGCGCGTCGTCATCGGTGAACACCTCGAGAGCGACTGTCCCGTCGAAGTCGTTGAGGCCGTTGCTCACGACACCGTAGTCAACCTCGCCGGCACCCACGGGCATGTGCGTATCACCGCGCCGGCGAACGTCGTGACAGTGAAGATGTGAGACCTGGTCCTCGTGACGACGGAGGAACCGTCGGATCGCATCATTACCGCCTTCCATGTAGGCGTGGCCCACGTCGAAACATACCGACGCGCCGGTCTCGTCTGCGATGTCGCCAAGAATTGACAGCTGGATGCCGCGGTGCTGATGGCCGACGTTCTCGACAACCACCTCGACGCCAGCCTCGTGACCCACCGCCACGATACGTCGAACCTGCTCAACCGCTGTCTCGCGAAACGCCACGTCGTCACGGTCAGCAGAGGTGGCGTGGAGGACGGCCTTCGTCGCGCCGAGTGCGCCTACCGACTCGAGTAGTCGACGCTGATAGGCCAGGATGGCGTCGTTGACTTCGGGTGCGTAGCTCGTGAGGAGCTGGCTGTACGGAAGGTGGACGACGAGGTCACGGTCGGCGAGCCCGCGTTCGAGCCGGGCAGGGTCGATCTCCGCCGGCGGGAGACTACCCGCGCCGACGCCGAGCTCGACGAAGTCGAACGCCGCCGGCGATGCCGCCAGCCGGTCAAGATCGTCACCGACGGTCACACCGATATCCATGCCGGGCCGTCGGGTCGGCGTGTACTTAACGGCGACTGCTCAGTCGTACAGTCGAGCGCCTGCAGTGAGCGACCACGAGCGCGATTCACAACGGCAGTCTTCTCAGTCGCTCATTGCCGGCGCGTCGAGGTCGATTTCGCCCGCGTCGATCGCGGCTTCGACTTCACGGGCGGCCGTGACCATGTTCTCGGTCTTTCCGTACGCGATCTCTCGCGGTAGCAGCTTCAGCCCACAGTCGGGCGAGATCGTGAGTTTCTCTGGCGGCACGACGCGCAGGCCCTCTCTGATGTTCGCTTTGATCTCCTCGACGGGCTCGACTTCGGCGGTGTGGGCGTCGACGACGCCTAACGCGAGGTCGGGTTCGAACGTGGGGTCGGTGAACGTCGGGATCTGCTCGTAATCGCCATTACACAGCTCAACGTCAAACTCGTCGATTGGGTAGTCGTTGATCTCGGGGTAGATCCGCGAGTAGTCGCCGTAACAGACGTGAAGTCCGATCCGCACCTCCTCGGGAATGCCAGAGACGATCCGGTCGAGGGCCTCGCCGACGATGGCGTGGTCTTCGGGCGTCGTCGCCAGCGCGGGCTCATCGATCTGGATGTACCGCGCGCCGGCATCGACGAGCTGCTCGACCTCCTCATTCACGAGGTCCGCGAGGTCGTAGACCAGCTCCTCGGTGGAAGGATACGCCTCGTTGAACGCCCAGAAGCCGAGCGTGTACGGCCCCGTAATCGGGACCTTCACCGGGCGCTCGGCCACACCAGTGGTGAAGTCAAACTCGTCGACAAGCCACGGTTCGTCGTAGGTGACCTCCTCGACGACGCTCGGCTTATCGAAATAGTTGTGCCCCCACACCTTCACCGGTCCGTTGAACTCGTAACCGTCGATGCGGTCGGCGAAGAACTCCACCATCTCGTTGCGGCGCATCTCGCCGTCGACGACGGTGTCGAGCCCGGCGCGCTCGTGTTCATGGGTTATCAGCCGGCAGGCGTCGTCGTGTGCCTCTGTAAGGTTTGTCGCGTCAAACTTCGAGTCGGGGTCCTTAACCAGCTCGTCAACGCGGTTCAGCCACTTCGGCTTGGGATACGAGCCAACGACGGTAGTCAACAGGAACGTCTCGTTCGGGTGATCTGCGGGGCGGAACTGCGCGCGGTTGCCAGCAGGGGTGCGAACCATTACGCCACCACCTCCGTGGCGGCCGCGAGCGCCGCGAGCTTCGCGCGGTACTTGTTCTCTGGGAGATAAAACAGCTCGGTGTTCGGGAGCAGGTATGTGGTCTCGTACGATTGTGCCGGCGCCTTCGACTCGAACCAATCGACCCGCTCGGCTATCGTCTCTGGCTCCTCAACGAGCGTGTTCTGGCCGTCAACGAGCCCCAAGGCGACGGAGTCGGTCGCGCCGTACTCCTGAACGTTATACACCGTGTCGTCGCGGTCGCCAGCGATAAGATCGAGCCCCAACGCGTCTGCGCCTGCCTCGTCGACGAGGTGCGCGTAGAGTTTCTCGTCAAGCGCGCCCCAGTAGGTGTGAACAACCACGTCGGCGTCGGTAGCGTCGGCGACAGTCCGGATCGCGTCGGTCGCGCGCGACTCGGTGCCGTCAACTGGCGGGTTCTCGACGAGCGACGGCTCAAGGAGGAACAACGTCTCGTGTTCGGGGAACCCGGTGACCTCACCGGCGAGGTAGTCGGCGATCGCGGCCTGGAACGTCGCCTCGTCACCGTAGTGCTCGTCGGTCGCGAGGTCAGCGAGTGAGTAGGGGCCGGGCAGCGTCGCCGCGAGCGGTTCGTCGGGCGCGATAGTGGCTGCCGCCTCGAGTTCGGCCGCGACGTCGCCGGAGGCGTCGAGCGCCCCGGTGACCCGCGGATCGCGGTAGAAGTTGTTGTTGTCGTAGTAGCGGACGATCCCACCGGTCTCGACAGCGTCGTGGAGCGTGAGCGGATGCGCGAGCATGTCGTCCCACCGGCCCTGTCCCTCGACGAGCAGGTCGAGGCCGGCCTCGAGTTGGTCGTCGACGTGTTCGATGCGTACCTCGTCGTACGCTTCGGCTATCGCCCCGCCCTCGTTGCCGCCCAAGAGATCACCCTTCTGATGTCCCTTGAGCTCAGATAACGACTCTTTCGCCCAGTCCGGGAGCGGGTAGATTCCCGGCGTAGCCGCGACTCGTTCGGTCATCACCGAGCATTCGGTATGCCGCTGTATAATATTTGCGAACCGTATTTATGCGCCCGAATTATCTACCGCCTCGAGTCGCAACACGGTGAGCGTCTCGAACGGGAACGACGCCTCACGCGCGACGGTGTGTGAGAAGCCCGCGGCCGTGACCAACTCGAGTACTGCCTCGTACTCCGTGAGCGACGAGACGAGGAGGAAGACGACGCCACCGGGCGCGAGCACTCGACCGACGTCGGTCAAGAACGGCTTGATGACCTCCCGGCCGGATTCACCACCAGAGAGCGCTTGTTCCATCCAGTCGTCCCACTCGTTGTCGGGGTCTGTCGGGAGATACGGCGGATTGAAACACACTGTGTCGAAGGCGTCGGCACGAAACGGCTCGAGGAGGTCGGCGACGACCGCCTCGACGCCACGGTCGCATGCCTCACGGGCCGCGTGCGGATTTCGGTCGCTGCCGACGACGTGGAGACCACGCTCGGTCGCGAGCTGTTCTGCGACCCACCCGGACCCGGTGCCGACCTCGAGGACGCGGCCGTGGGCTCCCGCGACCGCTGCCTCGGCGAGGAGCCCCGAGTCTTCTGCGGGACGGTACACCGTCGGCTGGTCGCGATCGAGTCGGGTCACGTGTCGGACTCCCCGGTGTCGGTCGTCGACGCGCCCGTGTCGGCCGGTGCGTCCGCCTGGGTCGGATCGGCCTCTGTGTTCGCGTTGGTCTGTACGGCGTCCGTCGCCTCGCCGCCGACCCGGGCGTCGAGGGCGGTGTCGACGGCATCGGTCCGGCGCGACAGCGTCTGTTGTGGGAACGGGATGGTGATCCCTGCCGCCTCGAGGGCGGCTTTGATACCGTGCATCGCGTCGGTCTGTGTCCGCCATCGCTTTCGCATGCTCGGATTCGAGATCCAGTAGCGGACGCCGAGCACCACCGCCGAGTCGGCGAACTGCTTCGTCACGGCGTTCGGCTGTGGCATCCGGGTGACCCCGTCGACGTCGACGACGGCGTCTTCGACGACCGCGGTTGCCCGCTCGAGGTCGGCCGCGTAGTCGACGCCGACCTCGACTTCGATACGGAGTCGGTCGCGCCGCGATCGGTCGACGATCGCGCCGGACCGCACCTCGTCGTTCGGAATGGTGACCGTCTCACCGTCGAACGACCGCAGTCGTGTACTGAGGATCGATATCTCCGTCACCGTGCCCTCGTACTCGGCGACCGACACCCAGTCGCCGACCTCGAACGGGCGCGAAAACATCAAGACAAAGCCAGCGAGGACCGCCCCGAGCGTCTGGCGGGCGGCCATCCCGACGACGATCCCCAAAAACCCAGCCCCAACGAGGAGGCCGCCGACGTTGTCGGTGAAGAGCCCGACGGTCACCAGCCCGACTGCGGTGTACACCGAGAGTTGGAGCACCCGCCGAAGCACCTCTTCTTGGTGGTCGGAGACCGCCGTGCTCTCGGCGGCAACTTCGCGAATCACCCCACCGAGGAAGTCTGTGAGGGCGTACGCGCTCGCGAGCAGGATCACCGCGAGCACGACGTTCGACAACTGGTCTGCGATCGCCGCCGACTGGACAGCGTCTACGATTGCGCCGCTTCGCTCCCACACCACGAGGAGCGCGAGCACGCCAGCCGCGGTGGTGGCCGCCACCGACGTCGAGAGGAGTAGCCGGTGCGTCGTCGAGAGGGCGTCAGCGCGACGCTTCACACGGCCGACGACGAGACGGGTCGCGAACACGGCGGCGGCGACGGCAACAGTGACCGCGATCCGTCGAAGTGTGGCGGTGTCGAGTCGATCAACGACGCCAGTAGCGACCGGCATATCCGGTAGGACGACTAACAGCTCGATCGCGGCAAACACGCTGCCAGCGCCGGCCGCAGCGACCATTACGACGGGTCCGCCTCCGGTTCGCCGTGGGTCGCCGCGAGCCGCGCGAGCGCTGCGAATACTGACGGCGAGAGGTCACCCGGTCGACGCGAGAGTCGCGACTCCTCGGCCGCCTCAACGACCGCCTCGGGGGTGCCGAGCCCGGAAATGTGGGCAGTGTTTCGGATGGCGTTTCGAACCGTCTTCCGGCGCTGGGTGAAAAGCGCTTTCACGAAGCGTAAAAAGAACGCCTCATCGTCGACTGTATACGCCGGCTCCCGTGGCACACAGCGGACGACCGCGCTCTCGACGGCGGGCTGTGGGTCGAACGCCTCCTTTGGAATGCGCTCGACGATCTCGACGTCGGCGTAGTGCTGCGCAGAGACGGAGAGCCGGCCGTACGCCGACTCTCCGGCCGACGCGACCATCCGGTCGGCGAACTCGGCTTGAAACATCAACACAAGTGGCCGGCCGGTCGGCAGGAGTCTGAAGGCGATCGCAGAGGAGACGCCGTACGGCAGGTTCGCGACACAGGCGGAAAAGGACGGCAGCGATACGTCGAGAGCGTCTCCCTCGACTACCTCGAGCGCGCCCGTCTCGACGGCCCCCGAGAATTCCGTCTGCAGAAACGCGGCGAATGCCGGATCTCGCTCGACGACCGTAACCCGTCCAGACGGCGACGTCGTCGCCGGGTCGTCCGTACCGTCACCCGCGTGTGCGAGCAGTCGGTCGGTGAGGGCGCCGGCGCCGCCGCCGATCTCGAGGAGGTGGCTCGTGTCGGTGGTTTCCGGAAGGTAGGTCGGGAGTCGGTCGAGCACGCGATCGTCGACGAGGAAGTGTTGATCGCGGTCGGGGTTCGCCTGGGCGCCGGCGCGGCGCGCAAGGCCGTCCGGATCGCGCGACCCGTACGCGGGCGTGGGTCTCGTCGATCGATCGGTCATACCTGAGTGTAGGCCGTCAGCCGGCGTAAACCCCACGTTTGCCGGCTAAAGAGTGTCGACAGCGATACCAGGGAATCCCGAGCGTCTCAGCGACGTTCAAATGCGTTCCGCGACGGTGACGACCGTCGGATCCGTTACGCGTACTTGGCGACGATGGCGAGGACCTCGTCGAGCTCCTCGCCGTCGAGCGAGTAGCGCTCCTGGGCGAACACCGACCGAAGCTCGGTGCGGTCTTCGGGGAGGAGGTCGGTGATCTTCACCGCGGTCGAGACGTCGATTGGATCGAGGTCGATGAGCGCTTCGACGAGCTCGCGGGATTCCTCGGCGTCGAGGTGGCCGAATCGATTCACGTGTTCGATCGCGCGAGCGAGTTCGTACCGAAGCTCTCGCTCCTCGTCGGCTGCGCGGTCGGCTTCGATCTCGGCGAGGATGGCTTTCGCCTCGGCGGTGGTCAAGTACTCCTCGTCGACTTTCTCCTTGAATATCGTCATCTTACTGCTGCGAGCGCATGTGCGCGGCGCGGACGATGAGCGTCTTCGTCGTTCCGCCGTCCGATATCTCGACGGTGAACGCGGCCCCCTGTTTCCCGGTGACGGTGCCGGTGCGACCGTCGAACCGCGGGTGGTACCGCCCGTCCTGCACGCTCGGGTCGATCTTGAGGTGGACGGTCTCGCCGGGTTCGAACTCCTGGATCGCTCGCTGTGGCGGAGACGTGCCACGGTCTCGTGGGTCGTTCGACAGCTTGTTTCGGGTCGCCTTCTGGGGGCCATTGGAACTCGGCATAGTCGTTGAGAAATGATTCCGCTGCCGAGGGTATAAATCGTGCGTTACGCGACGAGGGCGGTATCAGGCGGCACGACAGCTGTCGGGTGCTCTCGAGGGAGCTGTGTGATCGGTCGACCAACCGAGGTGTCGTGGTATCGAAAGCACTAATCACGTCGCTACCGTGGAATATGCGTAATGAGTCATCAGCTGCCGGACGTACAGGCGTCGGCTCCCGACGTGACGGTCGGGCTCTCGCAGGTCGGCGTCACCGGCGTAGAGAAACTCGTCAAGCTCGCGCGCAAAGACGAGCGCCCGATCGTTCTCATGGCGGAGTTCGAGGTGTTCGTCGATCTCCCGAGCGGCCGGAAAGGAATCGACATGTCACGGAACCTCGCGACGATAGACGAGATCTTAGAGGAGATCACCCGCGAGGAAGCGTACCGAGTCGAGGACGTCTGTGGCGACGCCGCAGAGCGACTACTCGAGAAACACGACTACACGACCACCGCCGAGGTGTCGATGACGGCGGAGCTCGTCACACGCGAGGAGACGCCTGCTTCAGGGCTCGAAACCCAGAGTACGGCGACAATAATCGCGAGTGCAACCGCGACAGATGAGGGGACCCGCGCGGAGATTGGCGCGGAAGTCACAGGGATGACGGTCTGTCCGTGCTCACAGGGAATGTCCGAATCACGCGCCCGCGAGGAGCTCAACCGGTTGGGCGTCGACGAGGAGACCACAGAAGCCTTCCTTGAGGCCGTCCCACAGCCGGGCCACTCCCAGCGCGGCCACGCGACGCTCACGGTCACGACCGACGGAAATCCAGCGGTCGACCTTCGTGACGTGATCGACGTCGCCCGCGACTCGATGAGTGCGCGGATCTACAACATGGCGAAGCGTCCCGACGAGGACCACATGACGTATCAAGCACACGCCGACGCAAAGTTCGTCGAAGACTGTGTGCGAGCGCTCGCTGAGGGGACGATAGCCGAGTTCGACCACCTGAATGACGACGCCGTGATTCACATGAAACAATCGAACGACGAATCGATCCACCAGCACAACGCCCACGCGGAGCGGGAGGTCACCATGGGCGACCTCAGAGGCGAGCTCGGGCGATAAGCAGGGTCGAAACGGCGTCTACGCCCACGACTCCGCGACGGCTGCGACCCGCGTCATCAGCTCGTCGGGTGTCGTCGCCGGCTCAGAAATATCGTCATCGACGACCACAACTGCCGATCCGGGCGCCACGCGGTGCGGCGTCGGCGCCCCCTCACGATGGGCGTTCGGAACGACTACTTTCTCGTGGTCTGCGACCCGCCAGGCGGCACGGTGGAGGTTACTCCCCGGCTCGTCGCCGACGACGATCGTCGTCGTTCCTCGCTGGAGCCGACCGACGAGACTGCCGTACGCGGCAACTTGGACGCCGAGTCGGTCGGTCGCACCGGCGAACGCCGCGGCTGTCTCGCGGGCGACCACACGGTACCGGTCCTCGCCGGTGATGGCCGCAAGGTCACACAGCCCCAGTGCTAACTCCACGTTACCATCGAGCGGCCGAAACGGCCGGTCGAGGAGGGCCGGTCCGGACCGCGGCCCGTCGACGAACGAGCCGTCGACGCGAAGTCGGTCGATCGCGCGGTCGGCGACCGCCCGGGCGACGTCGACGCCGGATCCGAGCACGCCGCCGGCCCGAACGAAGGCACTCACGACGCGGGAGACGTCTTCGAGGAGGTCGACGGGGGCGGTCTCGTCGTCGGCCGGCCGGAAGTGGCGTACCCGTCCGGTCTCCGTGTCAACGAGGTCACGCGTGAGCCCGTCGAGGATTCGGTCGGCGTACTCCCGGGACTCGGTGTCGTCCGTGTACGCCGCAAGCGTGAGCAGCGCGTCAGCCGCAAGTGCGTTCACCCCCGCGAAGACGGTGAGGTCTCGACGCGGAGGGTCAAGGTCAGTCCGATCTTCGGCCGGGGCAGCGTAGTACGCACGGCCGAGTCCGGGGCCGAAACTTCCCCCGACGCCGTAGCCAGTCCACAGGTCGTCAGTGAGGAAGCCAGCCGCAGCCGCGGCAGGCTCGCGGTACGCGGATGCACCCGTGTAGAGGTACGCGTGAGCGAACGCGCGGACGACCGCCGCGTTCGTATCGGCGGTTTTCTCGTAGGCCACGTCACTCCAGTCACGTGCACCGGCGAACCGAAAGAAGCCGCCGGCGACGTCGTCGGCGAGGTGATCACGGACCGCATCGAGGGTGCGGAGCGCACGGTCGCGATCGCGGGTGAGCGCGAACTCGACGGTACGTGGGAGCGGGAACTTCGCGTCGGTGCCCCAACCGGCGTGGCGCTCGTCGTACGCCGACTCGAGTTGGCCGACGAGGTGACGCTCAACGGCCCCCGAGAGATCTCCGGCGGGCGGTCGGTCGTCTGTCAGCGCCCGGGGAACGCGGCCGGCATCGCGGCCCTCCTCGCGCCACATCTCTCCAACGGACTCGAGGACCTGGCGCATCCCAGCGACACCGAGGTACCCTGCACCCGTGAGGAGCTCGCCGTCGGGGGTGAGAAACGCCGTGGTCGGGAAGCCACCCATGTTGTACCGCTCACGAACGCGTGGTCGGCGGTCGATGTCGACACGGACCGGCACGAACCACTCGTTGACGTTGGCGGCGACCCTGGGCTCGGCATACGTCGTCACGTCCATCTCATGACAGCCCGCACACCAAGTGGCCGAAAGCGAGAGCAGCACGGGACAATCGCGCTCGTCCGCCTCACGGAACGCCTCAGGCCCCCACGGCCGCCACTCGACCTGCGTCGCGTCGGTCATACGATTTGCTCGGGCCGAGAACCGGTAAGCGCTTCGAGACCGGGAGCATGCGGCCGCGTGGGTCGACTGGCCCGTTAGCGAGTGTTGGCGGTGCCGTCGCGGGTGCCGGACGGCTCCGTGCTACCAGTACCACCGGTATCACCGCCCCCGCTCGGGTCGTAGTCGTGGCCGACGGCGAGCGCGAGCGCGTTGAGACAGAGTAAGCCGAGAAACGCCAGTCCGGTCGTGCCCTCGAGGCCAACCGAGAGCAGTATCGGGTAGCCGATAGGCGAGACGACGGCCGTCCAGAACGCGGCTGCACGGACGGTGTGCGTGAGCTGAGCGGCGAGGGGAACGCGGTGAGCGAGTGCCGGGAGGGAGACGCGAGTGGACATCTGACGACTGGACACACGGGTGGTGGCCACATATAGCCCACAGAGCGTTCGACGAGATTCACGGATTTCACGACGGTTTCGGAACCGTTTACGAGCCGACGAGATCAGCGTAGACATTTTACAAACGCCTGAGAGCCGCCGTTTCGATATCTGTGTTGTGCCGGCAGCCACACGACGACTGCCGAGGGGCGAAACCATTTGTCCATCGCCCGAGCAGCACGGTCATGGACCACGACACCGACGAGCCGGGCGCACACGTATGTGTCGTCGCCTGCGGCGGCACCATCGCTTCGGAGCCGGACGCGGACGGCGCGGCACCGGCGAAAGACGGATCGGACCTTATCGACGCGGTGCCGAGTGTAACCGACTACGCGACTGTGTCGGCGCGCGAAGCGTGTGCACAGCCCGGGTTCGACGTTCGCTGGCGAGACCTCTTTGCCGTCGTCACCGTCGCACGCGAGGCCGTCGCCGATGGTGCGGACGGGATCGTCGTAACACACGGGACCGACACGCTCACCGACACCGCCTATGCGCTTGACCTGCTGACCGACCTCCCCATTCCGGTTGTCGTAACCGGAGCTCAGCGACGGCTCGATGAACCGTCGAGTGACGTTTCAGCGAACCTGTCGCTCGCAGTGAGAACAGCCGCTGACGAGCGGTTCGCTCCCGGGGTTCACGTCGCGTTCGACGACGAGGTCCACGCCGGTCGCGCTGCAGTGAAGACTCACAGCAACGCGCTCTCGACGATGGCGTCGCCGGCGTCAGCCCCGGTCGCGACGGTTACACGGTCGACGACGCGACTGCTCCGGGAGCCATGCCGGGGCGTCGCAAGCGAGCCACTGTGTGCGCCTGACGGATCAATAGACGCGTCAGACCCCGAGGCGGCCGAGGAGTCGGTGCCAGCGGTCCCGGTTATCCCGTCGGGGACGGGCGTCTCGGGGGCCGGGATCGAACGGGCGCTCGATGCCGATGTCGGCGGAATCGTCGTCGAGGGGACCGGCCTCGGTAACGCAACCGGTGCCATCGGTGACGCCATCGCCGAGGCCGTACCGCGGGTACCGGTCGTCGTTGCTGGGCGGCCGGTAGGGCCAACCGAACCGGTGTACGGCACGCCCGGAGGCGCGGTCACGCTGTCCGAGCACGGTGTCGTCTTCGCCGACGACCTACCGGCAGCAAAGGCCCGGGTCGGCGTAGCGCTTGGACTGGCAGCCGGCGTCCCGAGAGAGTCGCTCGGCAAGCTCTTCGTGCGGCCCTGAGCGCGACGCGGCTGTCGCCTGCGCCCCCGACACACTTATTCGATGGCGACGTACCTCGACCCATGCATCAGCTATCCAGACGGTCGACGCTGTCGGGCGTCGGGACACTCGGCGGACTCGCGACACTTGCCGGGTGCGTGGACGACGGCGGAGACGGATCGACGGACGGCGGGTCAAACGCGGGAGTCGACACCAACGCGACCGGCACCGACGTCAACGAGGGCGGCTCGTCGTCTGCAGTCACCGACGTGACCGTCCACCAGGTCGGACGGGCACTTTCGGGTCCCGCCTGGCGACGGGACGAGCGACCAGGGTTTTGTACGTTGATCGAAGCGCGCGATGACGCGGCGTGGCTCCTACGCGACGCCGATACCGAGACGACCGCTTTCGTCGAAGAGACGGACTTCGACGCGGCGGTGCTCCTCTACGTCGAGTCGGTTGGACCAAACACCTGTTACGGGCATATCACAGTGGAAGATGTTTCTGTCGACGGTGACCGGCTGACGGTGACTGCGACCGCCGTCAACACGGGCGACGAGGGAGCGATCTGCGGACAAGCGATCACGTTCGTGGGTGTGTTCTGTCGGGTTGCGGTTGCGTCGGCGCCGTCGACGACGCGTGTCACCATCACTGACGGGTTCGACACGACTACCACCCTGTCGGCGGCCGACGGCGTCCGCGACCCCGCCGCGCTCAACGGTGTCGTAGAGCCGAGCGGTGACCCACCGGCGGTCCCGGCTGCATTGACCTGCTCGGATGAGGCGTTCGAGCGCGTAGGGGGTGGCTACGAGCCGCCGGTAAACTGGGGAGCAGGTGGCGGTGTGACGACTGACTCCGGTCTAGCGCTTCGGGTACACAAGCCCGACGGGAGCAACGAGACCACGAGCAACGGCGGCGAGCGTGAGAATGGGTCAGTACGGTTCAATCGAGGCGATACGGTCCAGATCCGGTTAACAAACGTCTCGGCGCGGCCGATAGGCGTCGAGAACCGGCACAAATACGCATTCGAGGTACAGACCGCGGACGGCTGGGTCGACGTGCGCGGCGACGACGACGGCGTGTTCGAGTACACCGACGAGCTGATCCGGCTCTCCCCAGGAGCTGGATTCGAGTGGTCGATCGAACTGACCGAGTCCGGCGTCGTCGCCGACCATCCGCAGTCGAGCGCGCGGGTGTGTCCGTCGCTGCAGCCGGGACGATACCGCTTCGTCTTCCGGGGCGCGAACAACCTCGCTGTCGCCTTCGACTACCTCGGATGACGGGGCTCCGATTCGTCGCCTGCGACCGCTGTGCGACGGTGTTCGCGCGGCCGTCACCACCGGCATCGGCGGAGCGATGTGACGTCTGCGACCGCGGCCACCTCGAAGATATCACGGACCGACTCGGTGGTGACGACTACTTCGCGAGCGCGCTGCGTGAGGACCCGTGAGCTGAGCCGCGTGGGTATCGGGGTGTGAACCACGTCGCGTGAGCGACGAGGCGTCACACGCGGTCACACTGCGTCGGTCGGCGTTGAACACCGCAGACAGAGCGTCGTGTCGGCGACGTAGTTGACGTCGTCCGACCCGCAGTCCGGACAGCGGAACCGTCCCGTGTTGTACTCGGTCGACCCACGCGGCGCGTGGAGTTTCCCGTCGGAGACCCGAGCCTCGACGATGGTCGCGGTTCGGGACCGTTTGAGCCGAACGCGGCGGTCGAGTGCGTCGTCGCCGCTGCCGTGGAGGTCGTCCCACGAGAGGTCGTCCGGCCGTGAGAGGTGTGCCGCGAGTTCCGTGCCGGCCTGGAGGAACGGGCGACCGGTCTCGGCGCCCGGCGAGTCGAGCGTGAGGTCGCCGTACGCTGCGGCCGCACGGTCGTACGCCTCGCTCGCGCGCTCCGTATCGCCGATGGTTGCACGGAGGTCGCCGACAAACTCGTGACACGCCGCTTGCTCGACAGGCGTCTGAAGCACGTGCTCACGGAGCTCGCCGGCGACGACGATACCCTCTGCAGCGTGTGCACGAGCCCGTCCCGCCGCGCCGGCGATCCGACGACACACCGCCGCGGTGGCGAAGGCGGCGAGTGCGCTCCCAGCCCGGGAGCGTTCGGTCGACTCGTACGCGCCGTGTCCGGTCGGTCCGTGACCGGCGAGGCCGGCCCTTGCGGCGGTGACGTAGGCGTCGGCGGCTGCGTCGTACCGCGAGTGGCCGAGTTCGCGGATGGCTACGTCTCGTGCCGGGAGGTCGTCGTCCATACAAACGGGTGGGGAGACGGCCGGTTAACGGGTCCGATCTGGACCGTCTGCGGGCCGCGATTCGCGGGCAGCGATCGGCCGCGCACCGGTCAGTCGTCGGCTCGCGGCAGCGACAGAGTGACGCGCGTGCCGCGTGGGTCGCGGTCGGTGACCGCGATCGACCCCGCAGACCGGTGGACGATCCAGTATACTAACCAGAGCCCGAGACCGCTCCCGTGTGAGAGCGACTCGATTGCACGTCCCGAGACGAGCACCTCGCGGTCGAGATCCGGCATCCCGGGGCCGTCGTCGGTGACAGCGATGGTCACGGCGTCCTCAGCGGGACGGTCGGCGACGCAGATCTCGACGTGCGGCGACTCCCGGTCGTGGTGTGTGGTCGCGTTCGCCGCCAGCTCTGTGACCGCCGTCTGGATCTCGTCGGTCACGAGCGCGAGCGTCTCGGTTGGCGCGTCGACGGCGACGGTCGCCGCCGGATAGTCGTCGTCGAGGTCGGCGGCGACCTGCCGCGCCGTCTCGGCGACGTCTATCGGCCGACGGGTCGCATCCTCGCTGAGCACGGCCGTGATCGCCCGCGACTTCTTGCTCGTCGAGAGGAGGTCGTCGGCGTGCGAGACGATGGTGGCCGCGGCCGCCGCCGACTCACCGGTCGTCTGCTCGCGGATGTCGACCGCGGTACCGCGAATCACGTTCATGTCGTTGCGGATGTTGTGGCGCAACACGTTGTCCATCACCCGAAGCTGTCGAGTCCGCTCTTCGAGGTCGGTGACGTCTCGGCAGATAGCGAGGGTGCCGGCGAGCTCGTCGTCCTCGTCATAGTACGGGTAGCGGCTCGTGCTGAAGAACGCCTCCTTGCCGCTGTGTTCGAACGTCGGAGAGATGGCATAGTGAGCCGGTGACTCGGTCCGGAGCACCGCTCGCTTCTGTCGTTCGATCCGCGTCGCGGTCTCGTCGTCCATGAACGCGTGTTCGTCGGCGCCGACGAGCGCCGACCCCGAGAGCCCGGCGAACTCGACGAGCGCCTCGTTGAACAGGACGAACGCGCCGGAGCGGTCTTGTAACATGATCGGGTCGTCGAGCCGTTGGACGATGTCGCGGTGTCGCTTGAGCCGGTCCTCGAGCGCCCGCTCGTCGGTGACGTCGACCAGGACGGCGACCGTCGCGGTGACCACGTTGTCGTCGACGATCGGCGCGACCGTCTGGTCGACGACGGCCCGCTCGCCGTCGGCCTGCCGATGAATCACCTCGCCGCGCCACGTATCGCCCGCCTCGACCACGTCCCAGACCCGCTCGTCGCGGCCGCCGTCTGGCGAGGAGGCCCGCAACATCGACGCGTGTTCGCCCACCGCCGCTTCGGCGGCGTACCCGGTCGTCGCCTCGAACGCGGGGTTGACGTACTCGATCGTGCCGTCTGCGTCGCCGATCCAGATCGCGTGTCCAGACGCCTCGACCGCCTCGCGAAACCGACGGAGCGCCCTCGCCCACGAGCGCAGTTCGAGCGACTGGTCGCGGAGCCGCAACAGCGCCCGGATGCGCCACGCGAGCTCCGCCTGTCGGATCGGCAACGAGATCAGCTCATCGACCGTCGTCGAGAAGGCGTTGTCGGCGAGCTCGCCGCGGTCAGTTTCGAGAAGGTCGGGCGTCACCTCTGAGACGAGCAGCAACACCGGCACCAGCGCGGGCGTAGCCGCCGATTTGACCGCCTCGATCGCGTCGGTGTATCGGCGCAGCCCGCCCTGGTCGGTGATACAAAGGTCGAAGGCAGCAGCCGTCAGCGGCTCATCGGTGTCCGCGACCGCGTACGCGTCGTGGTCCTCGAGCCACTCACGTAACACGCGTCGGTTCCCGTCGTCGGCGACGAGCGGGTAGATACGGGGCGGCTCCGCAGTGGGTTGCGTGTCGAACGTTACCCCGCCGAGGGGTGTGTCGAGGTCCTCAGCCATTGTCGTGCCAGTCCGGCGTCCCCGTCAGGATGCCGCGGAGCTCAGAGAGCGGCTCACCGACGACGATACCCTCGTCCGTGACCTCGAAGAGGCGAAGACCGGTGTCGACCGCGCTGGTTCGTCGTTTAAGTACCCCGACAACTTTCTGCAGTTCGCCGCGATACTCGACATGGCGGAACACGACGATGTCGTCTGCGAGGTGGCTCACGCGTTGTTCGGTCGCATAGAAGTCGCCGGTGATCTGGTGTACCTCGTTGGTGAACAGCCCGGTGACGCCGATGTTTCGCAGATACCGAGCAACGGCGACGAGTGCGTCAATCGGGTCGCCGGTATCCTCGGCAAACGCCCGCTCGAAGCCCGCGACGCCATCGATCGAGACGACAGTTGCTCCCTCCTCAACCCGCTGTTGGAGCCGGGCGGTGAACTCGTCGACGGTCATCTCGTTAGGACCGATAGACTCGATCGCGACGGTACCCGCCTCACGTAGCTGGCTGAGTGGAATCCCGATCGATTCGGCGCGTGCGACCATCGTTTGGGGGCTCTCCTCGAAGCTGTAGAGCACGGACTCCTCGCCGCGGCGTGCGGCCTGTGTGATGAACTGTAGTGCCGTCGTCGTCTTGCCGACGCCCGTCGGCCCACTGAGAAACGTGAGCGCACCCATGGTGATACCGCCATCGAGGAGCCCGTCGAGGCCCGCGACACCCGAGGCGAGCTCATCGAGTGGGCGGTCACGGTGGTGGCGTTCCGGGTCAAGCTGTGGCCATAGACGCATTCCCGCATCGTCGATCGTCACCGTGTGGGGACCGCGGCGGGCCGCCGATCCACGAAATTTGGGCACCGAGAGTGTCCGGCGGTGCTCGTCGACGTCGAGTGCGATCACGGCGTCGACGAGGAACTGAAGATCGTCGTCTGGAACTGAGCTCGCCGCCTGTGAGGTCAACACGACCGTGACACCGCGCGCTTTCAGGAAATTAATGAGTCCGAGCACCTGCGTCCGAAACTGCCGCTCATCCGGGGCGAGGTGCCTGAGCTCTGTGATCGGATCGACGAGGGCCCGGTCCGGCTCAACGCGGTCGACGCGATCGCGGATCGACTCGGTGATCGGCGACCGTTCGACTTCGTCGGCATGAAACAGATCGTAGGCGCTGTCGCCGTGGAACGCGTCGCCCGACGGCGAGAGGTCGAGAACGTCGACGGTGTCGGTCGGCCGATCGAATCGGTCGGCCGTCTCGTGAAGATACGCGGGTGGCTCACCGAGGTTGATGTACAACCCGGTGTCGGCCGGGTCGGCCGTGAGAAAGTGGAGGCCGAAGATGGTCTTGCCGGCGCCAGGAGCACCCCGAAGCAGGGTCGCGGACTCCGCGAGGAGTCCACCGTCAAGCACCCGGTCGGCGTTGGGGACGCCCGTCGAGCACCGGTCGCGCTCCGTCGCCATCGTCATTGACGGATTTCACGCGGCCGCTAATATAATACGATCGGTCGGGAGACCAATCACCAGTCGGGAGAGACGATCGGACGGTTCACCCGAGCGCCGACAGACGACGGCGGTTAGCCCGCCGCGCTCGTGATTGCTCCTTCGAGCGTGGTTCGGTCTTGGGCACCGACGAAGCGGTCGACGGGTTGTCCGTTTGCGTAGAGGACGAATGTCGGGACGCCGCGGGCGTCGAGCTGTTGGGCGAGCCCCTGGTTGGCGTCGACGTCAACCTTCGCGACGACCGCACCGGTCTCGCTCGCCAACTCCTCGATGGTCGGCTCCATCATCTGACAGGGCCCACACCAGTCGGCGTAGCAGTCGACCAATACGACGTCGTGCTCGTCGACGAGTGTCTGTAGCGCGTCCGGTCCGGATACGTCGACTGGGTCTGTCGGCGCTTCGGTCGCGTCGACGTTCCTGGCCCCGTCTGCGTCGGTGCTGGCTGCATCGGCTCGGGCGCCCCCATCTTCGAATCGCTCGCGAAGCTGTCGGCGTTTCCGTTCGCGAATCTGTTCGCGCTCGTTGCGGGCAGCCTCGTCGCTCGCGTCTGTGTTGTCGGCGTCGCTCATGCAGCAATATTGTCTATATTGAACAATATGCTTTGCGGTCGGGTGGCCGACCACATATATGTCGCGGGAGCGAACAGTTCACCATGGCCGAGCACGACGCGGTTCGGATGGACGACGACCAGCGCGACGAGTTCCTCGAGCGTGCCGGAACCGGCGTGATCGCTCTCGGGACTGACGGCGACGAGCCCCCACACGGCGTGCCGGTCTCGTACGGCTACGACCCGGTCGAGGAGGTGTTCTACTTCCGGCTCGCCGTGGGCCCGACGCGGTCGAAGGGCGCCCTCGATGACCGCCCCGTCACGTTCGTCACCTACGGGGATCCGGACGACCGATGGCGGAGCGTTGTCGCTGCCGGACGGCTCGTCTCGACGACAGACGACGCGGTCGCCGACGAGACGATCGCCGGCCTCGAGCGAACCGGCCGGATACCGATCGTCGACATCTTCGGCGAGCCGACCGCAACCGTCTCGTTCGCGTTTTACCGGCTCGATCCGGACGAGCTTACGGCGCGGATCGAGCGATCACTCGAGCCATGAATACCGAGTGGTGTGGGTGAGTGGTCTTCCGATCGAGCTCACACCACGCCGAGCCCGACGAAGCCGACGTAGCAGGCGCCGACCAACAACCCCGAGTGGAGCAGGGCGCCATACCGACCACCGGCGGCAGCCCCGGCAAACCACCCCGAAGCGATCAGCGTCGCCTGCGCGACGACATATAGTCGAAACCGTTCTAGCGCCGGCACCACGGAGACGACGTCGAACGGTCCGCCGAGCGCCCTCGCAATCGAGACGAGTCGGTCAGCGTCCATCACGCCGGCGGTTATTACCGCGATGAGCCCGGCAACCGACAGCGCCGCCACCCAGCCGCCGACGACGTACCGCCACATCGCCTCTCGAAGCGCACGCTTCTCGTGGGTGAGTCGGTCGACCTCAATTTGAAGCGTCTCGAAGACGGCGTCGACTGCAGCACCCGCGTGGAGTGCACCAGCGACGAGCCCGACCGTCCGGTCGGCGAGGGGCGTGTCGACGCGGTCGACGAACCGGTTGAGTGCGGCCGTCCGAACGTCCCCGGCAGCGGGCTCTGACAGATCCGACTCGCCAATGCTGTCGGCTCCGCCGGTCGTGCTCATCGACAGCGCAAACGCGAGTGACGCAACAGTGGCCGAGAGCACGCCGAGATCGGTCTCGCGCGCCGCGGTCTTCACGGCGGCGGGAAACGGCCGGCCGATCGACGTCTGGCGTGCGACCGCGTAAACAAAATCGGCGAGCCGGCGGTCTTTCGCGTTGTCAATCCGGCGGCGTCGAGCCGCCACGAGTCCGACCGGCAGGGCAAACGCAACGTACGAGAGCAACGCAACCGTCACCAGCGGGTACCCGGCGTACGCGAGCCACCCGCCGACGAGGGCGGCTTGTGGGAGCGCCACCACGGACGTGCTTGCGGGATTCGACAGCGCGGTCTGCATTGCCCCACGAATCCCGGGGGGACGGCGGTAGATCGGATGTGACCCAGTCGGTCTGAGGGCGCTCGTCGCTGTGACACCCACGATTCCGACACCAAGGAGAACACAGACGGAGAGATACACCGCCAGCGCACGGGGTGAAACGGTGCCAACCGGTGTCACAACCGGGCGAGAAAGCGCCGGAACGAACGCACTGGCGACAGTCACCCCAACGACAAACAGCGCAGGGACGACTAAGACGAACACAAAGAGCTCAGCGACGGGTTGTAGATATCGCCGCGCCCGCGTTTGTGCATGCTCCTGTCGATGCGCGAGGAGGCGACTTTCCGTCCGGAGGAATCCCGCAAGTGCCTCGTCGCCCTGTGAGAGATGCTGGCGGAACTTGAGTAAGAATGGGGCGAGCAGGTCACGAGAGGGCGTGTCGCGCGCGACACGCCTGAGCCCTGCGTCGAGGCTTCCCGTGATCTGTGCCGCATTGAGCGCTTTCCGGAACGAGACCGCCGTCCCGCCGTACGCCTCGTTACTAGACACTCGTGTGACCATCGTCCGGGCGTCATCGCTGCCTGCGGCGAGGACGTCGAGATACCGAACCGCTCCTGGAAGCGTGCGTTCGATTCGCGTGCGCCGCGCATCGACGAGCCAGCGAAGGTAACGACCGCCGAGAGCAATCGTCGCGCGTTTAGCTACGATCCCGGCGAGAACGGCGAGAACGGCGGCAATCGACGTCGGCGAGAGACTGGGTGTCACAAACGGTGCGTCGCGAGCGAACGCCCGCGTGGCTTGGGTGGCGATCGTCGGAGCCACCGTCGAGGCAAAAACGAATGCCGGCGGAAGCGCGAGGAGACACCCGACCCACGAGAGCGCGTACAGCCGAGCAATGAAGATACTGAACGGAGTGGACGCGGTCGCCCCACGGTACCGGACGCGGTCGCCGTCGTGTCGACGATCGTCGGCGTGACGAGCGAACAGCGTGTACGCCGCCTCGTCGAGTCGAACGAGCGGTCCCCACCGATTCGGTCGGTCGAGGGGCCCAGAGTGGTCTACGAAACCGGCACGAACCGAAAGAGCGGGACGAGCTGAAGACCCACGTCTGTCCTCCGTCGTGCCACCGCGATCGATCGGCTCGTCCACAACAGCTGACCGAGCCGCCTCGGTCGCTCCATGATCGGTCACGAGGCGCCCCCTGGGACGTCGCCACCGCCATCACCGACGCCATCTCGTTCTTCTGACCGTGGAGACCGCGAGGTCGCCGCAGTCACGTTGTCGGGATCGACGGCAGCCGCGGCTCGGTCAGTGCGCAGCGAGCGCGCAACGCGCTCGACGGTCGCCGCCTCGTCCGCCCTGAGATCCGCGAGAAATTCGAACAATTCGGTGAAGTCGTCGATACTGTCGCGCACGAGGTACTGCACGTAGCGGTGTTTTGTGTGAAACTCGGTCTCAACCTCGGCGACATCCCGGTCGGTTCGGTCCGCCAATCGGGCGAGTGCGTGCATCCCCCGACCTGCATCGGCGTTCGATGGCTCGTCGGTCGGGAGCCCCGTCGTCTGAACCGTCCCGTCCGGATCTCGCCACGCGATCGTATTGTAGTGAACCGTCGCACCGGGTCGCTCGACGACGCCGGCACCACCGTGTTTTGGATTACCGGTTCGGCTTGTTCGTGCGGCCGGGTCGAGCGCCTCGTACTCGGCCGGAGAGAGCGGTTCGACAGTCTGGGTGACGTATCGATCACCGCCGACCTGCCTCAGGAAGACGATGAGGTCGACCTCACGCAGGAGGTACGGGGGAAGCCCCCGCTCAATAGCGCGGTTGACGAGGGTGTCGACGTCGGCCGCGTGCGTGGTACCGACGACGCCATGGCCCGCATTTACCGTTTCTGCGAAGGTCTCGAAGCTCGCTGGGGTGTTGATCTCTGCTATCACCTCGACGTCCGGGTTGAGGTAGTTCGCCTCCGTCATCAACGCGGCCATGTGCACCGATTTGTACTCGTGTTCGTGGTCGCGCGTCGTGAGCGCGACGCCGGTCTCGTGGGGCAGTCGAACCTCCCGGGATCCCTCGTCGATCGAGATGGGCCGGTCATCAAAGGGGATAAACGGCATATGCGCGTTCATCAGCGTCGTCTTGCCGGCCCCGGTCGGTCCCGCAAAGAGGACCACACCGTGGTGTTCATACAGCATCCACAACAGCGTGACGAGCGGGGTGGACAGCGCGTTCTGGCGGACGAGATCGACTGGTGTCAACGGGTTGGCTGCCTGCTTCCGGATAGAGACGTGTGGACCGTCTGCTGAGATGGCGGGTAACGCGACCGCACAGCGGACCGTCTCCGGGACGGCCTCAAGCTCGAGGTTCACTTTCGCCGAAGGGACTGCCGGGGTGAGCTCGACACCATCACGAGCCGCCAGGCGGGTAACGACGTTGACGAACGACGCTTCGTCGGTGAACGCGAGGTTGGTCGGGACCCGACCAGCACCACCGAGGGGGGCGACGCCGGTGTGACCCGGCGACCCTTCCCCGTCAGCATCGAGCAGCGCCGGCCGGGGGACCACTTTCACGCGCTCGTCGACGCGATTCGCCTCGATATCTTCGAGGTGGGGGTCACGGATCGGGACGGTGAGCACGCCCTCACCGACGAAATCGCGCACCACGTAGTACACGAGGTCGTCGATCCGGTCAGTTTCGGTGGGTGGATCCACCGGCTGGGATCGGGATACGCGACCCGTGAAAAGACGGCGAATACGAGCGGCTGCGCGGTCGAGCAGGCTATGAGAGGGACTTCCCGCGAGTCGCCGTGAGAGGTACCGTTGAGCGTGGTCGGCCACAAATCGGTTGAGGTCGTCGATCACGTGGTCGACGGGCGTCTCCCAAATGCGTCGTTTACACTCGCGGATCAACAAGTCGTCACCCGGGAGCAGGTCGGGCTCGAGTGCGGCGTACTTCACCTCGAACGCGTCAGAGCCAAGCAGTCGCTCACGGTACACGACGACGTCGACGGTAAAGCCGGCAAACTCGACGGTGTACCGCGCCAACCGCTCGCCGGCGACCCGCTCAATAAAGTCGGCGTCCGCGTCGACACCCGTCTCGAGCGGGGCAAACGCGTCCGTGTGTACGATGAGTTCCTCGTCGTCACCGACGTCGGCGACAGCGATCCGTTCGTCCAGTGCGATCGGGGTGAGGTCGCCGAATAGCCGAAGCGCACGGAGCGCGTGGTAATCGAGTCGCCGTCGTGCCGCATCGCTTACCGAGAGCAACCGGTCGAGCACCCGGGTGTACTTTGGTTCGAAGCCGGTAGCGGCGAGTTCGATCGCCCCTGCACGGGTGAGCGGACGGCGACCGCGTGCTGATGCGAAGTGCGCACGGACCGCATCGAGAGCGGATTCGTCAGCCGATGAGAGCCGAGGCTCGCGGACGTCATACGCGAAGCCGCCGGTCTCGAGTGACCGAATCGTCGCTACAACGCCAGGTGCCGATTCGTACTGGGCGCAGACGTCGGGCGCGTACCAGGCGTCCGGGTCGGCTGGCGGAATCGGCGCCGGAACCGTTGCCTCCTCGTCGTCGCTACCACCGCCGATCTGTAGGGTTGGTCCGGGAGTCACGTCAACCTTGTCCAATCGTGGTGGCTCCCGCGAGTAAGATAAACTTCGTTTCATGATTCTGAAACCAGAATAGAGAACGAAACCGTCGGCTCAGCCGGTGAATAGCGGCCGTCTATGGGAGTCGTGACTCACGGGAGACAGTCAGTCGGCGAAAATGCGATCGGTGGCGATGTGGTCGGTGTCCGTCGCTACCGAATAACGTCGAGTCCGTTGTTGGTCTCGACGGGATCGGTGCCGCCGTCTTCCCAAGCGGCGCGGTCGGCACTTCCGTTCGCCTCGGCTGCACGCGACCCTGTATCACCGAGGTCGCCGTTGATACTGGCGCGCGACCGGTCCGCCTGCTTTTGGGTTGACGGGCCGAGCACTTGTGCACTCTGGACACCCGTCATGATCGCCATCACGCGGACTTTCCCCTTGTACTCGTCTTGAATTCTGGCACCCCAGATCACGTTGGCACTGGCCTCAAGCCGGTCGGTGATGTTGTTCGCGATCCCTTCGGCCTCTTTTAGTGTCAGGTCCGGGCCGCCGGTGATGTGGACGAGTCCGCCAGAGGCGCCGCGGTAGTCGACGTCAAGGAGTGGGTGATTCATCGCGTCGTTGACCACCTCTTGGGTCTTGTTTTTGTCCTGTGTCTCGCCGACGAGCATGACTGCCACGCCGCCTTGGTTCATAATCGTCGACATGTCGGCGTAATCGAGGTTGATCAGGCTGGGCTGGGTGATCGTCTCGGAGATGCCTTTCACCGTCTCGGCGATGATTTGGTCCATCACCGAGAACGCCTTGCCGATCGGGAGATTCGGCACGTAATCGAGCAGCCGGTTGTTGTCGAGCACGATGATCGAATCGGCCTCGTTCCGAAGCGACTCGAGGCCTTCTTCTGCTTTCACCGTGCGGGCGCGCTCGACGTTGAACGGCGTCGAGACCATCCCGACGACGATGGCACCTTGGTCTTTGGCGATCTGCGAGACGACGGGTGCCGCACCGGTGCCGGTGCCGCCGCCCATCCCCGCGGTGACGAAGACGAGATCGGCATCACCGAGAACCTCCTTGATCGTTCCCTGGGCCATCTCGGTCGCCCGCTCACCCATCTTGGGATCGCCACCGGCACCGAGTCCCTGTGTGAGTGACTTACCCACGAGGATCTTGGTGTCGGCTTCGATCATCTTCAGGTGCTGTTTGTCCGTGTTGATCGCGACTGTATCGGCACCGTCGACGCCGATGTTGTACAGTCGGTTGACGGTGTTGTTACCAGCGCCGCCCGCACCGACGATAACGATTCGGGGATCACCGAACTCGTCGTCGTCGTCCGTGCTGGTGTCAAGCTCGCGCTTTTCTGCCTCCGCGTTTTCGAGGGCGTCTTGAACGAGATCTTGCATCGGTTTACACCTTCGCCCAGCTGTGTGCGCGGCCGCGGTCGTCGCGCTCTGTGTCTTGTTCGCTCAGCATCTCGCGAACGGCCGACCGGATTGCCTCGCTCCGATTCGGGAACTCTCCCGTCTCGACCATCTGTTCCACCTCGTCGATCTGCTGTTTCGGAATGCGCAGTGTCACACGCTCCATATGTTGTATTCCCCCGGTAAGACGACGGACTGCGTGTCTTACAGAACACAGCGGATTCACCGGGGACATCCCCGATTACGTCGCCGGCTGTAAGACGGTCGTCTTACACAGGCGAGACGTCTGAAGCTAATGATATAAATCTACCGGCGGATGTATGACACCACCACCCTGTAGGTGTTCGGTTTGGGACTGTTCACGGGTCGTGTAACACGTCTGCAGCGGGGGTCCGCCGACCGCATCCCGGGCAGAACGCCCAGTCCGTCCGCACCTCGTCTCCGCACTCACAGAACGCCCGGTGTGACTGTTTCTCCCCACAGTTTGGGCAGTACACGTCTCCGTCCGGAACGTGTTCACCACAGCCGACACAGGCGCGCTGTCCTTCGGGCGTCGCTCCGGGGTCCACATCCTGTGTCTTACGTGTCGCTGGGTCGTCGGTCGGATCGCCGTCTCTGGTTACACGCGCGTCGTCGATATCAGCGCCAGGAGCGTCAAGCGTGACGTTTACGGTCACATCTCCGGGTGCATACGAGTGTGTAGCGTCCGGCGGTCTGGCAGCGCCACGGGCTGGTAATGCCGCATCGAGTCGGTCCTCGATCAGTTCGTCGACGCGATCAGCGAGTATCGCTTCGAGCGAGTTGGCGTCTGCGTCGTCTTCGGGGTCGTCCGCGAGGTGCGTCCGAAGCGCCTCGCGCATCACCTCGCTCTTTGAGGCGTCACACGCTTCCAGTCGCTCGACGAGTTCGTCGTCGGCTCGGAAGGTGATCTTGCTCATCGTTCGTGATAACGCAACCATCGGTATAAGTCCTTTCGCTCAGGAAGCGGAGTTCATGCGGTGTGGTCACACGTCTGTCTGACGCAGATTTATACCTCCCGCGCGGGCATACGAGTGTATATGAGTAATCGAGTTGAAGACCTCGAACGCCAGGTTGCGGAGCTGCAGGCAGCGGTAAACGGACTCACCGAAGAGCTCGTCGAGACCAAAGAACGCGTTCGTCAGCTCGAAGCCGACCACGAGGCGCAGACCGTCAAAGCCGAGCGCCGGACCACGTCAGACGACCACGCTGAGGTCGTCGAACAACGGTCGACCGACGACGAGACAGCGGTCACCGATGAGACGGAAGCCGGCGAGACAGCCGCAGAACAGCCGACAAGCGACAACGCACAGGCCACCGATAGCGATGGTTTCATTGTCGCGGGTGTCGATGAAGTCGGTCCCGAGTCGACAGCGACCGACGGGGATGGGTCAAGCGAGACCGCCGAGTCTGGTGACGGCGACCGCGAGTCGGAGACAGACAACGCAAGCAGCGACATTATTGTCGCGTAAGACGTCACCGCCGTCATGTACATTACCGAGGTCGTCCTCGACGGATTCAAGAGCTTCGGACGGACGACGCGGATCCCGTTCTATGAGGATTTCACCGTCGTCACCGGACCGAACGGGTCCGGAAAGTCGAACATCATCGACGGGGTGTTGTTCGCGCTCGGGCTGGCACGGACCAGAGGGATCCGCGCCCAGAAGCTCACCGACCTCATCTACAACCCTGGTCACGACGACGAGGTCGACGGAAGCGGGCCGAACGAGGCCGCGGTCACCGTCGTGTTGTCCAACGAGGATGGGGCTCTCGACCGATCACAAGTCGTCTCCGCGGCCGGCTCGGAGGACGTTGGTGACGTCTCCGAGATCACGATCAAACGACGGGTCAAAGAGACAGACGACAACTACTACTCGTACTACTACCTCAACGGCCGCTCGGTGAATCTCTCGGACATCCGCGACCTTCTCGCCGCGGCCGGGGTGACCCCGGAAGGGTACAACGTCGTCATGCAGGGCGACGTGACCGAGATAATCAACATGACGCCGTACCAGCGGCGGGGGATCATCGACGAGATCGCAGGCGTCGCCGAGTTTGACGAGAAGAAGGAGGCCGCCTTCGGCGAGCTCGATACGGTCGAAGACCGGATCGGAGAAGCCGACCTTCGCATCGAGGAGAAACGCGGGCGGCTCAACCAACTCGAAGCCGAACGGGAGACTGCACTCGAGTACCAATCTCTTCGCGAGGATGTCGAAGAGTACCGCGGGTTCCGCAAGGCCTCCGAGCTCGAGGAAAAACGCGACGCCCTCGCGGACGTCGATGAGGAGATCGAGTCAGCGCGCGAAACGCTCGAATCGCGTCAGACCGAACTCGACACGAGACAGGGAGCACTTACGCGGCTCGAAGAGGACCTCGAAGACCTTACCCACGAGATAGAGACCAAAGGCGAGGACGAACAAATCGCGATCCGCTCGGAGATCGAATCACTTCGAGGTGAGCGCTCGCGGCTCGAAGCGCAAATCGAGACCGCACGCGAGCGAGTTGAGACGGCAGAAACCGAGCGGCGCAACGCGTTCGTCCAGATCGACCGCAAACAGGAGACGCTCGACGAACTCGAGAGTGAGATCCGCGAAGTGAAAGTCGAGAAGGCATCGATCGTCTCGGAGATCGCGACCAAACGCGCCGAGGTCTCCGACGTCGAAGCCGAGATCGAAGGCGCCGACACCGAGTTCGACGATCTGAAAGCCGAGCTCGCCGAGACGAAAGAGACGCTCGAGTCGTTACGCGAGAAGAAACACGAGACACAACGCGAGAAGGACCGACTTCTCGACGAGGCTCGAAGACGGTCCAACGCGGTCGAAGAGACGCGCGAGGAGCTCGCCGACGCCGAGGAGTCGATCCCAGACCTGCGAGCACGCCTCTCAGAGCTCCACGGTGAACTCGACAAGGCTGAGAAGAATCACGCAACCATCGAAGAAGCAATCTCCGAGCTGTTCGCGGAGAAAGCCGAAAAAAGAGAGCGGCTCGAGGCGCTCGAAGCGGAGCTGCGCGAGAAACAAAACGAGTACGCAACGCTGGAGGCGGCCGCGAGCGAGCGAGGAGACAGCTCTTGGCCACGGGCGGTGACCGAAGTAAAAAACGGCGGGATCGACGGTGTCCACGGGGCAGTTGGCGAGCTCGGCTCCGTCGACGGGCGGTACGCCGAGGCGTGTGAGACAGCTGCAGGCGGGCGGCTCGCAAACGTCGTCGTCGACGACGACGGCGTCGGCTCGACGTGTATCGACTATCTCAAGCGGCGAAACGCCGGTCGCGCCACGTTTTTACCGATCACGAAGATGGACGACCGGGGGTTGCCGCGGACCCCGTCGATGCCCGGCGTCGTCGACTTCGCGCGGAACCTCGTGACGTACGAGTCGACCTACGACCCGATTTTCTCGTACGTGTTGGGGTCGACGCTCGTCGTCGAGGACATGGCCACTGCTCGCGACCTAATGGGCGACTACCGGATGGTGACACGCGACGGAGACCTCGTCGAGAAGTCGGGTGCGATGACCGGTGGCTCCGGGGGCGGTTCGCGATACTCGTTCACCAGCGCTGGCGGGGGGAAGCTCGAACGGCTCGCGACCGAGATCGCGACACTCGAAGACGAACGCCAGACACTCCAGGCGACGATCGACGAACTCGACGCCGACATCGACGACGCCCGCGCCCGGAAGGTCGAGGCCACAGAGCGGGTTCGGTCGCTCGAAGCCGACGTCGACCGCGCAGAACGTGATCTCGAGGAAACCACCGCTCGGATCGAGGAGTTAGAAGACGAGCTCGAGTCGCTCGCGACGGCGCGTGAGGACGTCGAATCCGAGATGACCGCACTCGACGAGCGGCTCTCATCACTCGACGAGACGATAGCCGATCGTGAAGCCGACATCGAGGAGCTGGAGGCGGCGCTCGGAGACTCGAAGATCCCGGCGCTGTCGGCGCGGGCCGACGAGCTCAGCGAGGAAATTACCGGGCTCGAAGAGCGGACCACCGAACTCGACGGACGGCTCACAGAGCTGGAGCTCGAACAGTCGTACGCCGAAGACGCCGTCGACGACCTCCACGACACCGTCGAGGAGGCACAAAATACGAAAGCCGAAGCCGAGGCGGCGATCGAAGACCACGAGGCGGCGATCGAAGAGACGGAGGCGACACTCGAGACGAAACGCGAGGCCATAGCCGATCTCGAGGACGAGCTTGCCGAGTTGAAGGCGGAGCGTGAGTCACTGCGAGAGGATATACAGGCTGCAAAACAGCGTCGCGACGAGCAGCAGTCACTCGTTACGGATGCGGAGTCGACACTCGAAGAGCTGACCGACCGGCGCGACCGGCTCGAGTGGGAGGTCGACGAGCTCAACTCGCAAGTCGGAGACTACGACCCAGACGCGATCCCCGATCTCGACGTTGTCGAATCGAAGATCGAGTCGCTCGAATCAGAGATGGAGGCGCTCGAACCCGTGAACATGCTCGCAATAGACGAGTATGACGAGGCGGCTGCCGAACTCGAGCAACTCGAAGCGCGGCGCGACGTACTCGTCGAAGAGCGTGATGCTATTCAGTCGCGCATCGAAGGGTACGAAGCAGAAAAGAAGGACGCGTTCGTGGAGACGTTTGAGTCGATCAACGACCACTTCGAAGATATCTTCTCGCGGCTCTCGGCGGGAACCGGGGAACTCATCTTAGAGAACCCAGACGACCCGTTCGAGGAGGGGCTCACGATGCGAGCCCAGCCCGCAGACAAGCCAGTGCAGCGGCTGGAGGCGATGAGTGGTGGAGAAAAGTCGCTCACGGCGCTTTCGTTCATCTTCGCGGTCCAGCGACACAACCCGGCGCCGTTTTACGCACTCGACGAGGTCGACGCCTTCCTCGATGCGGTGAACGCCGAGCGGGTCGGCGAGATGATAGAAGAGCTGGCCGCCGACGCGCAATTCGTCGTAGTCGGGCACCGCTCAGCGTTGTTAGAGCGGGCCGACCGGGCGATCGGCGTCACGATGCAAGGCGACAATCGATCTGCGGTGACCGGCATGCAGTTCGGCGAGGGGGCGAGCGCAGATGACTGACCCTGACGACGGCATACCCTCGCTGGATCTGACGACGAAACGCGACGGCGACACGCCGGGGGCGGGTGCGATCGACGAGTTGGGGCGCGACGACGACGATAGAGACGTGAAGGTGACCGACGACAGCGAGGACGAGGCGATGGGCGACAAGGAGGTCGAGCCCGTCGAGATCTTGGTCCAGCTCGCCGAGGAAGGCGCAATCGAGCCGTGGGACATCGATATCGTCCGCGTGACGGACGCGTTCTTATCGAAGCTCGACGAGATCGACCTCCGAACGACCGGCCGGGCGCTCTTTTATGCGAGCGTCCTCCTCCGGATGAAGAGCGACGAACTGCTCGTCGACGACACAGACGAGGAGCCTGAACCAGAGCCGTGGGAGGTGGCGATGGAAGGCGGCGTCGAGGATCCGGCCGACCCGGGCTACGACCCGATCGACGCGCTCGAATCGGAGATGGACCGGCGACTAGAGCGCAAGCGTGCACGCGGCACCCCGGAGACGCTGGACGAGTTGGTTCGTGACTTACGCGACGCCGAGCGCGACTCGTGGTGGAAGTCTTCACGCGAGTACGACACCACTGCCTCACCGAGCGGCTACGACCGCGGGACACAGACGCTCGATTACCACGCGGGCGACGAGTTCCGTCGCGAGGGCGAGCCGACCGCCGGGGAGGCGACTGACCGTACCCACGACGAGGAGATCGAGACGGTCATCGACGACGTCGAAACAGCTGTGCGACCGCACTTCGACGCCGGCCGTGTAGAGGTCCTATTCGCCGAGGTGTCCGATGCCGGCGGGCGGCCGTTCATGACCTTCCTCGGGCTGTTGTTCATGGCACACCGCGGGAGCGTCGTCCTCCGACAGGACGAGCTGTTCGGCGACCTCTGGATCCGCGATCCCGCGGCGGCAACTGGCGAGTCGGAGGCCGTCGCGGACTGATCGCGCGGCACGTCTCGGTACGTTGATGTCGTGGCGAGCCACATTACGACCGTGATCGACACGCTCGCCGCCTCACCGGTGGGAGTGGCCGTCGCGGCCGTCCTCTGGAGTGCACTCGGCCTGTACGGGCTCTCGGCGCTCTGGTGGACGCTCGAGGCGACGGTACTCGCGCGGGGCGGTCGCGTGGCACCCGAAGACGTACGCTGGGGGTACGACGAGGTGCAGGTTCGGATCCTCACCGTCGACGCGGCCGCCGTGGTACGAGGAACCGTCGACGCGGTCCCCGACGGTATCGACGACGTCGTCGTCGTCGCCGAGACGCCGATGTCAATAGACGACGCGGCGGTTCGCGTCGTTCCCGAGTCGTTCGAGTGTACGGCGACGCACAAGGGCCGCGCCCTAGAGTGGGCTCGACGGCACGTCGCGTGTGATCGAGAGTACGTCATGTACCTCGACGAGGACACGATCATGACCGATTTCGTGGGGCTTCCAGACGCCGACATCGTGCAGTTCACCGAGCTGCCGCTGTACACTGGCTCCTGGGTGACGTACGTCTGTGAGGTGTTCCGGATCGGGTACCAGTACGAGCAGTTCGCGTTTCACCGTCTCCGGTACCCACTGTACGCGTGGGGGGGCTGTCTCGCCGTGCGGGCGTCAGTCGAGGACGCGGTGACGTGGGACGCGGCGACCGTCACCGAGGATACGAACTTCCTCTGGCGGGCCGCCGCACGCGGGCGGCTCGACTTCGCGGTGCTCGACGTTCGATTTCGCAACCAGGCACCGCCATCGATACGAGCGATGGTGGCCCAACGTCGACGGTGGATCTCGGGGACCCGCGCCGACGGCGGACTGCTCCCTCGTTCGTACCGGCCGCTGTACTACACCCGGATCGTCGCGTGGGCGTTCTCACCACTCGTCCCCGTCTTCGTGGTCGTTTCGGCGGCGACGCCGGGAGCGGTTCCCGCGTCTGGGGCGTACCAGGCGGCGTCGGTGGCGCTGTTCGGGCTCCTGTTCGTGTACACGAGCGTGGGGACCGTACGGTATCGGAAGTCAGTGGGGCGGGCCCTCGCGTACGTGGTCGCGACGCCCCTCGCGTTCCTCGCTCACTCGGCCGGCGCCCTGTGGGGGGTGGTGTGCCCCGTCGACTCGTTTGCCGTCACACAGAAGGTCGCACCCGAGACCGTCGAGTCCGTCAACGCCCGGCTCGAAGCGGGCGACATCGAAGCGCACGACGGCAGCGAGCGGCTCGTCGAGGAGCGGCGCGTCAAGTAGTGACGCATCGAGTGGCACGCACACGCCTCAGAGGTACGTCCCAACGAGCGGTTCGACACGGTCGCGGGTCGCTTCTGGGATCGCCTCCGTCGGCGTGTTGATCGTCCCCTCAAGCGCAGAGTGAGCGGCACACTCGTGATCCGCAGGGAGGGTGCGAACTGCTTCCTCGACCGCCGCCTCGATCGCTGCCTGGTTCGCCTCGGCGTTCTCGAGTACCTCGTGTAGCGTCACCTCGTTGTCTGTTTTCCAGACGTCGTAGTCGGTGACGCCCGCGATGGTGGCGTACGCGATCTCCGCCTCCCGCGCGAGTTTCGCCTCAGGTATCGCGGTCATGCCAACGAGGTCCCACCCTTGATCCCGGTAGAACGCCGACTCGGCTCGCGTCGAGTACTGTGGCCCCTCGATACAGACGTACGTCCCACCACGGACGACGTCGGTGTCGGTCGCCGATCGCGCGGCGGCGGTCAGGTGGTCGACGAGCGATGGACTGTACGGCTCGGCGAAGGGCTGGTGAACGACGATGCCGTCCCCGTAAAATGAGAGCGGTCGTCGCTTCGTCCGGTCGTAGATCTGGTCGGGGATCACAAGCGTGCCGGGTGAGAGATCCTCACGAAGGCTCCCAACTGCATTCGACGCAAAGACGTGAGTCACGCCCGCGAGCTTAAGCGCATACATATTCGCGCGGTACGGGAGGTCGGTTGGCGAAGCGCCGTGATCGCTCCCGTGTCGAGGGAGAAACGCGACCTCGCGGCCGGTGTCGGCGAACTCACCGATGGTGACCGCGTCGCTCGGTGTGCCGTAGGGCGTCTCGTACGTGACCTCACGGACGTCGGACAGCGGCAGGGCCTCGTAGATACCGCTGCCACCGATGAAGCCGATGGTGCTCATACGCGTCTTCGGTGCGCTCGCCACTTAGGTGTGTACAGCCGCATTCCTCAGTCACAATACCAGTTGGACGGCCGCGAGCGTCAGCCCACTCACCACGAGCAGGTGGACGAGGACAACACCTACAGGGGCGAGACCGACCGTCTCGAGCTCCCGGAGCCGTATCGAGAGGCCGAGCCCGACGAACGCGACGAGGAAGAGTCCGTCCGAGGCGGTGCCGATCGCGGCGAGCGCGGCCGGCGAGAGAATACCGGCGTTGGCGACGGCAGCGACGAGGAGGAAGCCGATCAAGAACTTCGGGAACTCCGCCCACAGCCGGCGAGCCTCGGGGTCGGTCGCCGACCGAGCGGCGTACAACGTCGAGTAGCCGATGGCGACACCACCGAGGAGCGCGTTTCTCGCGAGCTTCGTCACCGTCGCCCACTGACCCGCCTCCGGCGAGTGCGCGAACCCGGCAGCCGCGACCGGACCGGTCGAGAACATACTCAATCCGGCCCAGACGCCGAAGGTGCGGTTACTGAGCCCGAGCCACTCGCCCGCGATCGGGAAGGCCACGAGCGTGATCGCATCGAACAGCAGGACCGTCGCGGCCGCAAAGGTGAGCGTCGCCCCACGAGCATCGAGGACGCGACCAATGGCGACGACCGCGGACACGCCACAGATGCTCGCGCCCGCGGCCAACAACGACGGGGCGACGCCGTCGAGTCGGAACCACAGTCTGGCGACAGCCTCAGACAACAACAGTCCGAAACCGACCGTACAGACCACGAGCCCGAGCACCGTCGGTCCTGCGGCGACCAGTTCGTCCACGGCGACGGCCGCACCAAGCAAGACGATCCCGGTCTCTAACGCCAGCTTGTGGACGCCGACGCCCGGCTCTGCCACCGCCGGGACGCCGACGGTGTTGCCGACGACTGCACCGACGACGACTGCGACGACGAGCGGCTGGAGTCCGGGGACGGCCCGGCCGACCAGCCAGGCGACGAGCGCACCGGCTGCAAGGAATCCCACGCCGGCGCCGTATGGTCGAGCGTCGGTCGCGATCGACATCAAAACACCAGGGCGCTGAAGCCGACGACCACGAGGCCGAGCGCCAACGCCTGCCACCCGCGATCGAGGGCGCGCCAGCGACGGGTGATCGGCGAGGAGGCCGACAGCCGTCCACCGTCATCGCGGTCGTCTGCACTCTCGTCACAGGCGTCCGCGCGATCGTTCTGGACGTCCCCACAGTCATCGCCCATCGTCTCACGTTGCGTCCCGTCAGCCATACATGTGTGATCGCGCCGGGGGCGGCTTACGCGTGTCGTTCGACCCCAACGAGCGACGCCTCTCTCGTCACCGGTCGGCCGACGCTGTCTCGTCGCCCGTGGCCGCTCGATACTGTCGGTATCGGGAACGAAGCCGGTCGAAGAGGGCGTGTCCTGCGTCGGTCTGGAGTCGCCGCTCGGTCGTCGCAAAGAACTCGTCAAGCGCGTCGTACTCGGTGAACGCCCCCGGCTCACCCGCGGCGGGATCGTACCGATCCTCGCACTCGTAAGCGACCGCCTGCACGCAGGTGTCGAGGAGGTCACACTCCTTCACCAACACCGCCTCGGGCGTCTCGCGGGCCTCGTACGTCGCGAAGGCGTCGTCGATTCGGTCGGGGAGCGGGTCGGTAAGCGTCGCCATCGCTTCTCGCTCCGCGGCGGCCTTCGCCTCGCGGTCAACAGGGTCGGCCGTCTCGTCTGCCCGCGTCGCCACGTCGCCGGTCAGCGCCTCGGCGACGTCGTGGACGACCGCGAGCCGAAGCGCCCGGTCGAGGTCGACGCCGGGCAACTCGTCGCGAAACCGGTCGCCGAACGCCAACACGAGGTACGCGACGCCCCACGAGTGTGCCGCGACCGACTCAGGGTCGCAGACGCCACGGAGCTGCCACCCGGTTCGTCGCTCGTCTTTCAGCCCGTAGGCCGCAAGCATCGCGTCGATGGCGGGAGCTGCCGGATTGTTCGGGGCAACCGCGTCGGCCGGGTGAGCGGGGTCGCTTGGGTCGCCCGCGTCGCCCGAGCCCGTGTCGTCGCTCATCCTGGGTCACTCAGCGAGCGTCCACGTCTCGGGACCCGCCGCCTCGACGACTCCGCGTCGCTCCATCTCAGCGAGCACCTCGTCGAGCCGGCCAGGTTGGGCCACTTCCATCTCGATACGGCCGACGCCGTGGTCCGCTTCGAGGTGGTGACGGATCGCCTCGCGGTCGAACGAGTCGACCTCCGCACGCGCCATGGCGCCCGCGATGATATCGATCATGTCCTCGATGAAGTTCCACGGGTAGACGACCCATGTCCACTGTTCGAGGTGCTCGCCGACGAAGTTGGGTTCGAACGACGAGGTGTCGAGCAGCTGGAGTGTCGCGGTCCGGATCGTAGCCGCGTCGCGCTCGTCGACGTACTCTGCGGCGCGTCGAATCGAGCCACCGGTGTCGGCGATGTCGTCGATGACGAGGACGTCTTTGCCAGCCACCGATCCCTCCGGCATCGGGTACCGGATCTGTGCCTCGTCGGCCTTCTCGGCCGTGCCGACGTAGTGTTCCATCTTGAGGCTCGTGAGGTCGTCGAGGCCGAGGAAGTCACAGATACATCGTCCCGCGAACCAGCCACCGCGCGCGAGTGCGACGACGACGTCCGGCTCGAACGCGTCGCGTTTCACTTCGTTCGAGATGACGCGACAAAGCCCGTAGATGTACTCCCAGTTCGTCAGCGTGCAATCGAAGTCGTCCGGGAGGTCGCTCATATCGTACGCGTCGAGCCCACTCACATAAGCGCTTGTGGACGCGCGTCGCCCCCACGGGTGTGCCGACACGATTTAGGTGGCCCACTCACAACCGATCGGTAATGAGTACGCAGGCCGTGAGCGAGGAGACGGCGGTCGTCATCGGGCTGGAGGTCCACGTCCAGCTCGAGACCGACACCAAGATATTCTGTGGCTGTTCGACCGAGCCGGCCGACGACGAGGCGCCGAACACCCGGACCTGCCCCACCTGCCTCGGGCTCCCGGGGGCGCTCCCAGTGATCAACGAGGCCGCCGTCGAGGCGGCGGTGAAGGTCGGGAAGGCGATCGACGCCGACATCCCCGAGACGACGACGTTTCACCGGAAGAACTACTACTACCCCGACCTCCCGAAAAACTTCCAGCTCACCCAGTACGACGCCCCGATCTGTGCGGACGGTGAACTCGAGGTCGCCGTCGACGGTGAGCCGCGCACCATCGGGATCACCCGCGCACACATCGAAGAGGATCCCGGGAGCCTCCAACACGTCGGTGGCTCGATCGAGTCGGCCACCCACACACTCGTGAACTACAACCGAGCCGGAACCCCGCTCATGGAGATCGTCACAGAGCCGGACTTCCGTTCACCCGCAGAGACGCGTGCGTTCCTCGCGAAGTTAGAAGAGGTACTCGAGTACCTCGGCGTCTTCGACCCAGGCCGCGACGGGAGTCTCCGGGTCGACGCGAACGTCTCGCTCGTCGATACTGACGCGGTGGCCGCAGACGGGTCCGTGCCCACACCAGTGCTCGAATCGACGAACCGGGCCGAGGTGAAGAACATCTCGAGTCATAAGGGCGCAGAGAAAGCGCTCGCGTACGAGGCCACCCGACAGCGAAACGTGCTTCGGCGCGGCCGCGAGATCGATCAAGAGACCCGTCACTGGGACGAGGGGCGCGGCGTGACCGTCTCGATGCGCTCGAAGGAGGCTGAAAAGGACTACCGCTACTTCCGCGAGGCGGACCTCCCGGCGCTCGAGGTGGCCGACTGGCGCGAGTCGATCGCGATTCCCGAGCTACCGGACGCGCGGCGCGAACGGTTCCGTGAGGAGTACGGCCTCGACCGCGAGTCGGCCTCGAAGCTAACCTCGACAAAGGCGGTAGCGGACTTCTTCGAGGACGTCGCCGCCGAGTTCGACCCAGAGCTCGCCGCGACGTGGGTCGCAGACAACCTCCTCGGTGAGCTCAACTACCGGGAGTTGGCGATAACAGACGTCGAGGGGCGACTCAACGAGTTCACGCGGCTGATCGGGCTCGTCGACGCCGGTGAGGTGACGGTCAAGAACGCCGAGGAGGTCGTTCTCCGCGAGATGCTCGACGCCGGCGACGACCCCGACGCCGTGATCGAACGCGAGGGATTGGGGAAAGCCGGCGCAGGCGAGGTTGAGTCCGCCGTCGACGCCGCGATCGACGAGAACCCAGAGGCGGTCACAGACTACCACGACGGCGACGAGGGCGCGATCAACTTCCTCGTCGGGCAGGTGATGCAAGCCACCGGTGGAAGCGCCGACCCGAGCCAGGTGAACGGGCTCCTCCGTGATCGGCTCGAAGAGTGAGCCGATGGCGGTGACCGTCGAGGTGCGTGGATGCAGGTGACCGTCGAGGTGCGTGGATGCAGGTGACCGTCGAGGTGCGTGGATGCAGGTGACCGTCGAGGTGGTCGGCAGGGAGACACAGACGTGTGTCGTAGCCGACGACGCCACGTACGCCGACCTGATCCGCACTGCCGGATACCACCCGCAGGAAACGCCGATCCTCGTTGACGGGACGCCCGTGCCTGGCGACGCCACGGTCGACACCGACCGCGTCCGGCTGCTTCGGCTGATCCAGGGAGGGGGTGACACCGAAGTGAGAGAACAGATCAGCACGAACGCGCGGACGGACACGACCGAATCGCTTCCTGCCGGCGTCTCAACCGAACCAGCGACCCCAGCCGACCGCCTCGATATCGTCCGCGTGCTCGACGCGGCGATGTTACAGACGGACGTCTCGGCGCTCACAGAACGGATTGCGGCCGACGCCGTCATCTGTGCTCGATTCGAGCGGACCGGAGCAGTCGTCGGAGCGGTCATCATGACGCGGCCGGCAACCGACACGGCTCACATCGACGCGCTTGCGGTGCGTCGCGCCCGTCGTGGGAACGGCATCGGGTCGGCGCTCGTCGCCCGCGCGGTCGCTGCTGCGAGCGCTGACCCGGCGGTGGGACGGGTCACAGTCGGCTTCGACGACGCTCTCACACCGTTGTACACCGACTGCGGCTTCGATATCGCACAGGACGACGGTGAGAACCGATGGGTCGGATGGCAGCGCGTCGACATCGGCCGCGACTGAGTCGGTCTGTCGCCCGGTCGACCGGCGATCACGTTTTAACACAATCCGCACCACCCTGCGTATGCGATCGACAACAACACCCGCGGATGCGAGTACAGACACGAATCTCTTGCTGCGGCGATTTGGTGCGCTCATCGTTGACGGACTTCTCATCTCAATGCTTGTCGTCATCACCGTACTTGCACTCGGATTCGTCGGCGAGCGACTCATCAGACTCTTCGGCGGACCGCTCAGTACCGTGTTTATTGGACCCATCGGCTCTCCGATGTTCGCGCTATTGAGTAACCCGCTCGTCGGATTCTGGGTGATCGGTCCCGCGTGGTTCCTCGGATACTACGTCCTCTTTGAGGGGGCTGTCGGGCAGACACCCGGTAAGCGGCTCTTCGGGCTAGTGGTGCTCGGGCGCGACGGCTCACGGTGCACGCTTCGGGCGGCAGCCGTCAGGACGGTGCTCAGAGCCGTCGACGGAGCCGCCTTCTATCTGGTCGGCGCCGGAATCGCCGTGCTCACCGACGGCAACAGGCGACTCGGTGATGTGGTCGCCGGCACGCAGGTGGTACACACGAGACGATGACACACGCCTCGCTCAGTAGAGCAGCTCGTCGTCGTTTTCGATCATATACAGGGTCCGTGCAGCAACGTTGACCGCGTGGTCACCCACGCGCTCGACGTCTCGAACCGCGAGGAGCCCGTTCGAAACGGCATCGAGCCCCTCGGCAAGCGCCTCCGAGGAATGGTCGCGCACACGGTCGGTCTCGACGAGGTGCCGCAAGACAGCCTGGCTGGCGCGTCGACAACGCTCGTCGAGGTCCTCGTCACGGGTGGCAATACGGTAGCAGGCGTCGACATCACCCGTCTCGTAGGCGGCCATCGCGTCGGCAAGCATATCGCCGGCCGACTCGGCGAGGCCGCGGAACTCCATAGCTGGGTGGAGTCCGTCGTCGCTCCCGTAAGCCGCGAGGTTCGTCGCTAGGTCGCCGACACGCTCGAGGTCGGTGATGATCTTGAACGACGCCGTCACGAGCCGAAGGTCACTCGCGACTGGCTGTTGGAGTGCATGAAGTGCGACGCACTCGTCTTCGATCCTGAGGTAGCGCTCGTTCACGTCGTCGTCGCCGTTGACGACCCGCTGGCTGAGGGTCTCGTCGCCGTCGATCGCCGCCTCGATCGCCAGTTCATAGCGATCACACACGAGCGCGCTCATCTCGAGGACGGCCTCACGGAGCGCCTCGAGTCGGCGCTGGTAGGTTTTACGCGGCACCTACCCGAACTTGCCGGTGATGTAATCTTCGACGCGGTCGTGTTCGGGGTCCTCGAAGATGGTCGTCGTGTCGTCGTACTCGACGAGTTCGCCGCCGGTGAGGAACACCGCCGTCCGGTCGGAGATCCGAGCCGCCTGCTGCATATTGTGCGTGACGATGATAACCGTGTACTCCTCGGCGAGGTCGTCGATCAGGTCCTCGATCTTCGAGGCAGCAACCGGATCGAGCGCTGAGGTCGGCTCGTCCATCAGGATAACCTCCGGGTCGGGCGCGATCGCTCGGGCGATACACAGCCGTTGTTGTTGCCCGCCAGAGAGGTCAAGTCCAGAGGAGTCGAGCTGGTCGTTCACCTCCTCCCACAGCGCCGCTCCTTTGAGCGCCTCTTCGACGCGGGCGTCGATATCGCCGCTGTATCCCTGTATCTCAAGGCCGTACGCGACATTGTCTCGGATCGACTTCGGGAATGGATTGGGCTTTTGAAACACCATCCCGATCTTCCGCCGCAACGCGACAGGGTCGACATCGTCATCGTACACATTCTTCCCGCCGAAGGTGACGTCGCCCTCGACGCGACAGACGTCTATCATATCATTCATCCGGTTGATACATCTGAGGAACGTCGACTTGCCACAGCCCGATGGGCCGATAAGCGCGGTCACGCGCTTTTCCGGAATCTCCATCGAAACGTCGTTTATCGCCTGCTCGTCGCCGTAGTACACGTTGAGGTTACGTGCGGCAACCGCAGTGAGCGCTGGACCCTCGTTCGCGGTCGCGTCGGTCTGAACCTCCGTCGTGATGAGCGAGTTGCTGGTGTCGCGGTCGGTTCGTTCTCGGTCGGTACGGTCGTCGGTGTCTTCTCGTGCGTTGCTCATGATTACTCACCTCGCTCTGCGCGGTTGCGCAGTAGTATCGCCGTGCCGTTCATGCCGATCAGGATCACGAGCAGGGAAATGACCCCCGCCGCGACGACGCCGTAGCGGAACTCGGCCTGCGGGAATCCCGCCCAGGCGTAGATCTGCATCGGCATCGCGCTGAACTTGCTGAACAGACTGTCTGGGGCGTTGAACACGGTCGTCGCCGCCCCGATCATGATGAGCGGGGCCGTCTCGCCGATCGCCCGACCGAGCGCCAGGATTGTGCCGGTCAGAATCCCGGGGAGCGCCTCCGGAAGGACGACATTCTTTGTCGTCTGCCACCGCGTCGCACCCATCGCGTCCGAGCCCTGCCGCAAGTCGTCTGGAACCGAACGGATCGCCTCCTGTGCGGAGATGATCGTGATCGGTAAGATGAGAAGCGACAGCGTCAGCGACGCGGTCACCGCGGTCCCGAATCCGAACCCGAGCAGGTTCGCGAACAGCCCAAGACCGAGCAGGCCGTACACAACCGACGGGATTGCCGCTAGGTTCGCGATGTTGATCTGGACGAGTCGTGTAAGCGACCCGACGAGGCCGCCGGCGGCGGTGTACTCCTCTAAGAACACCGAGGTTCCCACACCGAGCACGAACGACAACACGGCGACGAGTGCGATAATGATCACGGAGCCGACGATAGCCGGATACAGTCCGGCTTCGACGGCGTTTCGTGAGGGTGCCTCGGTGAGGAACGAGCCGTCCAGCCACGGGGTGGGCGCCCCCAGTCCGAACGTCTCGACGACCAGCGCTCCCGCGAGCGCACCACCGACGAGGACAGCGGGGAGCGCCAGTCCGGCACGCCCCTGTCCACGCTCGACCACGCGGTGGAGGTAGACGGCACACGGTACGCCGACGAGTGTGAGCACCAAGATCGAGACCGGTCCGGAGGGACCAACCAGTCCGCCGGTGGCTGCAACGAGAAGGGGGACACCCCCGGCGATAAGCCCGGCTCGTCTACTCGAGCGCGAGGCGACGATCCAGCCACCGACGGCCGCGATCGGAACGGCGAGCGTCCAGAGGTAGATGTACGGGGTCGTCGGGTACGTCCGAATGATGTCTCGGAGCAGCACGGCGACGACGACGCCGACGAGCGAGAGCGGGGCCGCAGCCGTCACCGCCCGGGGAGTCGACCGAACTGTACCGTATGTGTACAACAGGGCGGCTGGCACGACACCGAGTGTGTACGCGAGAAACCACAACCGCGGGTCGAACACCAGAAACAACACGCCGAGTGCGAGCCCGATCGCCGTGCCGCCGAGCAGTCGCCCGACGAGGCCGAAGCCGACCTGGCCGGCGTGACCGCGGGCTCCGACGTAGGTCACGTAGCCGGTCACTGGAACGCCGACAGCAAAGAGGTACGCGAGCTGCCACGAGAGCCGTGGTATCGGTCTGATGAGCGCCTCGATGGCGGTGAAGCCGGCAGCGACGACGACGAGCCCACCGCCGAGCACGCCGAGCACGCGTCGTGTCAACTCGCGGTCAGCCGCGCTGTACAGACAAAAGGCGAGGTAGGGACCGATGAGCGTCACGAAATACGTCAACAGCCAGCCCGGACTCGCACTCGTCAGGTCGAAGGCGTCGATTGTGACGTACACCAGCAACACCGCGAGCGCGATAATCCCGAACACGGACGCCGCAAGCGACAGGTACTCGAAGACGACGCCGCGCACCCGGCTCACGTGGCCGAAGACGTCGACGTCGGTCGTATCAGTCGCCATCAGTACTCCTCTCTGTATCGTTCCGCGATGATGTCACTGAGTACGTTCATCAGCAGGGTAACCACGAACAGCGTCAGTCCGAGCGCGAACATCGCGTCGTACGGGAGCGTCCCGCCGACGAGGTCGCCACCAGCGATCTGGACCATCGCGACGGTGATCGTCATCCCCGAGTCGAGGAGGATATCGGCTGGATTGACCAGCGGGATGCCGAACGCGAGCTCTGTTACTGGTGGCATGCGCGCCTGTGCGCCCATCGCGACGACGACGATCATCGTTTCGCCGATGGCGCGTGAGATCGCGAGGATGTACGAGGAAGCGATCCCCGAGATAGATGCCGGGACGACGATCGCCGTCGACACCTCGAACTTCGTCGCGCCGAGACCGTAGCCGGCCTGTCGGAGCGAGTCCGGGACCGCACTCATCGCGTCTTCGGATATCGACGACACCATCGGTATCGTCATGATTCCAACCATGAGCGACGCCGACAGCGCGTTGAACGTGCTCATCTCCGGGAACAGTGTCGCTTTCAGCGCCGGGGTGACGTACACCAGCGCGAAGTAGCCGTACACAACGGTCGGGATGCCCGCGAGCACTTCGAGGAGCGGCTTGAGAATCGCGCGTGCGTTCGACGAAGCGTACTCGCTGAGGTAAATCGCCGTCAGCGTGCCGACCGGGAGCGCGATGAACGCCGCGGTCACGGTGACGACGAGCGTCCCGATCAAAAGCGGCACGATCCCGAACGTTTGACCGCCACCGCGCGGGTTCGGGCTCCAGTCGGTGCCCCCGAGATACTCCAGTATCGGTACCTCAGCGAAGAACACGAGGGCGTCCGACAGCAGGGTCGCAAAGATAGCGACCGTCGTGAGCAGGGTGAGCGCCGCGCACGCGGCGAAGAACCCGCCGTACGTCCCTTCTTTCAGTCGTGTGAGTCCGCTCCGTCTCGTGAGGTCCGGACCCGCTGTGCGCTCTGTCACAGGTGTGGGGGTATGGAACGCTGTCGTAAATCAATACACCGGTTCATCGCGGCGATCAGCCCTGCGCCTGTTCGATTGCGTCCTCGAGCACGCTCATCTGCTCTTCTTGGGTCGCTTCGGTAGCGGGCACGTAGCCGACGTCGCCGGCGACGAGATCCTCGTTCGTGGTCTGCTCGACGAAGTAGCGGGCGAACTCGGCGACGTGTTCCTCACCGAGCGAGGAGATCGACGGGTAGGTGAAAAGCGGCCGCGAGAGCGGCGTGTACTCGCCGTTCGACGCCGTCTCGAGGCTCGGCTCGACCGGGCCGTCACCGTCGTCGATCCCGAGTGCTTTGAGCTGGTCGGGGTTCTGGAAGTAGTACGCGAACCCGAAGTAGCCGATGCCATACTCACTGCCGGCGACGCCCTGTGCGATCGTGTTGTCCTGCTCGGTCGCCTGGTAGTCGTCGGTGTGGCCGCGCTCGCCGAGAATCGCCTCAATAAAGTAGTCGTACGTACCGGAGGTGTCGGCGGCACCGTACCGCTCGATCTCCTCGTTCGGGAACTCCTCACGGACCTGGTCCCACGTCTCGACGGCGTCGGACTCCCAGATGGTCGCGAGCTCCTCGACGGTGAGCGAGTCGATAAACTCGGCCTCGGGGTTGACGACGACGGTGAGTGCGTCCGTCGCGGCGACAAGCTCGACGTACTCTACGCCGTTTTCGGCACACAGCTCCTCTTCTTCGGCTTTGATCGGCCGACTCGCGTTGTTGAAGTCGGTCTCACCGACACAGAAGAAGTTCGCGAAGCCGCCACCCGACCCGGTCGAACTGATGTCGATCGAGACGTCGGGATTCGCTTCGGAGAAATCCTCTGCAACGGCCGTCATCAGCGGGAAGACGGTCGAGGAGCCGGCGATGTTGATCGAGCCGGAGAGTCCCGTGTCGGCGCTCTCGCCCGCGTCGTCGGAGCCGGCGTCACTCGAGCTGTCGCCGCCCGAATCAGCGTCGCTCGAGCCACTCGAGTCACCTCCCTCGGTCTCGGTACAGCCGGCAAGCGCGAGTGCACCGGCACCCGCGAGGGCTGCGAGTGATCGACGTCGAGTGATTCCGTCCTCGGTCAGGGGCTGGCTTGGTGCCATCACCTGTCTCATTGTAGAAGCCGTGTAAATACGATGCTATGAGGAATATACGGGAAGGTATAGTAGACGATAGTGATATATAGATTAGTGAGATTGCAGAATATCGGCTTATTGGGGCGCAAGACGGCTGTTATGAGCCAAACTACGCTGCACTGAGAAGAATATATAGCAATCAGGTCTCAATGCAAGTCGTCTAGAGACCACATATAACCGGCTAAGAGGGTGGACAGGCGACCGACGCCATGGGCACGTCCGAACCCGCCGACGATACGGATCCAGCGGACGTCGCAGACGACGGTATGACGCCGCTGTGCCAGCTGCGGCGCGCACACGAGGTCGTCCGTGTCGAGCGGCGGCGCACCGCCGACGAGCGGGCGGCCTTCACAGCGTTCCGATCGCGGGTTGACGCAATTCCCGCAACGACAACAGCTCGGACGACGAGCCAACCAATCGGGACCCAACCGGCGATCGGTCACGGGACGCCACGAATGGGAACCGAGCTGCTAGCCGTTCGAGACGCCTACCAGTCGACGGTCATGTCGGTACCACACTACGAAGAGGAGTACAACGACACCTACGCGGCGAGTCTTGCCGCCGAGTTTGGCCCAGAGCTCGCGGCCGCGCTCACCCGCGAGTCGGCCCTCCACGAGCATGTTCGGCGATCGGTCCTCGATCAGACCAACACAGCGATCGAAACCCGCGACGAGTTCGAGACCGTGCTCGAACGAGAACAGGCATCAGTGCGGACCGCAAGCGAGGAGCTCCGCTCGCTGGATGACTCGGTCACGTCACTCGGCGAGACGGCGGTCGACCGGCTCGACTTCGGCGGGCTCGACGCTCACCGAGCACGCCTCAAGGTGCTCGAGCGTCGGTGTGACGAGGTCGCGACGACGCGCCAACAGGAGCGAGTCGCCGTCGAGCGGTCGATGCACTTCGACGGAGAGACCGATGACGTCCAGACGTACCTCTACCAGGACCTTCCGGTCACGTATCCGGTGTTGGCCGCGGTCGCTGCTGTCGGCCGTCGGATCGATGCGGTACGCCGCGACGTCGAACGCGCGATCATCGAGGTCGCCGGCGACGAGGCGTGAGCACGGATCCCAATCGGTAGCGACGCGTTGATCTACTGCGGCAGGTGTACACAATCAGGTCGAGACGACGCCCACGCTACCGGTGTGCGTCGAGTCCCGCGTCGGGTCCGTCGACGATCTCATAGCTTTGTTCGCTCCAGCCGTCTTCGACGAAGACGAAGACCCGTCCGCCCGCGACGTCGGGATCGGCCGTTACGCGGTTGCGCTGGCCCTCACGACCGACGATGACGCCCGGGAATACCTCGTCGGTCCCGCCGTCGTCGACCACGACGCGACCCACACCGGAGTCGCGGAGGATCGACTCGTCGGTGCTGTAGTCGTTAACGTACGTCACCACCCCTTCGGTCTCTGTCGGATCGGTCACGAGCACGTGGGTCTCTTTGCCGGGGCCGGCCGTCACCGTCCCTTCGACCGACTCGGGAACTCCCCGGTACAGCGTCGTCCGACCGTCGAGGTACTCGACGACGACTCCCGCGTCAACGAGGTCGATGCCGATAGAGGTTGGCGGCACGTCGCTGCGTGTGGACGCAGACATACCGATAGATGAGACTGGGACGGTCAAAAGGTCCTCGTTCGGTGCGAGAGCGGAGCCGCTCGCGGCAACCGCTAACGCTTTAGGCCCGGTCGCCGCGAGTGCCGTCATGGAGGGACGGGCGACCGCACTCGGCGCGGGAACTGTGTTGAACGCGCTCGCGACGGGTGCGGGCTCGGCATTCGGACTCGACATCGAGACCCGCGCGACGGTCACGCTCGACACCGCCAGCGACACGGTCACCGGCACCATCGCCGAGGAGCCGGACGGCGACACCACCCTGATTGAGCGCTGTGTCGCCCTCGCGACCGAGCGGTGGGGCGACGGCGAGGGCGGACACGTGCAGACCGAGAGCGACGTACCGCTCGCTGCTGGGCTCAAAAGCTCGAGTGCGGCCGCCAACGCGACCGTCCTCGCAACCTGTGCCGCGCTCGGACTGACCGTCGGCGACGACCCAGACGACCCGGCCGTCGACGTCACCCGGCTTGCAGCCTGTCGACTTGGCGTGCGCGCGGCCCGCGAGACGGGCGTGACGGTCACCGGCGCGTTCGACGATGCGACCGCGTCGATGCTCGGCGGCGTCTGTCTCACCGATAACGACGCCGACGAGCTCCGGTCGCGAGAAACGGTCGACTGGGACGTCCTCGTGTGGACACCACCAGCGCGCGCGTTCAGTGCCGATGCCGACGTCGGTCGGTGTGCGGCGGTCGTACCGATGGCCGATCTCGTCGCCGACCTCGCTGCTACCGGCCGCTACACCGAGGCGATGACCGTCAATGGACTCGCCTTCTCGGCTGCGCTCGGCTTCGACGCCGACCCGACAGTGGAGGCGATGCCCCACTCGTCCGGCGTCTCACTGTCGGGCACCGGACCGAGCGTGGTCGCGGTTGCCGCGGATGCGGACCCGACCGCCAACCTTGAGGCGGTTGCCGAGCGCTGGGGCGATCGCCCTGGGACACTGCGACGAACGACGACACGAACCGACGGCGCCACCATCGACTACAGCCTATGAGCTCAGAGACACCCACCCCTGAAGAGATGACGCTCGACGAGTTGCGTGGAGAGATAGAGGCTATCGACCGCGAAATCGTTGAACTGATCGCCCGCCGAACGTACGTCGCCGACACCGTTGCCGAGGTGAAATCGCAGCGCGACCTTCCGACGACCGACGAGTCACAGGAGACGCGCGTGATGGACCGCGCAGGCGCGAACGCCGAACAGTTCGACGTCGACGCGAACCTCGTGAAAGCCATCTTCCGGCTGTTGATCGAGTTGAACAAGGTCGAACAGCGGGAGAGTCGGTAGCTCACTTGAGGTCGAAACTCAGTTGTACCGCCTCGTCGACGTAAGCCATCGTGGGTCCGTCGAGTGACCCGACGACTGAGTGAATCCGTTCCGGAATCGAGACGGTTCGAATCTGATCGAGTCGGATTGACGAATCCGTTTTCAGCGGTGACCCATTCGCCTCGACGAACACCTCGAACGGATACTCACGGTAGGTCCCTGTGACGGGTGCAAGATGGTCGTGGTGGCGCACGCCTCACGAGTCGCCGGCGGCTTGCTCGCGAGCGCGTGCGCCGCTGGTGGTAGTGATACACAGGGGATCACGTGTCGACGTCGGTCAGCGCGGGGGCTCCGTGTGCGAAGAATACCGTGAGCGTCACGCGGGGAAGAATCAGGCGTCTGTCCCACGGATTCGGCTCGTCGCGGCCGCCTTACTTCGCGGTCGGGGTCACGTCACCGACGGCGTCCATCACCTGCGCCGCCGCACTCGCGGCCAACCCACGAGCGACCTCGTCGGCGTCGGCCTCGGCAATGCCCGTCTCTAACTCGTCCCGGTCGGGTGTGAACCCAGCAGAAACGGGGTGGCCAGCCGGGGGATTCACCGCGACGGTGGCTTGCGGGCCGTTCGAACCGACCGAGAGCTCTGAGCCGACGGCGTAGCTGTCCGGGAGGTACGACTCGGTGCGCGAGACGATGCCGGCCACCGTCTGTCGCAGCCGCCGCTCCTGTTCCGGCGAGAGGTCGACCGGCGTGGGTTCACCGGCATCGGTGACGCCCGGCGATCCCGCATACGGGTTATTGCCGTTCATCGAAGACATTATTGGTATGTGAACCGTCGGTAAAAAGTCGTCGACACGTGTCACCGAGAACCACACCATGGGTCGCCTAACGGATCGCCTCTACCCGATCGAGCGCTCGGGTATCTCACACAACCGGCTCTGCCTCGCCGTAGGCGGCGATCACGACAGCCGTGGTAAACCGCGTCTCGTCGGCTGTCGCAGTCTCCACGTGCGTCGCACGGTCCGTGAGATTCCAGTCGCGGAGGGCTGCACCGGCGTCCAAGCCGGCGTGGATCCGGTCGCGAACGTCGTCCGGGTCCTCACCGGTGACTTCATAAAAGAGCCCAGGTCCCGGACCGGTCGCCCAACCCAGACCGGCAGCGACGTCCGGATGACGGCGGGGTGCGCGCGTCTCCGCGGATCCCGTCGCCCCCGACCGTCCCCCTTCACGGAAGTCGACCGCGTCGCTCGGCCCGACAGTCCGACGCGCTTCAACGACGGTGATCGCCCCACCCGCGGGTCCGAGGTCGGGGGCGGCCTCAACATGCGTCACGGTCGCGTCAGCGGGGACGACAGACGACACCGCGACGAGGTTGTAGTTGTGAAGGTTCGCCTCGGCGAGCGCGGCGTCGTACGAGGCCATCGCAGTCTCGGCGACACCGACGCCGCCGGCGACGTGAATCGGCTTCATCACTCGTTCGTCGACCGCGAAGGATGTAATGCGTTACGAGCGCGACCGGCCGCGGGAGTGCAACGATACACGGAGGCGGCGATACGCGGAGGCGACAACAGGGCAGTGTGTCGGCGGCTCAGTACTGGTAGTTTATGACCTGTTCGTCGGTGCTCTCTGCGTCGGCAAGCTTCTCGCGGGCGCGTTCGAAGTCAGACTGGACCACTTCGGTGCGGCCGTCACGGATCGCAAACATCCCGGCCTCGGTCGCGAGCGAAGCGATGTCTGCGCCGCTGTATCCCTCAAGATCCGAAGCGACCGTACGCACATCAACGTCGTCATCAACGTTCATATCGCCGGTGTGGATGTCGAGGATTCGAGCGCGGCCTTCAGCGTCCGGCTCTGGTACCTCGATAAGCCGGTCGAATCGGCCGGGTCGCAAGATCGCCTCATCGAGCATGTCGAAGCGGTTGGTGGCCGCCATGATCCGTACCTCGCCGCGCTCGTCGAAGCCGTCCATCTCCGAGAGCAGCTGCATCATCGTGCGCTGGACCTCGGCGTCGCCGGAGGTCTTCGAGTCGGTCCGTTTCGAGGCGACCGCGTCGATCTCGTCGATGAAGATGACCGCGGGTTCACGCTCTGCGGCGAGTTCGAACAGATCACGGACGAGCCGTGACCCCTCGCCGATGAACTTGCGGACGAGCTCGGAGCCGGCCATCTTGATGAACGTGGCGTCGGACTCGTTGGCGACCGCCTTCGCCAGCATCGTCTTCCCAGTGCCCGGCGGCCCGTGGAGCAGGACGCCACTCGGCGGCTCGACTCCGACCGTCTCGAACTGCTCCGGGTTCTCGAGTGGGTCCTCGACGGCTTCACGCACCTCGCGTATCTGTTCGTCGATGCCGCCGATATCGGCGTACGCGACCGACGGTGACTCTGTGACCTCCATCGCCTGTGCGCGCGAGTCGGTCTCGTCGTCGAGGACCTGCTGTACGGCGAAGGAATCGTTGATCGCGACCCGGTCGCCGGGACGGAGGTCGGCATCGAGCCGGGTCGCCGTCTGTGTCAGTACCTCCTGGTTGTTGCCGTGCTGTTTGATAACGACGCCGTCGTCGGTGATCTCTTCGACCGAGGCGATGTACAGCGACGACGTCTTCAACACCTCGTTCTCGCGTTTGAGCGTGTCGACGTCCGCTTTGAGGTCGCCGCGACGGCCCTCCGCCTGCGAGAGACGGTCTTCGAGTTCGTCGTTCACGTTGACGATCCGCTGATAGTGTTGCCGGATCGCCTCGAGGCGCTCCGCCTCGCTCATCTCCGGATCGAGTTCCAGACGCGGGCGGTCCGGTAGTGAGGGGCTGTGAGACATTCGCTGAATACAGATAGGAGACGCGCGTAAATGTGCCTTTGGGTCACGGCGGCGAGACGGGTGTTCAACACGTTGACCACGGCGAGACCGACGACTCACGGCACAGGCGAACGGCGACTCACAGCACAGACGACCCGTGATTCAGGCCGCCTCGAAGCCGTCTTCGAAGACGAACGCGCCGTCACGCTGGACGACTTCGCCGTCGACTTCGATCACCGAGTCCTCGCTCATGTCGACGATCATGTCCACGTGTTCTGCGGATTCGTTGACCATGTTCGTCTCACCGACCGTCTCCGGGTACGCCGATCCGACCGCCATGTGGACGGTATCACCCATCTTTTCGTCGTACAACATGTTGTACGTGAACCGGTCGATCGCACGGTTCATTCCGATACCCAGCTCCCCGAGGTACCGGGACCCTTCGTCGGTCTCGAGGATGCCTGTCAACAGCTCCTCGTTTCTGTCGGCTGCGTGTGAGACGACGCGTCCGTCCTCGAACCGAAGCTCGACGCCATCGATTTCTCGGCCGTACCGGTACAACGGGAGGTCGAAACGGACCACACCGGAGACGCTCTCGCGAACCGGCGCCGTGAACACCTCGCCGCCGGGCAGGTTCGCCTCGCCAGTGTCGTTCTCTGCGGTGTTGCCGGCGATCGACATCGTGAGGTCCGTCTCATCGCCCGATCGTATCCGGACCGTCTCGGCGTCGTCGAGTATCTCGACTAGCTGTGCCTGGAAGGCTCCCTGCGTCTCCCAGTCGATCGAGACGGCGTCCCACACGAAGTCCTCGTACGCCTCGGTGCTCATCCCAGCCAGCTGGGCGTGGCCCGCGGTCGGATACTGCGTGAGACACCAGCGCTTCGAGAGGCGTTCACGTTTCACTGCCTCCATCGCCCGGTTGTACGCGGCGTTCGTCTCGGGGGCGACATCGGCACCCTCGGCGACGTTCGCGCCGCCGCGGGCGATTACAAACACGTCGGTCTCCTCGTACAACGCCCGGCGGTGTGCCGGCTCCTCGAACGAGTCCGCCGCGCGCTTGTACGCCCGGTCCGCGCGCTGTGAGTACGAGAGGAACACCGGCTGTGCGCCGCGGTCACCGCAAATCTCGTGAAGTGCAACGGCGAGGTCCTCGGCGGCCGGCGGGAGCTGGACGACGACCGTGTCGCCAGCCTCGATGCCGGTCGAGTGCGTCGCGATAGTCTCGGCGTGTTCGCGTATCCGTGGGTCCATACGACCCGTTCTCACCGCGACGAATTACCGCTTGTGGCCGGTCGTCCTCGCTAGTCGGCTTGCCCCGGTCGTCTTGGGCCAGTCGTTCCGTGTCGATCGGCCCGCGCCGGTCATCCAAGTAGCACCCAACCGCCGAGTACGAGGAGGAGCCCGCCGGCGACGCGGTCGAGCCACCGGCCGGCCCGCGGTGAGCGAAGTGCCCTCGCGGCACCGTCCGCGACGACGGCCACACCACCGAGGTACGTCGCCGTGAGCCCGGCGTAGGTCACGCCGAGAACGGCGAGCGACGTCTCACTGGCTCCCGTACCGCCCGCACTCGCCGCGAAACCGGGCAAGAACGCGAGAAAAAACAGCGCGACCTGCGGATTCAAGACATTGACGAGGAACCCCTCGCGAACCCCACCGGTCGCAGCGGCGGGCGCGTCGTCGTCGGCAGCACGAAGCGTATCGACGCCGAGGTACCAGAGATACAGCGCACCGGCGACCTGTATCACGCGGGCTGCGCCCGGGATGGTCCGGTATACGGCCGCAACGCCGACGACGACGAGCGTCGTGTGAAAGAGGATGCCGCCGGTGACACCGATGGCGGCGCGGAGCCCTGCATCCCGGCTCTCGAGACCGCGCGAGAGGACGAACAGCGTGTCCGGACCAGGAACGACGATCAGCGTCGCGGCCGCGAGGACGAAGAGGACGTACGTCGAGGGATCGACGGCGAAGGCGGTCACTACACCGGGGGTGTGACGCGTTCGGGCAAAAACGCCCCGGGTCGTCCCGGTGGTGACCGGCCGCGAACGTCTTCCGTCGATCGCGCGGGTCTCCGGTGACCGCGCACGCCCGCGAGCGGCGTGCTCCCCACGCCGGTCAGTGTCCTCACGACGCCTCACCCTCATCTTCGACCGTGCTCGCCAGGATTGCCGCGACCGCGTCGAGCGCCGCGACCGCGTCCGGCCCCTCGGCGACGAGCCTGACCGACTCTCCCTGGGTGACGTTCAGTCCGGTCACCGCGAGCATGCTGTTCGCACTCACCAGCTCGTCGGCGCCGTCCGTGGCCCGTCCGATCTCGACTGTCGCGTCGAACGTATTCACGGTCTGGACGAGCGAGGAAGCGGGCCGCGCGTGGAGTCCCGCCGCCGGGACGACCTCGACAGTACGTTCCATACCGGTCGATCGTGAGTGATCGATATGACGCTGTCGTCGTCTGTGGGACCGTCGGCGGCGACGCGGTCACATCCAAGCGCGTCTCGTCGACGCGAAGTGTCGTGTTTTTTACCCCGACCGGCCGTTTCCTCGAATATGCAGACCCACATCGTCCCCGTGGGGTTCGATTACGATCGGATGATCGCGCCGCTCATCCGCGACCAGTTCGACGTCGATCGGGTGATTCTGCTCGAGGGCACAATCGGCAGCGAGGCCAACGTCGAGTACTCACGGAGCCTCGCACGGAAGCTCGAGCAGGACTTTCAGAACTTACTCGACACCGAGACCGAGCGAGTCGCTGTCGACGACGTGTACGACTACGACGCCGCCTTCGAGCAGGCGTACGACCGCATCACCGCCGAGCTCGACGCCGACCACGACGTGTGGGTGAACGTCTCGTCGATGCCGCGGCCCGTCTCGTTCGCCTTCGCGACCGCCGCCCACTCGGTCAGTCTCGAACGCGAGGACGACCGCGACCGCATTCACACCTACTACACAGCCCCCGAAAAGTACCTCGAGACCGAACTCGCCGAGGAGCTGCGCGCTGACCGCGACCTCCTCGCTGACCTGCTCGCCGGCGTCGACGACGACGACGACGCTGCGACCGTCGCCGGCGTCGACGCGGGCCGGATCCGCGAACGACACGAGACCGCGAGCGACCTGCTCACCGAGTTCGACGAGCGCGGGACGACAATCGGTGCCAAAGAGATAGACGGGACCCACCTCATCGAGCTGCCGGTGGCCTCCATCTCGAACGTCAAGCCGTTCGAGGCCGTCATCCTTCACAAACTCGAGGAGGACGGCGAGTTCGAGTCCGTGAGCGAGCTCGCGAAGGCGCTGGCGGCCGATCTCACCGAAGAGTATACCGACTCGTTCCGCTCGAAGGTGATCTACACCGTCGACCGGCTCGGCCCCGGCGGCAAAGGCTACGTGGAGCGTGAACCACACGGAAACTCCTATCGAACCCGCTTGTCGCGCACCGGCGAGCTGTGGGTACGGACCCACGGTCGAGCCGAGTCCGCCGAGTACGACGGCTGAGCAGGGCGCAGGCGTTCACCACGCGAGACGGGCGGCGAGCGATCGCCAAACGCGTATCACACAGCAAGACGCTTGTGAGCGGGTGATCTTCGGGCCCGTTTTGAAGAAATATTTTCTTCAGGCAGACGCATCGATGAGACTAGAACAATATTTATCCGGATCGAAGGTTGATCGTAGCTCACGATGCGCGATCGAACGGACGCGTTGTGGATCGGTGGATTCGCGGTGCTCGTGGCGTTCGCAGTGCCCTGGTTTCTCTGGGGAGACGCGACGATCGTCGCCGGACTTCCCGCCTGGCTGTGGTGGCATATCGGATGGATGGCACTGGCGAGCGTGGTCTTCGTCGTCTTCAGCAGACGGGCGTGGGACCGGGGGATCGACGCCGGGGTGATCCGACGTGGCTGACGTCGGTACCAACCTCGGTATCGTCGTCGGGTATCTCGTGCTCGCACTCGGTGTGGGTCTCGCGGCGTATCGGGTGACGGACCGCTCGGCGACGGACTACTACCTCGCCTCTCGCTCGGTTGGGCCGCTCGTGTTGTTGTTCACGACGTTTGCGACGTTGTTGTCGGCGTTCACCTTCTTCGGCGGTCCAAACCTCGCGTACGGCTCGGGCCCGGAATGGATCCTCGTGATGGGCGTGATGGACGGGCTCCTCTTCGCGCTGCTGTGGTACGTCGTGGGATACAAACAGTGGCTCGTCGGACGCGAACACGGCTACGTGACGCTCGGCGAGATGCTCGGTGACCGCTTCGACTCGACACGGCTGCGGGGGCTCATCGCCGGGGTGAGCCTGTTGTGGCTCTTCCCGTACGTCATGCTCCAGCAGATCGGCGCCGGTCAGGCGCTTGTCGGGCTCACCGACGGCGTGGTGCCGTACTGGGCGGGCGCGGCGATGATCACCTTGTTCATGGTCGCGTACGTCGGGCTCTCTGGGCTCCGGGGTGTCGCGTGGACCGACACGCTCCAAGGCGTCTTCATGCTCGGTGCGATCTGGCTGGCCGTCACGTGGATCGCCGTCGACGCGGGCGGTGTGAGCGCGCTGACGGCGGGGATGGTCGAGGCGGAATCGTCGTTCGCGGCGCTCGGCGGCGGAGTGTACACGCCACAGTGGATGATCGCACAAGCGGTCGTGATCGCCTTCGGCGTCGCCGCCTTCCCGCAGGTGAACCAGCGCTTCTTCGTCGCCGACCGCGTCGAGACATTAAAGCGATCGTTCGCGCTCTGGCCGGTGCTCGTGCTCGCCCTGTTCGTCCCCGCGTTCCTGCTTGGGTCGTGGGCGGTCGGTCTCGGGGTGACGGTGCCAGAGGGGAGTAACGTACTCCCCGTGCTGCTCACCGAGTACACGCCCGGATGGTTCGCCGCACTCGTGGTCGCTGGCGCGCTCGCGGCGATGATGTCCTCGTCTGACTCAATGCTGTTGTCGGGCTCATCGTACCTCACCCGTGACCTGTATCGGCCGCTCGTCGCACCCGAAGCGAGCGCGGAGCGCGAGGGGTGGGTCGCCCGGGTCGGCGTCGCCGTCTTCGCGACCGCGTCGTTCGTCGCGTCGTTGTTCGCGGGTGGGGGCGGGCTCGACGCGCTCGTCACCCTCGGGAGCACGGCGTTCGGCGGGTACGCCCAGCTCACGCCGCCGCTGCTGCTCGCGCTCTATTGGGGTGGTACCACAGAGCGAGGGATGCTCGCGGGGATCGTCGGTGCGGAGTCACTCTACCTCGCACACACGTTCCTCCCGCTGCCGTCGACGTACCTCACCTGGGACGTAGCGTTGTGGTGTCTGCTGGTAGCTGTCGTCGTGACGGTCGGCGTCTCTACGGTGACGACGTCGGCGACCGAGGCGGGCGCCGCGAAGTTTGGCATTGGCGCGGACTGAGTGCCGCGTCGTTCGGTACGCGGTCGCTCTCGGTGTCTGGTGTGGAGTCGCTCTTGTCGGAGGCATATCGAACCGTGACCGCCTCGTTTTTACTCGTGCGACCGAAACACGTGTCGAATGCGCACCGAGCCTGACCTGGATCCAGCCGACTTCGGCTTTCCCGAGCCGTCGACCGACCAGTCGTTCGAGAACGCGCTCGCGAAGGCGCGTGATGGGGTCCGGCTCACCGTCGACGACGCCACAGAGCTGCTGGCGACCGGGACCGACACCGGGGGGATCGACCCGGTCCGTAAAGAGGCGGTGCTCGAACTCGCAGACCGGCAGCGCGCCGAGAGAGTGGGCGAGGCGGTGACGTTCGTCGCCAACCTCAACAACAACGTCACGACCGCGTGTAACACTGGCTGTCTCTTCTGTAACTTCAAAGACAGCGCACACGCGTTCGAGGCCGGGAGCGACGTTGACCACGGAGGCTTCACAAAGACGCCGCGCGAGTCGCGGGCGATAGTCGAAGACGCCCTGGACATGGGCGTCTACGAGGTGTGTTCAGTCTCCGGGCTCCACCCGGCGTTCGCGCTGAACGACGAGCACCACGAGATCCTCGCCGCCCACGACGACCCCGCCAAGACGGTGAACTACGTCCCGCCGTCACAGTACACGACCGACCCGGGCACCTACCACGAGCAGATCGCGGCGATGTCGGTCGGCGGCGTCCATCTCCATTCGATGACGCCTGAGGAGGCGTACCACGCCAGCCGTGGCACCGACTGGTCGTACGAGCAGGTGTACCGTGAGTTGGCCGATGCCGGACTCGACTCCGCACCCGGCACCGCCGCGGAGATCCTCGTCGACGAGGTTCGGGACGTGATCTGCCCGGGGAAGATCCGCACCGACGGCTGGGTCAACGCCATCGAAGGCGCCGTCGCGGCCGGGCTCGGCGTCACCTCGACAATGATGTACGGGCACGTCGAGACGGTCGCACACCGTGCTGAACACCTTGGTGTGATCCGCGATATCCAAGACCGTACAGGCGGGATCACGGAGTTCGTTCCCCTCTCGTTCGTCCACGAGCAGACGCCGCTGTACCGCCAAGGCGTCGTCGACGGCGGTGCCTCACGGGCTGAAGACGAGCTCGTCGTCGCCGTCGCCCGATTGTTTTTGGACAACGTCGAGCACATCCAGGCCTCGTGGGTCAAATCGGGCGACACCCACGGGCTCAAACTGCTCAACTGCGGTGCCGATGACTTCATGGGGACGATCCTCTCCGAGGAGATCACGAAACGCGCCGGCGGGCAGTACGGCGAGTACCGCTCGTTTGACGACTACGTCGAGATGATCACGGCGATCGGTCGCGTCCCCGTCGAGCGCTCAACTGACTACCGCACCCGTCGCCGGATCGACCCGGCAGACGGGCCACACGGGCCAGTACTCGGGCCGCGCGCAGATGGGACGCCACTGCTTCCCAGGAATGCGGGCGGCGCCGGCGGTGACCCCGCGTCTGCTGACGATTGACCACTCATCGTGAGTCGGTACAGAGGTGTAGTCACGTGTGAACCACTTCGTGGGATACGCCGACACATATCACACGATCTTGAGTATAGGCCCCGCGATTCAACGCGTGGAGGATGTCAATCAGCACACTCCAGCCGATTCAGTACGTATGTGATAGGGGCTGTGTGAACAAAACGATTCTGCGATAGCCGGGCACAAATTCGTCACACCTTCCGCGGCCGATTCTATATGTGGACGAGATTGTGAGGAACGTGACAAACACGACCACGCGACACACGGACATCACTTCGCCACTCCCTCCCCAGCTGATTCGCGAGTCGTCTGCAGCGACTCGCTCATCCCTCGCACGCGCTCGCGAGCACGCTTCCGCGGCTCGCGAGGCGCGCGCCATCGTGGTTGTCTCGGAGTCGAGAGCGGACGGTCGTGTGCGTTTCTATCGTCCGAGGTCTTCGTGTGCCGATGCGAGGTGGCGTGACCCGAGCGCCGCGAGCAACGAGAGTTCGCCGGCGAGCGCACCGACCGCGATCGCCTCCGCGAGGGCGTCAGCGTTGCTCCCTGGGGGATCGCCACCACCGCGAACACCGAGCACATCGAGTCCGGCTGCCTGCGTCGGAAGCTTCGTCCCGCCGCCGACGGTACCGACCTCCAGGCTGGCGAGTGACACCGAGACGTAGAGGTCGCCGTCAGCGGTCGTCTCGGCGGTGGTGATCGCGTTGGCCCCTTCGACCACCTGCGCCTCGTCTTGACCGGTCGCGAGGAACATCGCGGCAACCACGTTGGCAACGTGGGCGTTGAACCCGAGTGACCCGGCCTTTGCCGCCCCAACGTGGTTCTTTCGGGTGTTGATCTCGGCTATCGCCTCCGGCGTGGTGTGGAGCCGATCTTCGACGACCGCACGCGGGATCTCGACGTCGGCCGTCACCGACCGCCCGCGGCCCTCGACCGCGTTGATCGCGGCCGGCTTCTTGTCCGAACAAAGGTTCCCTGAGAGCGCGACAAGCGTCGCGTCCGTCGCGTCTTCGATGACCTCACAGGCCGCACGCGTCGCGATGGTGACCATGTTCATCCCCATCGCGTCTTTCGTGTCGAACCGAAACCGGAAGTAGACGTTGTTGCCGACGACATACGGGGTGATCCCGAGGAGCGCCCCGTGGCTCGTGGTGGATTCGGCGGCCTCCCGAAGCGACGCCTCGTTGGCGCGAACCCACTCAACGAGCGCCTCCGCCTCAGCGACGTCAGCCACGCGGAACACCGGCGCGCGGGTCATGCCACTCTTCGTGACCCGGGCGGTTGCCCCGCCGGCGGCGTCAACCACCGAGCAGCCGCGATTGACGGACGCGACGAGCGCCCCCTCCGTCGTCGCCAGCGGGAGGTACCGATCGCCGGCGAACGCGCCGCCGTCGACGGCCACGGGGCCCGCCACACCGAGCGGGACTGCGACCCCACCGATCATGTTGTCGATGTTGGGAGCGGCTGCTGCGGCGTCGAACCCGTAGTCCCCGACGGCGTCGAGGTCGACGCCGGACTGCGATTCGACGACCTGCCGGCGCACGGCTGCGGCCGTCTCGGCGTCCGTGTGATCCTCCAGTTCGTGAAGTCGGAGGTCGCCGTCGCGGACGCGGGCGAGAAGGGCTTCGCGTGTGGAATCGCTCATGCGCCCGTCTCGTCGTGGCGGGTGCTAATGCGTGTCGATTCCCGTGGTGGGGGGGATGCCGGCAGGCGAGCGGTCACCGGCTCACGAACTCAGAGAGTCGGTCGCGGAGGCTCTCGGTACCGAGGGTGAGGTAGTAGGCGTCCCCGCCGTCCTCGTAGTAGCTGTCGATCCGGCGTTCGACCTCGAAGCCGAGGTGTTCGTAGAACCCAAGGGCGCACTCGTTCGTCGTGCGGGCGTGACAGGAGACAGAGCGGTGCTCGGTGGCGACGTCCGTGATCAATCGCTCACCGAACCCCTGTCCTCGGTAGTCCGGGTCGACGGCGAGGAACAACACGTAGCCGTCCCGGCGAACGGAAGCAAACGCGACCACGTCGTCGTCGGCCACGAACAGGTGCGTCGTCGAACGGCGGTACGCGTCGGTGAAGAACCCCCGTCGCTGACGAAGCACGCCGTCGGCGCGCTGGATCCGTTGTTTGAGGTCCCAGGACTCGGCGAGGTGGTCCGTCGAACCGGGCGGATCCGTTCGTTTCTGCACGTCGACGCTCACTGCGAATACGTAACACGTCTGCGGAATATAACTCCACCGGCACGCCCCAGTTGCTCACAGCGGGGGGCCCGAACAACGGTGACGACGTGGTCCGCCGACGCCGCGTCGAACCCGACAAGACCAAGCCGTCTGCGGGCCGACGGTTCGGTCGTGCCGTACGAACTCCGCGATCACACGGCTGACGTCGCCGTCGCGGCGACCGGCGACACCCTCGACACACTGTTTGCGGCGGTCGCCGACGGGCTAACAGCCGCGAGCAGCGAGTCGATTCCCGAGGCGGGCGGTGAGCGATTTAGTGTCAAAGAAACGGCCGCGAGCCGCGAGGCAGTGTTGTTCGACTACCTCGATAGACTGATTTACGAGCGAGACGTTCAGCACGTGTTACCCGTCGATCATCAGTGTCGGGTCCGGGGGCCGGCAGCGTCCGACAAGGGGGGTGCGTGGACCGTCGAGGCCAGCACACGCGGGGTGCCGCTCTCGGCCGTCGACGCCCGAGAGATCAAAGCGGTCACCTACTCAGAAATGGCCATCGATCGGCAGGAAGACGGCTGGAAGACGTACGTCGTCTTCGACGTTTGAGACAGGTGGACGAGCGGAGGAAGTGGCGCGCGCTGGCTGATTGAGGACCCGCGCCGGCTGATTGGGGACCCGCGCTGGCCGATCGCTGACGCAACGCCCTTGCCTGCGCACCGCAAATCGAATCGCATGACTACACGTGAGTATGGCGGCGTTCGGCTTGAGCGAGTACGCGAGCACGTCTGGGAGATCCCGCGCGAGGGCGGGATGACCGTCCCGGCGCGGGTGTTCGCCAGCGAGCCGCTGCTTGAGTCGATCGGCGAAGACGACACGCTCCAGCAGCTACGCAACGCGACACACCTCCCTGGAATGGTTGAGCCGGCACTGTGTATGCCCGATGGGCACCAAGGCTACGGCTTTCCGGTCGGCGGTGTCGGTGCGATCGACGCCGAGGTTGGGTGTATCTCGCCGGGAGCGATCGGATACGACGTGAACTGTGGTGTCCGGATGCTGCGGACGACACTGGACTACGAGGACGTCCGCGGCCGCGAGGAGGAACTCGTCGACGCCCTCTTCGAGGCGATCCCATCCGGCTTGGGCGGTGGCGGCGTGGTCGACGGGACGGCAGACGCGATCGAGGGGGCGCTCGAACACGGCGTCGAGTGGGCGGTCGAGGCGGGCTACGGGATCGAACGTGACCTCGCACACTGTGAAGACGAGGGGTGTCGCCCCGACGCAAAGCCGGCGTTCGTGCCACAGAAGGCGAAAGACCGCGGTCGCAACCAGCTGGGGTCACTCGGCTCGGGGAATCACTTTCTCGAGGTCCAGCGGGTCACCGACGTCGAAGCCGGCGCGACCGCAGACGCGTACGGTCTCTCAGAGGGGCAGATCGTCGTCCTGATCCACTGTGGAAGTCGCGGGCTTGGCCACCAGACGTGCTCGGAGTACCTCCGTCGGATTGAGACCGAGCACGCAGACCTCCTAGCGTCGCTGCCGGACAAAGAGCTCGCGGCCGCGCCAGCCGGGTCGCGGCTGGCCAAGGAGTACTACGGCGCGATGAGCGCGTGCATCAACTTCGCGTGGGTGAATCGGCAGCTGATCACCCACCAGACTCGGGCGGTGTTCGGCGACGTCTTCGACGCCGACCCGATCGACGACCTCGGGATGGAGCTGTTGTACGACGTCGCACACAACGTCGGTAAAAAGGAGACCCACGAGGTCGGCGTCGGCCCGGACGGGCTCCCCGCCGTCGGCGACGACGTCGTCGACCGCGCTGAACGGGAGGTGTACGTTCACCGAAAGGGCGCGACACGGGCGTTCCCGGCCGGCCACGAGGCGGTTCCGGCGGCGTACCGTGACGTCGGCCAGCCCGTGATCATCCCCGGTAGTATGGGCGCTGGCTCGTACGTCCTCTCCGGCGGGGCCGCGTCGATGGAGACCTCGTTCGGGTCGACCGCCCACGGCGCCGGCCGTCTCATGAGTCGAACCCAGGCCAAACGCGAGTTTCACGGCGACGAGGTGAGCGAGTCGCTGGAGGCGGAGTCGGCGATCTACGTGCGAGCGCAGTCCGGCGCGACCGTCGCCGAGGAGGCACCGGGTGTGTACAAAGACGTCGACGAGGTCGTCGCAGTCAGCGACGCGCTCGGGATCGGCGACCGCGTCGCTCGGACGTTCCCGGTGTGTAACATCAAAGGGTGAACGGGGGACGCGCGTCTTCAATCGTCGGTGTGCGTCTCCGACCGGCGAATCGGTCGCTCGCCGTCGGTCCGAACCACGTGACAGTCGCGACACCGGGCCTCGTAGGACTCTTCGGCTCCGACGAGGATCGTCGGATCGTCGACGTGCGCGGGCTCGCCGTCGATGAGTCGCTGATTACGGGTCGCCGGCTCGCCACACACCGTACAGATAGCCCGGAACTTGTCGACGTACTCGCCGGTCGCCATGATCTGTGGGAGGGGTTCGAACGGCTCCCCGCGGAACGTCGTATCGGTCCCAGAGACGATCACGCGGACGCCGCGGTCGGCGAGCGCGTCACAGACCTCGACGAGTGCGGTCGAAAAGAAGTTCGCCTCGTCGACCGCGACCACCTCGGCGTCGGCTACCGACTCGAGGATCGCGAGCGGGCCGTCCTCCTCGTTGTCGACCACGGTCGCGTCCCACTGTCGGCCGGTGTGGGTGCCGATGGTGGTCTCGCCGTATCGGTCGTCGACGGCCGGCTTGTAGACGGCGACGGACTGGTCTGCGATCTCGGCTCTCCGGAGTCGGCGGAGCAGCTCTTCGGTTTTGCCGGAGAACATCGATCCAGAGATAACCTCGACCCACCCGGACCGGGTGATCGCGTGCATGCTCAAAGGGGCCAACCCACGAACTAAACGGTTTCTCTCACGCGTCGGCTCGGTAGACACGGCTCGCGCCGCACAGGCGGAGCGGTTCGCGCCTAGACGACACGACCGACCGCGGCGACGACGAGTGCGGCGACCGCGACGTACGTGGTCGCTTCGATCGCCCACGCACGTCGAACCCGAGCGCGGCGGCCCCGCGTCACGCCTCGCGCGCGGGGCAGCGGGACGAACGCGAAGAAGCTGACCATCAGCGCGAGCTGGACAACACTCGTCACAGTGAGTGTTGCGACGGGCCGATCAAGGACGAAGGCGAAAGCGGTCGCGATACCGACGAAGAGGAGCCCGGATCCGGCACCGGCGACGTAGTGGACCCACGTCGCCAGCCGAGTCGGTGCTGTATCGACCGGCTCGCCGGTTAGCACGCTCGCGGCGACCTTCGGCGGGGTTTCCCCTTCAGGCAGCCGAGCCATGACTAGGTCCATCGCCAGCGTGGCGAGCAGGCCGACCGTTGGACCGACAGCAAGGCCGGTGAGCAGTGAGAACTCAACCATGTGTGCCCGTTCGCTAACCATCCGTTTGACCCTACTGGTCCCGATCGGAGCGGTGAACCTGCTTCACTCGGTGTCGAACTCGGCGAGCGTCGTCGGCAGCGCTCGACGGACCTCGACGACGATTGCGTCGGGATCGAGTCCGAGCACCTCGGCCGCTGCCCGTCCGACGCGGTCGGTCGCCGCCGACGGCGCGTACACCCCGAGACGCCACTGGTTCTTCTGGGCGGTGCGGAGCGCGGCGACGAGCGGTGACTGGCGCCCCAGCCGGCGGATCTCGCCGTTGACCGTCACCCGTGCGGTCGACTCTCGCATCGTCGGCTCCGCCGGAACGTCGAGGATCACATCCGTACGATCGACGTCGGCGACCTCGGCGATTTCCGTCTCAAGTGACAGCGTCTCAGCATAGTCGGCGTCGCGGACGCGCTGTGGTACGTCGTCGTACTCTGCCCATACCGCCCGCTTATAGAGGGCTCGCTCGTCGTAGCGGCGCGAGAGGTCGGCTGTCTCCGGACACGCGCGGATCGCGGCGAGGAAGTCGTGGTCGTCCATCCGGCGGAGTTCCTCGGCGGTCGTCGGCGTCGCGTCGAGCAGGTCGGCCGCTGCCCGGCGCACCATCGCCTTCGAGATCCGCGCGACGTGGTGGGTGTACACCACGGGATTCATCAGCGCCCGGGCGAGCAGGAGGCTCTCTGCCGTCTGTACGTTCCCCTCGTCTAAGACGAGTGCTGGGCCGCCGTCCTCGGCGGCGCCCTCGACAAACGCGAGCTCTCTGACGAAGCGGCCGGTGTCGATGGTCCCGTATGGCACCCCGGTATGGTAAGCGTCACGCACCAGGTAGTCCATTCGGTCGACGTCAAGTTCCCCAGATATCAGCCCGGCGTACGGTCCCTCACCGGTAATCAGCGACGCAACGTGCGCCGGGTCAAGGTCGTGGTCGCGAAGCGTGTCACCGACGACCCCGTCGGTCACGAGCGCCTGCACGTCGTCGTGGTACTTCCCCGTTCGACGATGTGTGAGCGCCTCCAGGTTGTGGCTGAACGGGCCGTGTCCCACGTCGTGAAGCATCGCGGCCGCTTCGATGCGATCCGCGCGTCGCCCCTCAATGCCGAGGTGGTCGAGGGCACGGCGTGCGAGGTGATAGACGCCAAGACTGTGTTCGAACCGGGTGTGATTCGCCGACGGGTACACGAGTTGTACCGTCCCGAGCTGGGAGATGTGCCGGAGTCGTTGGACCGGCGGGGTGTCGAGGAGGGCCGCGCCGACACCGTCGACAGTGATGTGGTCGTGGACGGTGTCTTTGACCGTGACCATACGGTGAGTTGGGCACAATCAGGTAAAAACGTCCGCGCCGTGTTCGTCGACGCGGCAATGTCGGCACGGTTTAGTACCCCGCATGATGGATCGTGAGGTATGTACGACGTACTCGTGGCCATCGACGACGACGAGGAGCGAGCACTCGCACAGGCGCGGGCGATCGCCGACCTACCGGGGGCAGCCGACGGGATGACCGTCCACCTCTGTCACGTGTTTCGTGACAATCCGGAAGGCGCGTCGGTGAACCAGCTCGCTGCGGTTCGGCGTGCCAGCGAGGCCCTCGACGACGCGGCCATCGCGTACGACCACTACGAGGCCAGCGGCGACCCCGGAGAGGAGATCGTCGCCGCCGCCGAAGCCATCGACGCCGACGCGATCTGTCTGTCCGGCCGAAAGCGACGACCAAGTGGAAAGGCAGTCTTCGGGAGCGTCACGCAGAACGTTATTCTTCAGAGTGACCGGCCGGTGTTCGCGGTCCCGAAAGGCGAAAACTGACCCCCGAGCGGCTCACGTGCTGTCTTCGAGCCCGAGGACGGTCTCGGCTGCAGACCGCACCGCCGTGACGTGCTCGGCCGGACAGTACACGCCGAGTCGCCAGCGCTCGCGCTCGGCCGCCTGCAGTCCGGCCACCAGCGTCGAGGCGTCGTCGAGCCGTTGCGTCTCACCACCGACGGCGACGGCTGCACCCGAGCCTTTCACCGTCGGTCGCGGGGGGACGTCGACGATAACCTGATCACGGTCGAGCCCTGCCGCCCCGGCGATCTCGCGCTCAGCCGCGCGCTCGTCGGTCCGAGTCGCTTCGACGGTTCCCGCCGGAACGCGGTCAACCCCGACCCAGACCGCACGCTTGTACAGGTCGCGACGCTCGATCCGACGGCCGAGTGCCGGGACGTGCTCACGGAGCCCGACCAATAGTTCGTGGTCGGCCAGCCGACGGAAGCGCGAGGTGCCGATTGGAGCCCGCTCAAGGTACCGCTCGCAGGCACGTTCGAGCATCGCGCCCGCGACCCGCGAGACGTGGTGGCGGTACACCACCGCGTTCATCAACGACCGCGCGAGCAGCAGACTTTCCGCAGTAGCGACGTTTCCCTCGGCCAGCACGAGCTCGTCATCCGCCGTGGTCCGAAGCGCCGTCACAAGCCGTCCCGTGTCGACGGTCCCGTACGGGACGCCCGTGTGGTGGGCGTCGCGCACGAGGTAGTCCATCCGGTCGACATCGAGTTCACCAGAGACCAGCGGGCCGATCGCCTCCTCGCCGGCGATCAGTGACGCGACGCGCGACGGGTTGAGTCCGTGGCGTTCGAGGACCGCGGTGACCGCGCGGTCGGGGTCGGTTACAAGCCACGCAACCTCGTCGTGGTCACGGCCTGTCCGGCGACGGATGATCCCTTCCGTCTGGTGACCGTAGGGGCCGTGTCCCACGTCGTGAAGCATCGCGGCCGCCCGAACGTGTGCGGCGGTGTCGGCGTCGATACCGAGTTCCTCAACGGCGGCACACGCCAGGTGATAGACGCCGAGGCTGTGCTCGAATCGGGTGTGATTTGCCGACGGGTACACGAGCCGGACCGTAGAGAGTTGCTTGATGTGGCGCAGTCGCTGGAAGGCGGGCGTGTCGATCAGGTCAGTCGCAACCGGCCCCAGCCGCACGTGGCCGTGGACACTATCTTTGACCCGCATCACGCGCCGAAGCCGCCGTGTTGACCCGTCACTCGTCGACGAGCGTTACACCGAGTCGGTCGGCGAGTGCGCGCACCACCGAGCCGCCGACCGTCGCCGTCGCCGCCCGGCCGTCCTCGATTGCGAGGAGGTCTCGCTCCTCGACGTCGAGTTCGGCTGCAACCTCCTCAACGGTGAGGCCGGCCGCCTGACGCGCCTCGGTGGCCCGATCACCGTAGTCGGCCACGAGGTACGGCAACTGGTCGTCCTCGTAGCTCGTCCCTTCGGCCTCCCAGCGGTCAGAGCCGCCCGTCGCGGCGTCGTACATTCGCGCCTGCTTGTTCGCCAGCTCCTGTGTGCGACTCCGTGTTCCGGTCGACCCCCCGCCCGTTCCGGTGTGATCGGGACCGTCGGACGTGTCATCGGCGCTACTGGGCGCGTTGCCCGCGTCGTCGTGTGACCGACAGGCCGAACAAACAAGCAGCGTCGCGCCGGCCACGTTCGCCTGCCCGAGGTCGGTCGTCTCCCGGCCGCAGAGCTCGCAGGCGTCGCCGCCGGTGCCGCCTCCGCTACCGCCCGTCGAGTACTTCGGCATACCCCGAGATAGGGCGCGCTACCCGATAAAAGGTGACGGGATGGCGGGCGTCGAGCGCCGTCGACGGTCTCGACGCCATCGGCAACGCCGGCCGCATCTGGTACCGTTTTGTCGTGTCGACGGCGAGATGCGCCGATGGACCCGCGCGACGCGCTCGAGACGCTCCCGCGTGAGACCGCGCTCGTCGTCGGGCTTGTGAGCGGGTCACACGTCGTAAATCACCTCTACTTGCTGCTTTTTCCACCGATCCTCGCGACACTCGCGGGAGACTTCGACGTCGGGATCGGCGCGCTCGGCGTCGCGATGGGCGTGCAAGCGCTCGTGAACACGACGCTTCAGCTCCCGTACGGCTACCTCTCGGACGCGTACGACCGCGTGCTGACGCTGGCGCTGTGTCTCGGCCTCGGCGCGCTCGGCGCCGGGATCCTCGCGGTCGCCCCAAGCTACGAGGTGCTCCTCCTCGGACAGGCGGTCCTCGGTGCCGGCGTCGCCGGCCACCACCCGGCACACTTCCCCTTGCTGTCGGACGCGACCAGCGCGTCACGGCGCGGCGCGGCCTACAGTGCGCACGGCTTCGCCGGCAACCTCGGATTCGCTGCGCCGCCGGTCGTGATCCTCGGCGTCACCGCGCTGCCAGGAACGAGTTGGCGACACGCGTTCGGACTAATCGCCGTCGTCGGTGCTATGTATGGCGTCGTCGCGTGCACGGTGCTCGCCCAGCACGTGAGCGACGATATCACGCGGCCGAACACCGGCGCGACCGACGAGCGGCAACGGGACGACGACACAGTAGGCGGGCGGATCCGAGCGGAGCTCCGGGCGCTCGCCGACTCCGGGCCGATCCTCGGGTTGGGAGTCGTCTCGATGCTCGCGTCGATCGCGTTCTGGGGCGTCTCCTCGTACCTGGTGGTGTTCCTCACCGAGGGGTACGGTCTCGCCGACGAGCTCGCGAGCCTCTCGCTGACGGCGATGTTCGTCGTCGGCGCCGGGCTCATCCTCATCGGTGGGGTGTTGGCAGATCGGTTCCGCCCCGGCACGATCCTGGCGGCCGCCTACGGGCTCGTCGCTCTCGCGGTGTTCGGGCTCGCCGCGGCCGTTGCGCCGCCGATCGTCGCTCTCGGCGTCGGCGTCCTCGCCGGCAGCCTCGGGAGCCTTGGCCTCCCCGCCCGGGACAAGCTCGCCGATCGGCTCTCCGCGCGTCGCGACATCGGACGGAACTTCGCGGTCGTGACGATCGGCATCATGATCGGGAACACGGTTGCCCCGCCCGTCTTCGGCGCGCTCATCGAGGCCGTCGGGTACCAACCGACGTTCGGGCTCGTCGGTGTCGCCGCGCTCTGTGCGAGTGCCGCGACGGTCGTCATCGTGACCCGGTACGGTGACACGAGCGAATCGGAACCCACCGCCGTCGCCGGCGAGTGAGGCGCCAGTGCCAGCGCGGTGGCCCTCGGTGGCCGTGTCATGCGCGGGTCTGCCGGCGTCACCACACTGGAAGCAACAAGAGCGTCACGGTCACCGAGATGAACACGAGCTTTAACGCCGTGTTGACGGCGATGACTTTCGTCCCGAACGACGCGCCCCAGATACCGTACTGGAACGGGATCGAGCGTCGGAACGTCGACACCGCAAACGAGAGGATGCCGCCGATAAGCAGCGTCGCGACCGCGGTGCGTGGGATGAACGGGTCGCCGAGCAGCGGCTCGATCGTGACAGCGCCCGCGGTCGTATCGAGCGTATAAACGGCGATGACGGGCACCGCAGCGCCAGGGAGGCCAAGGAGACTCGTGGCCGGCTCCGCGACGGCCGTCAACGAGGAGACGTCGTAGCGGCTCACGAGACCAATGACAAGCGTGTACACGACCGCGAGCCGCGGAACGATACGTCGAAGCGTCGACCACGACTTCGTGGCCGCACCGCGGACGCGCGCTTTGGCCGTGCGGTCGTCCGCCCCCGGGCCGCTCGCATCGATGTTTGCGAGCGCCGAGCGATCGACGTTGCGCTCGGAGAGCAAGAACCCCCCGAGTACCACCCCGGTGATCGTGATCGCGAGCGCGATCCCCGCTCGCGCCGAGACATAGAGGACGCCTGTCGTCCGGCCGAGGATGGGGATGAGCACGGGGACGTAGTAGGTGAAGACGTGCTGGACGAAGCCAAAAAACGTGTTTATCACCACCGCAACGAGCGTCGCGCGGTCGTCAAGCAGCCCCGACTCTCGGTACTCCGCAAGCGTCGCGTAGCCCGCGGTCGTTGAAGCAGCGGTGGTGAGGATCGCCGTCCCGACCTCGTCTGGGAGGTTTGCAGGGTGCGTGAGGAGACCAGCGAGGCCCGCGACGTATCGGATCAGCCCGAACGCGACGGCGATATTGGCGAGGAACACACCAGCAGCGATGAACGCGGTGATGCGCGCGAGCCGCGGGAGGACCTCCGCGAGCAGCCCGAGGAGTTCGGCGACGATCGGAGTCACTCGCGACGGTAGTTGGGGACCGCTCAAAGGGGCGTCGGAACGCCGCGCGCCGCGCTGAAACGCCGTGCCGGACGGTCGCGATCGCTCGCGGAGCTTATACGAGTCGGGTGTGAATCGCCGGGCGATGGCACCCGCTGACGACGACATCTCGATCGACGAAAAGCGTGTGTACGCGGGGAGCACGGGCCGCAGCGACGTCTATGTCGCGACAGAGACCGGGCTCGTGCGGGTCGCGATTTCGGGCGACAAGGTCGGCACCTTCGAGCTGGTCGGCGACCGCGGCGTAGTCACGGACGTGGCCGTCTGTGCGCGCCCCGGACGCTCCCCGGTGATCGCGGCCGCGACAGCACACGGTCTCTACACCGGTCCAGTGGGGGACGAACCGACGCGGGTCGACATCGACGGCGACGTCCCGGTCGCAGTTGGTGACACCGATGGGGCGCTCTTGATTGCGGACGCAGACGGGACGCTCTCGCGAGTCACGGTCGACGACGACGGCACACTGACGGGAACGCACCGGGTGGGCCGCCTCGACGACGTCACCGCGATAGCCGGGCCGTTCGTTGCCGGGCGAAATGGGGTTCACCGCGTCGACGGCTCCACAGAGGGGGCGACGGAGCGCGGGTCTGTGCTCGTCTCGGTTGGCCTCGAAGACGCGCGCGACGTGGTCGCTGCGGGGATGCCACTCGCCGCAACCGCGACCGGGCTCTACTGGCTCGGGAACGGCTGGATGCCGGCCATCGAGGGGGACGCAACGGCTGTGGCGGCGGACGGCAAAGGGGCCGCGCTGGCGGTCGTCGACGGACACCTCCTCGCACACGAGACGGGCGAGACGGACTGGAGTGCGGTTTCGTGGGCCGAAACCGCGCTTCCAGTCGATGAGCGACCGGTTGCGCTTGCCGCCCATCCAGGGCTCGCCATCGTCGTCACCGAGGCCGGAACGCTGTGTGTTGAGGCCGGGGACGGATGGCGACACCAGGCGCTCGGCGTGCCTGGTGTCTCGGGAGTCACGGTCGCGCCTAGTGAGTAGTCGGACAGCTCGCCGATGGCTCCCCACAACGGGGTCAGAGAGTCGGTAGCTCGACCGGCTCGCCGTCGGCGTAGACGGTCGGGTCACGGACGACACCATCGAGATGGATCGGCGCGTCGGTGTTGCCGCCGATCCCCGCATTATCGCCAATAGCAACGTGGATCGTGCCGGCGGCCTTCTCATCGAGGAGGACAGAGCCGACGAGTTGGTCGACACCGACGTTGGTGCCGATCCCAAGCTCGGCGAAGGTGTACGCGTCGTCGCCGACGGACGCAGCGGAGGCCTCGACGTCCGCGCGAATCGCGTCGTCATCGATGGCTGTAACGAGTCCGTCAGCGACGTCGATCGTCACCGACTGAGCAGACTCGAGGCGACCGTGTGGCATCATCGTTCCATCGACGATGACAGTGCCACTCGCGGTGTCGGGCGCGAGAAACACCTCGCCGGCGGGGAGATTTGAGAACGCACCGGGCGTGTGGACGACCCCGCGGTCCGCGAGCCACTCGCGGTCGCCGACCTCGACGGTGAGATCGGTTCCGGCTGGCGCGGTGACGCGGATCGTCGAGGCGTCGCCGACGGCCTCAAGCACTGAGTCGCAAGCGGCGTCGATGGCGTCGTAGTCGGCGTCGAGGCCGGCCTCGAACACCGACTGCGTGATGCCGGGGAGGGTCGCCCCTCGGGCGTCCGCGGCGCAGGCAGCTCCTCGGGCGCGTGTATGACTCAAACTCTTCGTCGTTGGGGCGAAGAAGACGTCGCTCTCGGTCATCGCGGCTGCGACCGGCGCCGGCGGCTCCGTGCCGTGTTGGTCGCTCGGTGGATACCGGAGCAGCGTGACGTCGTCCGTGACTGCGGCGGCCGCGTCGTAGAGCGCTTCGCCGATCGGCTCACGCTCGTCGTCGGTGACGACGACGACGGACTCCTCGGAGCCGACACCGAGACACTGTCCGACCGCCGTGCGGGCTGCCGCCGTAAGCGCGTCACTCATGCCTGTTCGGTCGGTACCGGCGGGGTTAGCTCTTCTGCCGCCGGCTCGATGCGAATATTTTATTTTTACTGCGCAATGCAATAGAGTATCATTACGGAATTCGGCGGCTTTTCTGGCAAAGTACTCGAACTGTAGTTAGTTTCTGCCCTGTAATACCCGAAACAATTATGATGCGTTCGTCCGGTCGTAAAGATATGACACGTGTGGGCGTGAACGGATACGGGACGATCGGTAAACGGGTCGCAGACGCGGTCGCCGCCCAGCCAGATATGGAACTCGTCGGCGTCACGAAGACGCGACCGAACCACGGCGCAGAGACGGCCGTGCGACGCGGATACGACCTCTACGCGGCGACGGAGGCCAGCCTCGACAGGTTCGCCGACAGTAACCTTCCTACCGCCGGCGCACTCTCAGACCTCCTTGAGTCGGTCGACGTCGTCGTCGACTGCGGTCCGTCCGGCGTGGGCGCCGAGAACCACGCCACGTACGCCGCCCACGACACCCCCGCGGTGTTCCAAGGCGGCGAGGACGCCGCCGTCGCCGACACCTCGTTCACCGCGCGGGCGAACTTCGACGCTGCCCGCGGCGCCGACGCGGTGCGGGTCGTCTCGTGTAACACCACCGGACTTGCGCGACTCCTCGCACCACTCAAGGAAGCATACGGCGTCGAGAAGGCGCGGGTCACCCTGATTCGCCGGGGCGGTGACCCGAGCGAGACCGACCGCGGTCCGATAAACGACATCGTTCCAGATCCGGTCTCTGTCCCATCACACCACGGTCCCGACGTGAACACCGTGTTGTCAGACGTCGACGTCCACACGGCCGCACTGAAGGCCCCCGTCACCGCGATGCACACTCACAGCGTCGACGTCACGCTTCAGTCCATGCCGACGACAGCGGCGGTGCGTGAGCGTCTCGCCGGCGAGGACCGGCTCTTCCTCGTCCCACCGGACGCCGGTATCGACGGGGCAGGGGCACTGAAAGAATACGCGATGGACCGCGGACGGCCGCGTGGTGACCTCTGGGAGAACTGCATCTGGGCGGAGTCAGTGAGCGTCTCCGGGCGAGATGTGTCCTTGTTTCAAAATGTCCACCAGGAGGCCGACGTCGTCCCCGAGAATATCGACGCGATCCGCGCGATGACGACCGACTGCTCAGCGGCGACCTCCGTCACGCGAACGAACGAATCGCTCGGCGTCGGGCTTCGGAGTCTGCTCGACGCCGACCAGCGAAACCGCGACCCGGTCGCCGCAGACGACTGAAGCGGGTGATTGGCCCCCTACAACGAGCGGTCAGTGTCTGTCGGCGTCGCGACGAGGAACGTTCGGCCGCCCCGCCGTTCGAGGTGTACCTCGGCGTCGGCGACGCGATTCGACCGAACACGGTCGGCGATCCGGTCGGTGCGACAGTTCGTGACGTCCACACGGGTCTCCGTGGCGTACCGCGGTCGGCTCTCGAGAGTAGCGCTCATACCACCCCAGTCCGGTGGATCGAACCTATATCCGACCCAACCGCACAGTGAAACTGAAAGTAGTCGCGCGGCTCACTCGAAGTCGGCCGGGGGCCGTCGGTGGTCGGCGGCAGCCTCGTAGCCGGCGGCGAGTTCGAAGAGGCGCGGCTCGTCGAACGGCCGCCCGAGCAACTCGAGCCCGACGGGGATGTCGTCACCCGCGAAGCCGACAGGCACAACGATCGCCGGCAGTCCGGTGTGTGCGGCCAGCTCACAGCGCATCTCGGAGAACGGCTGGTGCTCGGGAATCTCGACTGGGAGGACAGCAGAAGGCGGGTAGACGACCGCGTCGAGGTCGGCGTCGACGAGCCCGGCGATCGCTTCAGTCCGAAGCGCCTCCCGGTCGGCGAGCGACCGGAGGTACGTCGGGTTCGTCTCGAGTGTGTCCACATCGGTGTCGAGGATGTCTCCATCCAGCAGCCGGCGCTCGACGCTCTCGGCTACTGTCCCACTCTCGGCGAGCTCACGAAGCGAGTCGACCGGGGTCGCCGGCCGTTCGGCGAGGTACCGGTCGAAGTCGCGCTCGAACTCATCACCCACTACACGTGCGGACTCAAGACGGTCCGGGTCGACGAGCGAGACGTCGTCCACCACGGTCGCGCCGGCGGCTTCCATCGTCGCGAGCGCCGCCTCGACAGTCGCGGTGACCGCCGGAGCCGTATCGGCCGCCGAGTTCGTCGGATCCGACGCACCGAAGAAGTCACGGAGGACACCAATTCGAGCGCCCTCAAGCCCGCTTGGGTCGGCGTGTGCGACGTAGCCATCGGCCGGAACCTGGTCTGCGCCGCGCGCGGTCACTGGGTCAGCGGGATCGAAGCCGACGAGCACGTCAAGCACCCGCGCCGCGTCTTCGACTGTACGGGTGATTGGTCCGGCAGTGTCTTGGGTCAGCGACAGCGGGACGATCCCTGTTCGGCTCACTAACCCAATCGTCGGACGGAGACCGACGAGATTCGTGAACGCCGGCGGTGAGCGTACTGACGAGCAGGTGTCGGTGCCGGTACCAACGACCGCAAGGTTGCTCGCCACCGCGACAGCGGTACCGCCGCTTGACCCCGACGGCCGCCGATCGAGGGCATACGGGTTGCGCGTCTCCCCGCCGAGTGAGCTCACGGAATCGACGCCAAAAGAGAGCTCCTGGAGGTTGGCTTTCGCGACGATCACCGCGCCCGCCTCACGAAGTCGCTTGACAACGACCGCGTCCGACTCGGGGACGAACTCAGCGAACCGGACTGACCCGGCCGTCGTCGGCATGTCAGCCGTATCGTGGTTGTCTTTGATCGCGACTGGGATCCCGTGGAGCGGCCCCGTGAGCCCATGCGATGTGAACCGTGTATCGAGCGCGCGTGCACGATCCATCGCCGCCTCGTTGGTCGTGATGACTGCGTTGAGCGCGTCGTTGTGTCGCTCGATGCGGTCAAGGAATACCTCGACGAGCCCCTCGGCCGTGAGCGTCGTCTCCTCGAACGCCGCGTGGACGTCCGCGACGGTTGTTTCTACGAGCTCGAAGTCGGCCGGAATCGGTCGGTCGGTCATCTGTTCGGGCAGACAGACGGGGCCTCAATAGCGCTTTCGGCGACACGGACAGGGCGAATGTCTAATTTCCAGACAGTCTCTTCAATTGTATAGTTAATTGGATAACTGTGGACATTCACCCGTGAGTCTCGGTTATTTTCTGCATGTATGCGTAGTTTTATACCCATTCGCCTAGCTCTGTCATTTGTTGTCATGACTGGCGATATTTCGAGATCTGATCTCGAAGGACCAACGATCGATCGACGAACTACTATGAAACTACTCGGTACGGCTGGAATCGGGGCAACTGCTGGGTGTCTCGGCGGTGGCGGTGAGTCGGGTGGGGGGAGCGGCGACGGAGAAATGGCGAGCGACGGGGACACTGGAAGCGACGAGAGCGGCGGTGAGTCCGGCTCAGCCGGTGGACGGATCACCGCCGGCTGGCTCACCGACGAGATCGAGTTCCTTGACCCGCACATGGTCGATCTCGGCATCCAAATCGAGGTGCACTCGAACCTGTTCAACGGCCTGTTGAAACTCGACCAGAACAACCAGATCGTCGGTGACGCCGCCGCAGACTGGTCGCTGCCGGACGACACCACGTACGTCTTTGAGCTCAACGAGGGGATGACGTTCCACAACGGCGACCCGCTCGACGCCGAGGCCGTCAAGTGGTCGCTCGAACGCCTCCAGGGGATGGAGACCTCACCACACACCGGAAAGGTGAGCAACGTGGAGTCTATCGAGGCCGATGGGCTCGAACTCACCGTTTCGCTCTCTGAACCCTACGCACCGTTCGTGGCGTTCATGCTCCGCGGGCCAGGACGCGCGGGAACTATCGTTCACGAGAGCGCCGCAGACGACCCGGAGGGGTACAGCCGCATGCCGATTGGCAGCGGTCCGTTCGAACTTGTCGACCGGACACCAGGCGAGTCACTAACACTCGACGCGTACGACGGCTACTGGGAGACTGATGCGGACGGCAACGCGCTCCCGTACCTCGACGGCGTCGACATCGAACTCATCCCCGAGCCGAGCACGATGTGGTCCGCGCTCCGCGGCGGCGAGATCGACTACGCGAACCTCCTCACCGGCGAGTTCGCCCGCCAGGGTGAGAGCACCGACTCGATTCGGGTCGAAAAGACGAGCTCCGGAGAGTGGTCCGGCATGGCGCTTTTGTGTACGAACCCAGCCGACCACGAGGAGGACGTCCGGTGGATAAGCGGGCTTGGAGAGGCACCGACCGACATGTGGAACGACCAGGATATCCCGACGACCGACCCACGCGTTCGACGGGCGATCGGGATGGCGATCGACCGAGAGGCGCTCGTCGAGCGCGCGCTGTTCGGCTACGCCACGGCCGCACACACGCTGTACAACCCCGCCATCGGCTGGCTGTACGACGCACTCGGCGGCGACGAGCCGTCTGCCGGCCACTATTACGACCCCGAGCGCGCCGCCGAGTTGCTCGATGAGGCCGGTTACACCGGTGAACCGCGCTTCGAGGCATCAATCCTCGCGCTGCCCGAGAACGAGCGCGAACTCACCGTTATCCAACAACAGCTGAGTGAGGTCGGCATCGAAGTCGAACTCGACATCCAACAACAGTCGTCGTACTGGGACAACACCTACCGGTACCAGCAGCTAATTACCGAGTACGGCGGTGCCGCCGACGTCGACCCGTGGATGTCCGATTTCAAGCAGTTCGGCTACCCGAACGAAGAAACGACAGAGGGTGCCTGGCAGCGGTCACTCTACTTCAATGAGGAGTTCAGCGAGTTGCTCGCAGAGGCGAACGCGACGCCCGAACTCGACGCGCGCGCCGAGGTGTACCAGCGCATCAACGAGCACTTTATCCAGGCCGCACCGTACATCCCGACCGTCTACCCACTCAACCCGAAGGCGTTCGCGAGCGGTGTCTCGGGCGTCGGCATCCAAGCCGGGCTGAGCAACTTCCACCGCGCTTCGCTGAATGAGTGAGCGGTCACCCCTCACAGTCAGACGAGTCGGCGTCTCGTCGACACGACACAGCGCCGCATCGGCGAGATGGCCGACCGTAATCGTCCGCGGAGGTGACGAGCTGTGGGCCTGAGGACGTACCTCCTGAAGCGGCTGGCTCACGCCGTGTTCGTGATGTTCTTCGTGGTCACCGTCGTGTTCGCCGCAGTGCGCTCGATTCCGGGCGACCCCGCACGGCTGATGCTCGGCGGTGACGTCGACACGGAGACGCTCAACGCGCTCCGGGCAGAGCTCGGATTAGACGCGCCGCTGTACATTCAGTACCTCCGATGGCTCGGTCGATTACTCTCCGGTAACCTCGGCGAGTCGATCCGAACCGGCGAGCCGGTCCTCGCCTCGCTCGCACAGGTCGCCGGCCCGACACTGAGCATCGCAGGACTCGGCATGGTCATCGCACTGGTGATCGCGGTGCCGACCGGCATCCTCAGTGCGGTCAAGCGGTACGAGATCGAAGACTACCTCTCGACGACGGTGGGCTTTTTCGGGATCAGCATGCCCGCCTTCTGGATCGGCATCGTGCTCATCCTGCTCATCGGCGTGAACGTGCCTGCGATCCCGACGTTCGGCTACACGCCAATCAACGAGGGGGTCGTCGCCTGGCTCAGTTCGATCCTGCTGCCGGCGTTCGCCGTCGGGTTCCCGTACGGCGGTATCCTGATGCGGATGATGCGGTCGTCGATGCTTGAGGTACTCAACGAGGATTACATTCGAACGGCCCGAGCGAAGGGATTGCCGACGAACCTCGTGTTGTTCAAACACGGCCTGCAAAACGCGCTGATTCCGGTGGTGACGCTGGCTGGTATCTTCTTAGCGGTGGTACTCGGTGGCGTCGTCGCCGTCGAGATCGTCTTCGGTGTCCGCGGACTCGGCCGGCTGTTGATCGGGTCGATCAACCGCCGCGACTTCCCGATGATCCAGGGGACGGTGCTGGTCATCGCGTTCGTGTTCGTGCTTGCAAACATCGTCGTTGACCTGTTGTACACGATGATTAACCCACGAATCAAGTACGGCGGTGGTGACTGACCGTGTCGAGTCGATTCGACGCCGACGCTGGCAAGCTGTTCGGCGTCCGCACAGACCTGCTCGAGCAGTTTGCCGAGACGGTCAGACGGGATCTCAAGGCGAAAGTCGGCGTAGTGATCGTTACACTGTTTCTCTTCGCGGCGGTGTTCGCACCGGAGCTCGCACCGCACGACCCGATGGCACAGGACTTCATTCCGCTCTCACAACCGGCGCTGTCGGCAGAGACGCCGCTTGGAACCGACTCGTACGGTCGAGACCTCCTCTCACGACTGATGTACGGCGCCCGGATCAGTCTCGGCGTCGGGCTCGGCGCCGTGGTGTTCGGCGCGGTCACGGGGGTCGTCCTCGGGTTGCTCGCCGGCTTCTACGGCGGCTGGATCGACGACGTGTTGATGCGCGGCGTCGACGTGATGTGGGCGTTCCCCTGGCTACTCATCGCCATCATGCTCGTCTCCATCTTCGGACAGGGTGTGTGGAACGTGGTTATCGCCGTCGGCTTTGCGTACATCGACGACTTCGCTCGGATCACCCGGGGTGAGGTGCTCTCGATACGCGAAGAAGAGTACATACTCGCCGCAGAGAGCGTCGGGCTGGGTGATCTCGAGATCGTCTTCGAGGAGGTGTTCCCGAACACCGTCGCACCGATTATCGTCCAGTTTACTGTGCTCGTGGCCCGCGCGATGCTTGCGGAGGCAACGCTCTCGTTCCTCGGGCTTGGCGTGAAACCCTCGACCCCGACGTGGGGTTCGCTGCTCGGACAAGGTCGTGACTTCATCACGCAGGCGTGGTGGATCTCGATCATTCCGGGCATCTTGATTATGATAACTGTGCTCGGAATCAACCTATTCGGCGACGCGCTTCGTGACGCTTTCGACGTCAGAGAGGTGGACGCCGAATGAGCGATCCACTACTTTCCGTTCGCGGCCTCTCAACGTCGTTCGAGACGGGACAAGGACGGCTCACCGCGGTCGACAACATCTCATTCGACATCGAGTCTGGAGAGGTGTTCGGCGTCGTAGGCGAGTCAGGCTCCGGCAAGAGTGTGACGGCGCTGTCGATCATGCGCCTGCTCGGCGACGCCGGCACCATCGAGGCGGACGCTGTCGAATTCGACGGCACCGACCTCCTCTCGCTGAGCGAGCCAGAGATGCGTGCGATCCGCGGTGGAGCGATCAGCATGGTGTTTCAGGACCCAATGACGAGTCTGAACCCGGTGATGACGATTGGCGAGCAGATCGCCGAAGTCGCGCGTCACCACGGTACCCTCGGCGAGCGGACGGGGTTCTGGAGTGAGATGCGACGGAAATACCTCACCGGCACAGACGCGGAGAGTCAGTCCTGGCAGCGAGCCATCGAACTCCTCGAGCTGGTCGGGATCCCGGAGCCCGAACAGCGTGCGACTGAGTATCCACACCAGTTGTCCGGTGGGATGCGCCAGCGCGTCGTCATCGCACAGGCACTTGCTGGTGACCCGTCTCTCATCATCGCCGACGAGCCGACGACGGCGCTCGACGTGAGCATCGAGGCGCAGATACTCAACGAACTGCTCGATCTGAGCGAGGAGTTCGGCATCTCCGTGCTGCTCATCACACACGACCTCGGTGTCGTCCGCGAGACGTGCGACCGGGTCGCTGTGATGTACGCCTCAGAATTCATGGAGACGGGGCGTGTGGACACTCTCTTTGAGGATCCACACCACCCGTACACAGAGGGGCTGCTCGCGAGTATCCCCCGAATCGACGACGAGCGTGACCGCCTCAGCGTGATCGAAGGGACGGTCCCGGATCTGATCGATAAACCGGCTGGCTGTCCGTTCCAAAACCGCTGTGCGTACGCGTTCGAGCTGTGTGATCGGCCGCTCGTCGAGTACACTGTCGAGACGCCCGGCACAGCCGAACACGTCGTGCGGTGTCATCGTGAAAACGAGTACGTCACCGTCGACGACGACGACACGGTCACCACGGTGGAGTCCGGTGCCACCGACTCAATCGAGCAGCGACTCGAGGCCGATACTGGCCGTCGCGACGACGCGGCTCCCCCCAGTGCGGACGCAAGAGCCGACGGCGGTCAGACGGCGCGTGACGCAGCGGCCGATGCGACGAGGGGTGACACGAATGGCTACTGAGTCTCCTACCCCAACAACAGCGGACCAGCCGTCGAGTGAGGAACCGCTCCTCCGTGCAACGGGGCTGAAAAAGTACTTCGAGACCGAGACAGGTATCCTGAGTCGGCTCTTCGGGGAGCCGACACACGTGAAAGCAGTCGACGGAATCGACCTCGCCGTCGGCCGCCAGGAAACGCTCGGGCTCGTCGGCGAGTCGGGCTGTGGGAAGACGACGCTTGGGCGCGTGCTCTCGCGGCTGTACGCGCCCACAGCGGGGACGCTCTCGTTCGACGGCACGGACATCACCGACACCGACGGGGCCGACCTCAGGGCGCTCAGAAAGCGCGTGCAGGTCGTGTTTCAGGACCCGCTCTCGTCGCTTAACCCACGGAAGACCGCGGGTGAGATCGTCGCCAAGCCGCTTGCAGTCCACGACATCGCGACCGGCAAGGCAGCGCGCGAGCGCGTCCTCGAGCTGTTCGAGGAGGTCGGGCTCCAAGAGACACACCTCGACCGCTACCCTCACGAGTTCTCCGGCGGGCAGCGCCAGCGAATCGGCATCGCCCGCGCGCTCGCCGTCGAGCCGGACCTGATCGTCGCCGACGAGCCGGTGTCGGCGCTCGACGTGAGCGTTCAAGCGCAGATCATCAACCTGATGAAGCGGCTCCAGGAGTCGTACGGCCTCTCGTACGTCTTCATCGCACACGACCTGAGCGTCGTCAAACACATCAGCGACCGCGTCGCCGTGATGTACCTCGGGCGGATCGTCGAGCAGGGGACGAAATCGGATATCTTCGGGAACCCACAACATCCGTACACGCGGGCACTGCTCCACTCGATCCCACGGGTCGACGGGGGCGAAAAGCGCCGGGAATCACTACTCAAGGGGAATCCCCCGAGTCCGATCGATCCGCCGTCCGGCTGTCCGTTCCGGACGCGCTGTCCGGAGTACCTCGACGACCGGTGTGCCGAGACAGAGCCGGCGTTAGCGCCCGTCGCCGGGGCGTCCGGCACGGTCGACCCGCCAGCACGCGTCGAGACACTCACAACCGACGGCGACTCGTCGTCGGCACACGCCGTCTCCTGTCACTGGCTCGGTGAGTCGAGCGCTGAGCGGGCGGCCCGCGACCCAATGTCGTGAGCGCAGTACGCTGCGCTCTCGATCTATCGGGGCGTATCAAGCGACCGGTACACTAGTACGCGACCGGCACACGAACGGCCGGTCCACTCACCGGTAGCGGTCGGCCGTCTCATTTTCCTCGACGAACCGTACGGTGAAGTAATCGTAGCCACCGTAGGCGGCCTCGAGTGCCCCCATCCACCAGTTCCACCTATCGACAACAGAAGAGCCGTCTGGGGCGTCTGCGAGGTGGCGGCGCGCGTCGGAGACGCTGAGCGCGTGGCCCCGGTCCTCGGCGGGCTTTCCGGAGTCGGCGAGGTCGCGTGCGGCTCGCGCCACCGCCCGTCGCTCCGCCTGCGTACCGCCAAACGACTCGGCGAGGGCCGCCTCAAGCTGCGCTCGTTCCATACCGATAATACCGCCCGTAGACACTTGACTCGCCCGGTGGGAACGATCACGGCCTCGGCCAGAGCGGGGCACCGTCGCGGTTGCAGCCAGCGTCGACGGGGCGGCGGCTCAGCTCCTGTTGACGGCGTCGGGAGACGGCGACTCGGACTCATGTGGCGCCGGCGGCTCCGCCGGCTCGACGCTTCCGAGCCGGAGCGCGTTGCTCGTCACGCCCAGACTCATCCCCATATCGCCGACGACGACCGCCATCGCGACCGTCACGTAGCCGAGCGGTGCCCCGACGGCAAGAAGCGCCTTCACCGCGAGCGAGGCAGCAATGTTTGTTCGGATCGTTCGGCCTGCACGCCCGGCGAGGTCGAACGTGTACGGGAGTCGGCGAAGGTCCGCTCCCATGAGCGCCACGTCTGCGGTCTCGATCGCGGTGTCGGTTCCGGCAGCCCCCATTGCGATCCCCACGTCGGCGGCCGCGAGCGCCGGGGCGTCGTTAATCCCGTCGCCGACCATCGCGACACCCCCGTTGGTCGTTGAGGCGAGCTCTGTGACGGCCGCAACCTTCTCTTCAGGAAGGAGCGACGCGCGAACCTCGTCAACGCCGACGGTGGCGCCGATTGCGCGGGCGGTCCGCTCGTTGTCGCCGGTGAGCATTACGACGCGCTCGACCCCGAGCGCGTGGAGGCGGTCGACGACCCACGACGACTCCGGCCGGACCGTATCCGCGACCGCGACGACGCCGAGCAAGCGATCGGCCGTCCCGACGACGACGACTGTTTTACCGTCCGCCTGGAGGTCTGGGATTATCTCACCGGCCAAGTCGACGTAGCGACCGTGCTCGCACTCGGTCGCTGCGGGAACCGGCGACCCCGCTGTCGTCGCGTCGGGAGCGGCCGTCGTGGCTGCCGCGAGCCCACCGTCGGTTCGGACGTGTGCGTGCCCGAGGTCGAAGCCGAGCGACTCGAACAGTGAGGGCTTGCCGACGTAGTGCGTCTCGTCGTCGAGGTCAGCCCGGATGCCCTCGCCTGCGAGCGCTTCGAAGCTGGAGACGGCCGTGTCTGCGGCGGCCCCGTCATCGAGGTCGCACTCGCGGCCGCGGTCGACGATCGCCGCGGCGACCGGGTGTTCGCTCCGTTGCTCGAGGGCGGTCGCCCGGACGAGCACCGCGTCCGCGTCCGGGGCATCGAGCGGGATCACGTCGGTGACGGAGAGGTCGCCGGCGGTCAGCGTGCCCGTCTTATCGAGCGCGACGGTGTCGACGTCGCCGGCCGCCTCGAGGTGCTCGCCGCCTTTGATCAACACCCCGTTGCGCGCCGCCGCCGTCACGCCCGAGACGACGCTGACGGGCGTAGAGATCACGAACGCACAGGGACACGCGATCACGAGCAGCGTGAGTCCGCGAACGGTCCACGTCTCGACGGAGCCGCCGAGTGCGACGGTGCCGACGAGAACCGTTGTGACCGCGGCGGCGACGACGATCGGGGTGTACACGCGGGCAAAGCGGTCGACGAACCGCTCGGCTCGGGTCTGCTCGGCGGTGGCAGACTCGACGAGGTCGATCACCCGCGCAATCGTCGAGTCCTCGGCGGGTGCGGTCGTCTCGACCTCGAGGTAGCCGGCCTCATTGATCGAGCCGGCGTACACCTCGTCGCCGGGTGCGACCTCAGCTGGCACCGACTCGCCGGTGATCGGCGATTCGTCTACCGCGCCCGTGCCCTCGCGGACGACTCCATCGAGTGGGACTCGGTCACCGGGACGGATGGCGAGCCGCTCGCCGACCGCGACCGCCTCAACCGGGACCGTTGTCTCCTCACCGTCACGAAGCACGACCGCCTCATCCGGTGAAAGCGCAAGCAGCTCCCCTAGCGATCGTCGCGCCCGGTCGATAGAAAAGCGCTCTAACAGCTCGGCGACAGAGAACAACACCGCAAGCGTCGCCGCCTCGAACGGCAGATCGACGATCAACGCGGCGACGATCCCGATCGACATCAACAGGTCGATATCGAGGTGCAGGTTCCGGAGTGAGTAGGCGCCGTTTCGCAGTATCGGCGGCGCGGCGACACCGATTGCGGCGAGGTATGCCACAGTCGCCCCGGTCACCTCCCACGGACCGAAGGCGCCGACGCCCTCACCGAGTGTCACAAACGCTGGGTCGAGTCCTGGCACCGCCCACTCGAGTGCGAGCCCGACGAAGAGAAAGACACCTCCCGTCGCGGTCGCGATCGCCCGCCGGCTCGAGAAGAGTCCGTCCGCGACGGTCGACGCGTCCGTGTCAGCAACGTCGTAGCCGGCCCGCTCGACGGCCGCGACCAGCGCGTCCGGCGGACACACGTCGGGGTCGTGAGTCACGTCGACCACGCCGGCGGTCGCGCGGGTGTCGACGGCCACCACCCCCTCGCGGTCGAGGGCCGTCTCGACCTTCCCAGCACACGTCGGACAGTCCATGTCGGGGACCGTCAGCCGAATCTCGGCGGTCTCCCCCGTCCCCTCGCGGTCGCTCATACCCTGACGTAGCTCCTGGGTATATATTAACTCGGCTGCTATTTTCACCGAGAATTTTGCAACGTGCTCACAAGAACTCGGTGTCAGTTAGTATATTGTGTTCAGCATGTTGATCACCCGCGGTCGAGGTACGCCTGCTGGACGGCTACGACCTCGGTCGAGTCGGCGCAGTCGGCGTACCGACGGAGCGGCTCCGCGTTGAGTTCGAGAAATGTCTCTCCCCAGGTGAACTTCGCGAGGATCCGCGCCGCGTGGTCCGGTTCGCCGAGGATCGAGAGGGCGGCCGCGAGCGCCTCGACGGTCGTGAGTCGCATCGGGCGGCCGAAGTTCACGGGGTTTGCAGCGACGAGATAGGGTAGCGCGCGGTGAGCGCCCGACAGCGAGAATCGCTTCTCGCCGGCCGACTCCCACGAACAGTCGAGCGCAACTAGTGTGCGGTCCGTGGCGCGCTCGGTGTCAGCCGGCGAGAGTGCGCGCTCGGCGTGGGGATTCAACACGACCCCAGCGGGCGTCTCGCGGTCGCGGCGGTGGAGCGTCGCGAGGTCGAATCGCGAGAGCTTGCGGGCCGTACACTTGTCAGGGTCGTCGTCGCCCTCGTACCGGACGTGGAGTTCCACGTCGACTCGGAGCAGTGGACGGCGCTTAAACAACACGGAGCCACCGTCGTCGAGCCGATGCGATCGAACGAGGAGGGTGGCCCGCGATGGCCCAGCAGCGCGTCCACTGCGGTAGCGTCAAACCACCCCGGTACCGGCGAGGTTTTTCATCGTCGCCGTTCAGTGGGCAGTATGGAGCTGTTCGCCGTCCCGGACCTCCCCGAGATTTGGGAGGGAGACGACCTCGCCGCGCTGATCGACGACGCGGTCGACCTCCGGACGGACGACGTCGTCTGTGTCGCCAGCACGGTCGTCTCGAAGGCGGAGGGTCGAGCGTTCGACCTCGACGCGTTTCCGCCGAGTCCGCGCGCGGTCGAGGTTGCCGAGCGGCTCTCTGACTGTACGGGCGAAGAGAAGGACCCACGCTTCGCACAGGCCGTCTTAGAGGAGTCCACGGAGCTGATCATGGAGGCACCGTTTCTCCTCACCGCGACGCACTTCGGCCACGTCGGCGTCAACGCCGGCATCGACCGCTCGAACGTTCCCGATCACGATCTGTTGTTGCTCCCGAAACGCCCCGCAGAGAGTGCAGCGCGAATTCGCGCCGGAATCACCGCTGATCGCGTCGTCGTCACCGACACCTCCGGGCGACCGTTTCGACACGGTCAGCGCGGGGTCGCCATCGGGTGGGACGGGCTGCCGGCGAGCCGGGACTGGCGCGGCGAGGCCGACCGCGACGGACGCGAACTCGGTGTCACTGTCCAGAACGTTGTCGACGAGCTTGCCGCCGCCGCCAACCTCGTCGCCGGCGAAGGCGACGGCGGCACCCCCGTCGTCGTCGTCCGCGACTGGTCGTTCGGCGACCACGACGGCTCTGACGCCCACTTTCGTGCGGTCGCCGGCGACTTCGTTCGGCAGGCGCTCCGCGAGTGGAGCTACGACCCGTAGCGACGACCGACCAGCCGTCCGCCACCACACCCATGCTTGGAATCGAACTCACTCCCGAACACGACCCGCACCGCATCGTCAACCTCGGCGTCCGCGCCGAAGCCGCCGGCTACGACGTCGTCTACTCAACGTGTCACTACAACAACCGCGACCCTTGGGCCGTCCTCTCACAGCTCGCGACCGCGACCGAGTCGGTTCGGCTCGGCCCGGGCGTCGCCAACCCGTACGAGACGCACCCCGTCACGCTCGCCTCGAAGGTCGCGACCCTCGACGAGCTCTCCGAGGGACGCGCCGTCTTCGGGCTCGGCCCCGGCGACCCGTCGACGCTCTCGAACCTCGGATTAGCCGACGAGCGCGGACTCCGGTCCGTACTCGAGGCGTTCAAAACTGCGAAGCGGCTGTGGGCCGGCGAGCGCGTCGACGCCGACGGCACGTTCGAGGCCACGGGCGCCGGGCTCAACTACGATCCGCCCCAAGGCGCCGACATTCCGGTCCACGTCGGCGGCGAGGGGCCACACATGTGCCGGATGGCCGCGAAACACGCCGACGGCCTGCTCTACAACGGCTCACACCCGATGGACCTCGCGTGGGCCCGCGAGCAGGTCGAAGACGGCCTCGCGGACCGACCGAGCCACCGTGGCGACTTCGCGCTCGTGGCGTACGCCGCGGTCAGCGTGGACGAGGATCCAGCAGCCGCCAGAGAGGCCGCACGGCCGCCTGTGGCGTTCATCACCGGCGGCGCGGCCCAACCGGTCCTCAAGCGGCACGGCATCGACCGCGACGAGGCCACGGCGATCGGCGAGGCGATTACTGCCGGCGAGTTCTCCGCCGCGTTCGAGCGCGTCACTCCCAAGATGATCGACGCGTTCTGTATGGCCAGCACACCAGAGAAGGTCCGCGAGCGGGCCGTGGCACTCGCCGAGCACATTGACGGGCTCGTCATCGGCGCCCCGCTCGGTCCAGATCTCGAAGCGAGCGTCGACCTCGCCGCCGAGGCGGTCGACGGTGTATTCTGAGCGGCTACTCGCCTCGACCGCGGCCGCCAAGCGCTGGGAGCGTTATCCCAACTTCGTTGAGGAGACTGCCGACTGCGGCGTAGCCGAAGACGCCGACTGCGGTGAGTAACAGCGCCTGGCCAGTGACAATGAGGACTGCAGACAGCGGGTCACCGGCCCCGAGAATCAGGTCGTTCACGAAGACGTCGAGAAAGCGTCCGACGTCGGTGACGAGTCGCACCACGAAATCGAGGAGTGCCATCATTATCGATTGTTCGGGAGCGGGGTACTTGGCTCTTTCAGCTTCAGCGAGGCCGCCACGGGAGAACAGCCCAACGGTTATGTGTCCGAAGTCCGTGTATATAGCTGTCATGTGTCATCACATGGGCGAGGCGCTCTCGTGGGAGGAACTCGCGGAGCGTCACCGGGCAGACGCCACGGACGACCGACCGGACGCGACCAACGAGTCTGTCGAGCCGGCGGCCGATCGGCCGGACGAGGAGCCGGCCGGCGAGGAGCCACCCGCTGAGCCTCGCGCGCCCGCCGACGACTGACGCGTCCGGTTTCGTCTCGACGCGAGTCCTGCGTATCTTTCGACCGACGAGCGACGCGAGCGACGTGTCTGTGCCAGGTCGAAGGACATTATCGGCTCGGCCCCCAATCGATTGTATGCCGATCTTCTGGCACCGACGAGACCCACGAACCCGAGACAACGCCGGCCTCGCAGCCGCCGCACGCGACGCGACCCCGTCTGACCCGGTCGTTCCCGTCTTCGTGTACGACGCCGACCTGCTCGCCACGGTGGGCGCCCGGCAGCGCGGGTTCTTCCTCCGGCACGTCGCCGCCGTAGAGGACCGCTACCGCGACATCGGGAGCGACCTGATCGTTCGCGCCGGCGAGCCCGACGAGGTGCTCCCCGCGCTCGCGGAGACGTTCGACGCCGAGACGGTCTACTGTAACGACCACTATCGGGCGGCGAGACGCAACCGCCAGCGCCGCGTCGAGGAGGCGCTCGCTGCCGACGGCGTCGACCTCGACGGACGGACCGATCTCGTGTTGGTCGACCCGGGTCGTCTCGAGTCGTCGTACCCGAACCACAGTCAGTTCCACGGCGACTGGGAGGCGGTGCCAAAGCGAGGCCCGTACGCCGAGCCGGACTCCGACGTCCTCGCCGACGTCGCCGACGGCAAGACCGTTCCCGAGCCGGACGTCGACGTGGACCTCCCGCCGGCGGGGTACCGGGGCGCACGCGATCGATACGACGACTTCCTTGACGCCGGCATCCTCTCGTACAACGACACCAGAGACGACCTCCCGCGGGCGGTCGAGGCTCCAGCGCAGGGTGTCTCGCGCATGTCGCCGTATCTGGCGACGGGCGCGATCGGCATCCGTGAGGTGTGGGCGGGCGCGAGCGACGTGTACGACGCCGTCACCGGCGGTGAGCGCCGAAACGTCGATAAGTACCGCTATGAGTTGTCCTGGCGCGAGCAAATGTACCACCTGTTGTACTACAACCCGGACCTCGCCGTCTCGAACTACACGTCGTTCCCCAACGAGATCGCGTGGCGGGACGACGACGCCGACTTCGAGGCGTGGACGCGCGGTGAGACCGGCTACCCGCTCGTCGACGCCGGGATGCGACAACTGAATGCAGAAGGATACATCCACAACCGGCCGCGGCAGGTCGTCGCGAGCTTCCTCACGAAACACCTCCTCGTCGACTGGCGGCGGGGAGCGCGCTACTTCACTAAACAGCTGATCGACCACGACTACGCCTCGAATCACGGCGGGTGGCAGTGGACCGCCTCGACGGGGACCGATTCGGTCGACGTGCGGATCTTCGATCCTGTGAGTCAGGCGTCGAAGTACGACGACGGTGCACGCTATATCAGCGAGTACGTCCCAGAGTTGCGCAACGTCCCGGCCGACAAGGTGATCGACTGGCCAACGCTTTCTCGCCGCGAACGCGAGGAGCTCGCCCCCGAGTACGCCCACCCGATCGTCGACCGCAACGGGGGGTACGACCGCGCACAGCGGGTGTTCGAGGAGGCGCTCGGCAAGCGGTGAGCCCCGGCGACGGGGCTTTGTGTGGGTCGCCCCACACACCTATATGTCGAACGTCAGCGACACGTACATCGAGAACCGCCAGCGGGTACAGCCGACCCACACGAACAACTACGAGGCCGCACACGGCGGCACGGTCGTCAAGTGGATGGACGAAGTGGGTGCGATGTCGGCGATGCGCCACGCCGGCGAGACGTGTGTCACCGCGAAAATAAGCGAGCTTGATTTCGTCCGCCCGATTCCACAGGGGGACACCTGCGTGATCGAGTCGTACGCGTACGCCGCTGGCCGGACGAGCGTCCGGGTGCGGTTGCGCGCGTACCGCGAGGAGCCGCGGACCGGTACCCGCGAGCAGACGACCGACTCGTATTTTGTCTTCGTTGCCGTCGACGAGGCGGGCTCGCCGACATCGGTACCCGACCTTACCGTCGAGGGCGACCAATGTCGGAAACTTCGCGATGCCGCGCTCGCCGCGGAGCCGGACGAGACGCGGTGAGGAGTCCTCGCCGCTCAGTAGTCGCCCAGCACGCCGAGCCGTCGGGCGCGCCGCGTCGCGTAGTGGAACACGGCGTACCCGCCGGCGAGATAGACGCCAGCAACGGCAACGAGAAGCGTGAGGTCGCCGAGGCCGAACTGCCACAGTCGGACGCCGTCGACCATCGCCCGCTGTAACAGCGCGCTACCGTGTGCCAGCGGGAGCACTCTGAGCCAGGGGGCATCGAACACCGGTGCCGACACGAGGACGACGAACCCGAACTGCAGCAGGTTCAACCAACTGCCGACCCGCTTGTACAACACGGTGAGCCCGCCGGCGGCGAAGCCAAGCCCAAGCACCGAGGTGACCGCGAGCCCCGCGACAACGACAACCGTGAGCGGGTCGAGTGCGAGCCGCGTACCGGTGAGAAGCAGCATCACGGCGAGGACGACTGCCGAGGTAAGAAACGTCCGGACGACTTTCGCGACGCCTTTGATCAGCGCGACCGGTGCGAACCCGAACGGGGTGGTGACGTGTCGTTCGAGCGTCCCCCACTGCACCTCGCTGCCGACGTCGTTCGAGATCGACGAGTACGCGCCGACAGACAGCGTCCAGAGGAAGTAGCCGACGACGATCCCCGACAGCGAGTTGGCAAGCGCCTGGCCGGCGAGCAGCATTCCACCGTAGAACAGCACTCCGAAAAAGAACACGGCGACGATGACCCCGCCGACCGCGTTCGCGGGGTACCGGACAGTGATGAGGAACTCACGGACGAGGACCGCCCGTAGGAGGTGCCAGCGAGTCGCCGGGCGCGGGTCCGCGTCCGCGTCCGTTCGGGTCGACACGCGGTCGTCGGTCATCGTGACCGCCCTCCGTCGGTGATGTCGAGGAACACGTCCTCGAGGTCGGGTGTGACGGTCCGAACCTCGGACGGTGTTACCCCGTGTTCTCGCAGCACGTCCAGCAGCGCGTAGAGGTCGTCACCACTCGCGTCGACCTCGACGACAGATCGGCCCTCCGAGGCCGACGCACTGGATCGTTCGACGACCTCGACGGCGAACCGGTCACGAAGAGTGGCGACGACCGACCGGTCGAGATCGGGACTCGCGATCCGAGTCACGCCACGACCGGCAGCCGACAACAGTGCGTCCGGCGCGTCGTCGGCGACGATACGGCCGTCGGCAAGCAGGACGACACGGTCACAGACGGCCTCGACGGTGGGCATGTCGTGGGTACTTAAAAGCACGGTGAGCCCCTCCTCGCGCGCGAGTCGGCGGATCTCGCGTCGGAGGACGCGGGCGCTCTCGACGTCGAGCCCGAGGGTTGGCTCGTCAAGAAACACGAGCGACGCGCCGCCGGCGAGCACGCTCGCTAGCGACACCTTCTGTTTCATCCCACGCGAAAGGTCCCGGACCGGCGTGTCTGCCTCGTCAGCGAGCCCGAGTCGGTCGAGCAGGCGGTCGTGGCGGGCTGCGACCGAGTCGGGGTCGACACCGCCGATCGTCGCGAAGTACCGGAGGTTCTCGCGGACAGTAAGCCGCCAGTAGTCGTTGCGTGCGCCCTCCAGCATGGCGTCGACGTCGGCGTACGCCGCCCGTGGATCCGCCCGGGCGTCGGTGCCGAACAACCGGATCGTGCCGGCGTCGGGGAGCACCGTCCCGAGGATGGATTTGATGAGCGTCGTCTTCCCGGCTCCATTCGGACCGAGTAGCCCCACGACTGCGCCGCGTTCGACCGTCAGGCTCACCCCGTCAACCGCGAGGACCGACCCCTCGCCGGTGCCGTACTGCTTCGAGACGCCGTCGACGACGAGCGCCGGATCCGCGGTCGACCCGTCCGCAGTCGTCTCCTCGGCCGTCGACCCACCAGCCGTCCGATTCCGCGTCGACGCCGCGTTCCGTGCCATCGGGATTGGTACGGGTCGAACGGGGATATATCCGCGTTCGGTGCGCACGATAGCGCATGGATCTCGACCGGTTCGCCGCCGACACGCCGGCGGACGACGCCCCCGACGACGCCCGGGTCTGTGTGGTCGCGACGCGTCCGGACACCTTCGAGCGGTGTCGCGGCGGCTTCTATCCGGCGCCGCGTTCGTACGACCGGACGCGGGCCGACGTCGCCTACATGGCCTTTTATCGCACCGCGCCGGTGTCGGCGATCACCCACTACGCGCAGATCGTCGAGCGAACCGAACAGACCCGCGGCGGGCCCGGTCGGTTGGACGAGTCCGACTGGGAGGACCTCATCGACCCGTTCTCCGAGGAGCGCGTGGTCATCGTCTTCGAGTTCGAGTCGCTCGTGCCGTTGGATGCCCCAGTCGAGAACGACGGCAACGGGGTTCGCGGCGCGTGGTACTGTACAGTCGATGACCTCCGAACAGCCGACACGCTCTCCACGCTCGCAGCGCGGGCGGAGACGTGACGCCTCACACCGACGCGACCGACACCCGCCGCATTCGAGGAGCCTCCTCGGCCGCATCCTCGAACAGCCCCGCGGCGTGCTCGGGGTGCAGACACGCGAACACCGTCTCGAGCGACTCGACGAGCCGGTGGCTCGGCCGGTTCACGAGGGCGTTGCCGTCGACCGCGTACACCCGACCGGTCTCGACGGCCGTGAGCTCGGACCAGCCGGGGCGGTCCCGGAGCGTCGCGACCGCCTCGGTGGCCCGGTCTACCTCGAAGCCACAGGGTGCCACGACGAGAACCGCAGGGTCATATGCGCGGAGAGCGGCCCACGCGACCGGCTCCGAGGCGCCCGCCGGCTGGAACGACGGGTCGCCGCCGGCGAGCGCGATCATGTCCGAGACCCAGTGGCCGCCCCGGATCGGCGGGTCGGTCCAGTCGAGCACTGCGGTTCGCGGACGGCCAGTCGCGTCGACCGCCGCAGCCGCGCGCTCGCGAACCCGGTCGACGCGGGCCGAAAGCGACGCCGAGAGCGACGCGGCGGCCTCGCGTGCGTTCACCGCCGCGCCCAGCCGCGTGACGTCTTCGAGGACCTCCTCGAAGGAGTGCGGATCGAGCGTCACCACCTCGGGCGTGGGAGTGAGCGACGCGGCCGCCGCCTCGACCGCACTCGCGTCGACAGCACACACGTCACACGTCGCCTGGGTGACGAGACAGTCCGGGTCGAGCGCTCCGAGCCGGTCGACGTCGAGGTCGTACACTGCGCCCTCGACCGACCGCATCTGGGCGTCGATGTCGGCCGCCGAGCTATCGGCGTGGTCGACGACAGTGCTCGTCAGCGTTGGGAGGGCGTCGACGACCGGCGGGTGATCACAGCTGTGTGAGACGCCGACCGGTTCGACGCCGAGCGCGACCAGGAGTTCGGTCGCGGACGGGAGCAACGAGGCCACGCGCATGGGCGGTGAACTGCCTCGGGGTCAAGCCCCGAGGCACTCTGCCTCGAACTCTGTAGACGGTTCGAATCGACAAAGCGATTTGGACCAACGAAGTCACTCCGCGGCGACGTACGACCGCGCCGCCTCGGCGTACGCGGCTGCGAGTGTGGTATCGGGAAGCACGTCGGCGGCGGAGACACAGCCGCGGCGGATCCGGTCGCGCCGGTCGCCCGGCGGCAGCTTGTTCGTCGCCACCGTCTCGGCGGTCTCGAGGAGTGCCGTCGTGGTCTCGATGTCGTCGGCCCGCGCCGCCGACCGGGCCTCCGCGAGCAGCTGTGTGAGCGCCGCCCGAACGTCGTGTGGGACGTCTTCGATCGGTGTCTCGTCGGGAGCCGCGTCGTCGGGGCCGTCGACGTCAGTCGGCATCGATACTCTCCTCGGTCGCCGCGGTCACGAACTCGGTGCTGCTGCCGAGTGGGTCGGTCGCGGTCGTCGTCTCGAGGTCGACGAAGCCGGCCGACCGGAGCTGGTCGAGCGTCTGGGTGCGCCCCGGTGCCGAAAAGAACATCCGGCCGCCCATCCACCCGCGGCGCACCGTCTCGAACCGGCCGGCCGGCAGCGTCATCAACAGCCGGCCGCCGGGGCGGAGCACCCGAGCGAACTCCCGATAGGCCGCCGGATGTCGTTCGCGCGCGACGTGGAACACCGCGTGGTACGCCGTCACCGCGTCGAACCGCTCGGCCGCAAACGGGAGCGTGGACAGCTCACCGTGGACGAGCCGGGCATCTTGGACGGTCTCGCGTGCGAGTTCGAGCCCCCGTCTGGAGATATCGAGGCCGACGCTGCCCGCGGGGAGGTTCGCGAGCGTTCGGGCACCGTCGCCACACCCGACGTCGAGGACGACCGGGTCCGCCGGCAGGTCGGCCTGGAGGTCATCAAGCAACGCCGCGTCAGAGCCGGACGGGTCACGGCGCTCGGCGTACGTCTCTGCCACCTCGTCCCAGGCGCGCCGTACCGCGGTGCGGTCCATGCCGTGTGAACGGTCGCCACGGGTTTGTGACTTGTGTCGAACCGACCGGGTCGTTCGGCGTGTGCCCGCGGGTCCTCCAGGTTTTTCTCGTCGGGCGATGAGTACCAATCGATGACGAACACTCCGACCCAGCGGACCCTCGAGTTCACGCCGCTCACGGGGACCGGCCTCCAGACGAGCGAGCTCCAGTTCGGCACCTGGCGGTTCGGACGGGTGAACGAGGCGGGTGAGACCGAGATCGACGAGTCGCGCGCACACGCGCTGCTCGACGCGTATGCCGACGCCGGCGGCCGGTACATCGACACCGCCGACGTGTACGGTGGCGGCAGCTGTGAGCGATGGATCGGCGACTGGCTCGCCGAGCGGGACCGCGAGCGATACACGATCGCCTCGAAGATTTACTGGCAGATCCGCGACGGCGACCCGAACAGTCGCGGCACGAACCGCAAGAACGTCCGTGCCCGGATCGACGCGCTGCTCGACCGACTCGACACGGACTACGTCGACGTCCTCTACATCCACCGCTGGGACGACCAGACTGACGCCCGGGAGCTGATGAAGACGCTCAACGGCCTCGTCGAGTCAGGCCGCGTCCACTACCTCGGCGCCTCAACGCACCGACCGAACGCCTGGAAGGTCGCCCGGGCGAACGAGATCGCCCGCACGAACGGATGGGAGCCGTTCACCGTCCTCCAGCCGCGGTACAACCTCGTCGACCGCGAGATCGAAGGCGATTACCTGGCATTCGCCCGCCAGCAGGGGCTCGCCGTCTGCCCATGGAGTCCGCTCGGGCAAGGGTTTCTGACCGGGAAGTACGACCGCGACGCCGACGTGCCGGCCGGCTCGAAAGTGGCAGCTTCGAGTCGCTTTCGGGAGTCGTACCTCACCCCAGAGAACTTCGACGTCCACGAGGAGCTTGACGCGGTCGCCACCGCAGTCGACGCCACGCCGGCACAGGTCGCGCTCGCGTGGCTGTGTCACCGCGACGGGGTCACCGCGCCGATCGTCGGCGCACGGACTGTCGAGCAGCTCCACGAGAACCTCGCGGCCGCGTCGATAGACCTCTCACCCGCACAGGTCGACCGGTTGACAGCGGCGAAATCCGGGCCGTACGACGGACTCTGAGCAGGTGATCCGGCGGCCTACTCAGCGCAGTACTCGACGAAGTTCTGGAGTATCCGAAGCCCAGTCTCCCCGCTCTTTTCGGGGTGAAACTGTGTGCCAAAGACGTTGCCGGCGTCGTTGGCGACGACCGCTGGGAAGTCGACACCGTAGTCCGCTGTCGCGACGACCGCGTCAGGGTCGGCAGGCTCGGCGTAATACGAGTGGACGAAGTAGGCGTGGTCGCCGTCAACCCCGGCGACGAGGGGATGATCGCACTCGACGACCAACTCGTTCCACCCCATGTGGGGCACCTTCCGGTCGACGTCGAACCGGACGTTGGTGCCGGGAATCAGGTCGAGGCCAGTCACCTCGCCTTCGCCCTCGTGGTCGGCTTCTTCACTGGAGGTGAGAAGCATCTGCATACCGAGACAGATGCCAAAAAGCGGGCGACCCGCCGCGGCATGGTCAGTGAGCGCCTCACGAAGCGGGCCGGCGTTTTCCATCCCCTCGCGGAACGCACCAACACCGGGGAGCACGACCCCGTCTGCGGCCGCGAACGCTTCGGGGTCGTCGGTGATCTCGACGGCCGCGCCCGCCCGCTCCAGCCCGCGAGACGCAGAGCGGAGGTTTCCGAGGCCATAGTCAACGAGGACGACGTCCGCCAGCGTCTCCGCGGGCGGTTCAAACGAGTGCATACGTTCCTGTTATCGGGCGAGGAAAAGTCGGTTTCCCTTCGGCTCACTTCAGCACCGACTCGGCCATCCGCTGGGGGAACCCAAGCAGGAGCGAGACGAGTCCCTGCGTTTCTTCGTCTGCGCGCAGTGTCGACCGAACCCGCTGAGAGACGACCTCCACGCTGATTATCAACGCCAGGATGACGAGGATCGTCGCCATCATGTTGGTGAACGCGAACAGCCCCTGCTGGACGCTCAACACCTGTCCGAGGCCGCCACCACCGATGATGCCGAGTGAGACAGCGATCCGAACGTTGATTTCGAAGATGTACAGGGTCCACGCGATGAACGGCGTCGTCACCTGTGAGAGCATCCCAAAGGTGATCGTCTGTGGTTTGTTCGCGCCGGTCGTCTCCATCGCCTCGATCGGACCGTCTTCGATCTCCTCGAGTTCGTCGGTAAAGAGCCGTCCGAGGTTACCGATCGTGTCCGTCGCAATCGCGAGCGTCGCCGTGACGGGACCGATGCCGCCAAGCGGGATGAAGATCAGCGCCCACACTAATGCGGGGATCGCACGAATAGACGACATGACCCCGCGAAAGAGGAAGTTGAACGGGAACGGCGTGACCCGTCCCGATCCGAGGACGCCGAACAACAGCGCCAACGGGAACCCCATGACTGTGCCGGCAAAGCCCATCGCCAGCGTGATGCCGGCCTCTCCGAGCAGCGGTGTGTCACCGCCGAACCCGCCCCAGATCAGGTTCCGTTCCTCGATGAACGTCCAGTATTCGATGAACCCCGCCGGGTCGACGTACGGAAACGAAAGGGTGAGAAATGGGAAGAAGTCACCGAGAGCACCGAGGAAGTTCGGGAGGTACCGCGGGATATTTGCCGCAAAGAACCCGACCGACGTGAGGGCGTAGTAGAACGCCGCAGTCGTGACGACGACGCCAATCGCGAGCACCACGACGCGGACCTTGCGCGCGAGGGCAATGTCGGCGTACCGGTCGCGGACGCGGTCAGAGTGACTCACTGTCGACTCCCCCCGTCAGGTGCCGCCTCCGTCGTGTCACCCGTCGGCTCCGTCGTCGCGGATCCGTCGGCCGAGGCGGCATCACCGCTTGTCGAGCCCTCAGGCGCGAACAACTCGTCGGTGTCGATGTCGCCGTATATCTCGTCTATCACGTCCATATCGAGCGCGTCTCGATAGCCGTCGAACACCTTCCGGCCGTTCCGGAGCCCGATAAAGCGCTCACCGAACTTTCGCGCGAGGTTCACCTGGTGGAGACTGATGATCGCGGTCAGTCCCCGATCGCGTGCGGCGGTTCGGAGGTACCCCATCACCTGCTGGGCGGAGCCCGGGTCGAGACTCGCGACCGGCTCGTCAGCCAGCAGCACGCTCGGGTCTTGGACCAGCGCACGGGCGATTCCGACCCGCTGTTGTTGGCCGCCAGACATCTGCCGGGCCCGCTGCTGGGCCTCGTCTAAGAGGCCGACCGTTTCCAGTGCATCCAACGCGTGGAGTTTGTCGTCTGCGTCCTGAAACTGGAGCAGCGAGCGCACGAACGAGTTGCGGTTGAGCGAGCCGGTGAGCGCGTTCGAGTACGCGGTCATCTGTCCGATGATGTTGTGTTGTTGGAAGATCATCGCGATGTCGTCACGCGGACCCGTGACCGGTGCATCGTCGATACGAACCGTCCCCGCCGTGGGCGTCTCCAAGCCGTTGAGACACCGGAGCAGCGTCGACTTCCCGGATCCGGAGATGCCGAGCACGACGACGAACTCGTCGCCGGGGATCTCGAAGGAGACGTCGTCGAGCGCGACGGTGTCGCCGAACCGCTTCGTGAGGCCGTCGACCGTAATGCGACTCATGTAGTGTGTGGTGGTCCGCTGTCGTTACGAGAGGTCTTCGAACTCGAGACCGAGCTCGTCCATCACGGTCGCGATCATGGTGTAGTCCTCGTAGTCACCCGCCTGGACGCCGGTGAACCAGAGCGGCTCGCCGTCGTAGTCGTCGCCGTGGCTGAGATCCGACTCGGTCACGTTCAGTATCGCCTCCTCGATCTCTGCTTTTACCGGGGACTCCCAGTTGCTACGGGTAACGAGTGGCGCTCGCGGGATCGGGTCAGAGACGGCAATCAGCTGGAGCTCGGTGCCAGACGACTCGATCTCGTCGCCGGCGCCCTCGTACTCCGCAGAGATGTCGACGAAGTCCTGTGACAGCTCCTCGAACTGCGCCTGTGGAACGAACGGGGCAGACGAGAACGCGCCGGTCGTCGCCGCCATCACGTCGTCGCGCTGAGCCATCTGTTCGCGGGCCGTGGTGTGATCGGAGTACTCTGCGTCGAAGTCAACGGCGTCCCCGTCGGGGGCACTTCCGATGTCGAGTCCGGCATCTTGTAACACGGTGAGTGGCACGAGCGTCCCCGACACAGAGAGGATATCGCCCATGTAGATCAGCTCGCCCTCGAGGTCGCTCAGCGACTCGATCCCCGAGTCGGGTGTGGTGGTGATAGTCGAGAAGTACTGGGCCGCGCCGTAGGCGATCCGGACGCCAACGATATCGACGACACCCTCGCCAGCGACCACCGCAGACGGCGAGATATCCGCGATCTCCCCCTGATCGTTGCGCATCGCCTGGAGCGTCGCCGTGTAGCTCGCCGCGCGATCCGGTTCGATCGCGACGTCGACTTCGGACTCAAGGTACTCAAACATCGGCTGGTACTGTTGTTCGATCTCAACGTCCGCCTCTGCGGGATTCAAGATGAACTGTGCCGTCGGCGTCGACTCGGTCGACCCCGTCGTCTCACCGTCACCTGATGCGTCACCCTCCCCGCTAGACCCCTCGTCACCGGCGGAGCCGCCGCCGCTGGAACAGCCGGCGAGCCCAGCGACTCCGGCCGCGCCCGCTGTCGTGAGAAACGTTCGCCGATTCGCCGACCACCTGTTGTCGGACATACACGGAGAAACATCGTCTCGGACGACTAATCGTTTACTATGTTGCGTATGTACTCGTCCACAAACCGACACGTGCACCCCGAGAGCCGACAGATAGTGGCACCTTGGTGACCCCACACCGAGCAGCCTCCACTCAGAACTCACCGAGCCGCGATTGACCGTCGCCCCCGGTTCCGGTGGCGCTGCCGGCCCCAGTCAGTTCGGCCGCCATCGCGATCGTCTCGAAGAATCCCGCCCGCTGGCTCCGGTCGTACAGCGTCGCCGCCGGATGGACGGAAAGCAAGATGCGACGCGACGCGTCGGCGATCCGGACGTCGACGATGTCGCCCGATTCGCCGGTTATCGCCACCGATCGGTCGAGCAGGTGTTCACTCGGCACCTTCCCGAGGGTGACGATGAGCGTCGGGTCGAGCCGGTCGATCTCCGCCTCAAGGTAGCCACGACAGTTCGTGAGCTCCTCGGCGGTCGGATCGCGGTTGTCCGGCGGTCGACACCGTACGCAGTTCGTGATTCGGACATCCGGTCGGGCGAGTCCAGCGTCGCGGAGCGCCTCGTCGAGGACGTCGCCGGACCGCCCGACGAACGGCTCACCCTGTTCGTCTTCGGACGCCCCCGGGCCCTCGCCGACAAACAGGAGGTCCGCGTCGACCGGTCCGACCCCCTCGACAATCTGCGTGCGCGACGCGACGAGCGCCGGACATCGCTCGCAGGTTCCGACCTCAAGGTGTTCATCGAGCTGCGGTGGATCTTCGCTCATGGACCAGATCGGCCCGGCGGCGGCATAAGTTCGGTCGGTCTCACCGGGCGTCCGAGTCGATAGCATTCACCGAATCGTCACCGCCATCGGTGACACCGGGCCCGACAGCGACGACGCGAAGGTCGTTTACGTTCGTACCTGTGGGTCCCGTTCGTACCAGCGCGTCCGCGTCGGCCAACAGCGAGGCGGCATCGTGTCGTGCGAGCGCCTCGCGAGCGGCCTCGTCGGCTACCGTCTCGGCGTCAACGATGCCGCCGGCCGCGTTGCTCGCCCCGTCGATTCCGTCGGTGTCAACGGCGGCGACGACGATATCCTCGCGGTCAAGCGCGAGTCCCGCGCGCACGACGAACTCAGCGTTTGGACCGCCGACGCCCGGTTCGGTCGGCGTCTCAGAGAGCCGTACCGTCGTCTCGCCGCCGGAGAGGAGCACCGCGGGTGGCGACACCGGTGAGCCGGTGTCGACACACCCCCCGGCGAGCGCAGCGTGCTCGCGGCCGGCCGTGCCGGCGTCATCCTCGATGTCGGCCGCAACGATCGTGGCGTCGTAGCCTTGCCGCTCAGCTGCGTGGGCCGCCGCCGTCAGCGCTGTCTCGCCGTTGGCGAGCACGGCCCCCAACGCGCGGTCGAACGCCGGGTGAGAAGCCGTCGGCGTCTCGGGGCGCTCGCCGGAGACTCCCGCATGAAGGTGTGTGTCGACCACAGATGGGAGATCGAGGTCATAGCGCTCGGCGACGTCGATGGCGTTCGCGAACGTGGTGGAGTCGGGCGTCGTCGGACCGCTTGCGATCACGGCCGGGTCGTCACCGACCACGTCGCTCACGGCGAGCGTCACCACCCGCGCGGGGGCAGCGAGTGCCGCGAGGCGGCCGCCTTTGACCGCCGAACAATGTTTTCTGACGGCGTTTATTTCCCCAATTGAGGCGCCGGACGCGAGCAGCTCGTCGGTGAGTGTTCGGAGGGCCGCAACAGGGATCCCGTCGGCCGGGGCCGCGAGGATCGCGCTCCCACCGCCGGTGAGCGCGACGAGGACGAGGTCACGCTCGCCTGCCGCCGCAGCAACCTCGCGGACTCGTTTTGCGCTCTCGGTCCCACGGGTAGTCGGCCGAGGATGGTCGCCAGGCAGCACCGCGAACGGCTCGCTCGCCGCGTCTTCCGGATCCGTCGTGATGACTGCCCCACCGTCAATCCGGTCGCCGAGCCGCTTGGCGAGCGCCGACGCGAGGTCATCCGCAGCCTTCCCCGCGCCGAGGAGGAGGATCCGGTCGTACGCGTCGAGAGTAACGGCCGTGGTCGTCCCGTCGACGTCGGCGATCTGAAGTGTCCCGCTGTCGACCGTAACGGCGTCGGCGACGACCGAGGCGGGGAGCGCGGCGTCGATACCGGCCGCGAGACAGTCGAGCGCGGCCGCGTGTGTCGGTGTCCGCTCGATCGTTGCACGGTCAGCGAAGCGGCTGTCGGTCACACCGAGGGCCTCGGCTGGCGGTGGATTATATCCATCGGCACGGAGACCCGGTTCCTGCCGTCGTCACTCCACCCACTACGCGGAGTCGATGTGGTCGGGCGTCGCCGCGCGGTGGGCATCTGCCGCGATTCCAGCGACGCGAAGCGGCTCGGGTCGGCGGAATCCCGCTCGGACGAGAGACCGGACGACCGTCGCGGCGCGGTCGGCATCGATCCCAACGGCCCGGACAAAAAGCGGCGCGAGATCGCGATTCGGGTCGGCGGCGGTCGTAGGTGCGGTCGACCGACCAGTCGCGGATGCGGCCGACTCGTCGTCAGTGAGCGGGTCGACGCGATGGCGCGACGGAAGCGACCGGTACGTCGACAGTCGGGTCTCGAGTGCCTCACCGTCGAAGGCCTCACAGAGCGTCGGCTCGAGGCCGTCGCTCGCCTCGTAGCTCACGGCGGTGACGGGACGGTCGATTGCCGCTTGGAGCGCTTCTAGGTCGATTAGGTTGAACCACGCGGGGGCAACACCGGCGAGTGAGACGTGGCGAACGTCCTCGCGGCCGAGGTCGGTGACGAGTGAACGAACCGCCTGGGTTGCGTCGGTTCCACCGACAGTGCACGCGTCGTACGCAAGGCCATCGACGGTACCATCGGCTCGACAGATAGCGCCCGCGATTCGGCTCACACGGTCACCGTCGGAGAAGGCGACGCCGAGCGTGCGACTCGGCGGTGTCACTCCTCAGCTTTGATTTCTTCGAGCCGATCGAGGAGTTCGTCGTTCGATGCGCCTGGTTCGTACTCGACGGATCCGTCGTGGGTCTCCTGGGCAGCGCGAACGCCGTCTTCGTCGTCGAAGTCCGCGTCGAGGTCCTGGTTCTCCTGTTCGGACTCGTCGTAGCTCCCGAAACCCATGTGTATGTGGTACTACTGGCCTGCGCGGAATAAATCCCTCGCCGGGCCCGCACGTGCGGTTTTTCACCCGGCCGGCGCCAATCAGACACATGGAGCCGATCTGTGTCACCGCCGATGCGACGTCGTTCACCTGTAACGCGTACCTCGTCCCCGGCGAGCGACCGACGCTCGTCGACGCCGGAACGATGCCCGGTGTGGACGCCGTGATCGCCGACCACGTCGACACGGTCGACCAGGTAGTGGTAACCCACCAGCACCGCGACCACGTTGGCGAGCTCGACGCGGTGCTCGATCGGTTCGACGCGCGTCTGCTCGCGGCCGCCGACCACCCGCGTAGAGACGACTCGCTCACCGACGGCGACGAGATACGCATCGGCGACGAGACGTGTACCGTCGTCGAGACGCCAGGCCACGCTCCCGACCACATCTCACTCGTAGGTGACACACGGGTTTATACCGGCGACGTCGTCGTCTACACCGACGGCGCCTTCGACGACGGATCGTTTGGCCGAACCGATGCCCCTGGACAGTCACGCGAGCGACTGATCGCCAGTCTCCAGCGACTCCTTGAGCAGCTCCCGGACGCGGTTGGGGCGATGTATCCGGGCCACGGCGACGTCTATCGGGCTGCTGACGGGACGGATAGCGTTCGCGCCGTGATGGAGCGCGCGCTCTCGCGTGCCGAGCGACGCGAACCAAAGTACCCTGACGAGTGATCGACGCCCGCGGCGGGAATTAAGTGCGAGACGACCGAATCGCCAGTATGGACCTATCGACGGCCGTCGCCGTCACCGTGACGACCCTTCGACGGCGGCCGGCCGACCTCCTGCCGTTTTATCTTCTCGGGACGGCCGTGCCGGCAATCGCTCGTACCGGGCTGTTGCTCGCACTCGCCGGGGCATACCTCCACGCCGAGCTGACCGGTCGAGTAGACGCTGCCGTCGACGCGCTCGCAGGAGCGGACCTGACACCGCCATCTACGGAGGACCCGGAGGCGATCGCTCGCTGGGCGCGCGACGTCGAACCGGTCGTCGAACCACTCGCCTCACCGACCGCGGTGGGGCTCCTCGGTGGCGGCGTGCTCCTCACGGTACTCATCGCGATCCTCGCGTACGCGGCGGTCTCAGCCGGACAGATGAGCGCCGTCGCCGCCCGAATTCGTGGTGATCGCGGCGGGACAGCTGGGGTCGTTGGGAGTCGCCATCGGTGGCGAACGTTTCTCGGCCTGTACGTCGCAGAGATCGTTCTCTGGATCGGTATCACCGCGCTTGCCAGCGGTGTCGTCGGTGTCATCGGCCTCGTCGCCGGACCATTCGCCGGAGCGCTCGTCGGGCTCGGTATGGTGCTCGTCGCAGGCAGCGCGCTAGTGCTCGTCCGTGTCGTCTTCGCGTTCGCGCCCGCGGCCGTCGTCGTAGACGACGTCGGCGTCTTCGATGGTGTGTCTAGCGCCGGGGGGTTCATCCGGGCGAATCCCGTCGACGCCGCTGCGTACCTCGTGGTGGCCGCGGGCGTCTTGGTTGCCATCTCGTCTGCGGCCTCCGGCGCCGTGTATCTCGGCGGAAGCGCCCTCGTCGCATTGGGAAGCGCCCTCGTCGCTGCGCCGGCGCTCGACATCGTGAAGACCGCGCTCTACGGCGACCACCGCGGGGTGGTCGCCCCCGTTGGGGCGCCCGCTGTCGACCCGGTCGAACAGCTCACCCGTGGGCTCCGTCGTGGGTGGGACGAACTCACCGGATTCGTCCGGCGGACACCGGTGACCCATCTCTTCGTGGTTGCCGTCGGCGTCGGGGCCGGGATCGGTGGCTGGGCCGCTGCGGAGCCGTTCGCCGGCGCGGTGTCGACGTCGATCGAGGCCCGACTCGTCGGACACATGCCACCGGTTGCCACGGTCACGTTTTTCGGCAACAACTGGACGGTTGCGATGGCGACCGCGTTCGGCGGGATCGCACTGGCCGTCCCAGCGGTGATGTCGATTGCGCTCAATGGGGCCATCCTCGGTGGCGTCGCCGCACTGGAGGTGAACCGCCAGGCGCTCGTTGCGTTCGTCGCGCCACATGGGCTCCTTGAGATCCCCGCGATTATCATCTCCGGAGCTGTCGGTGTCCGTCTCGGTGTCGTCGCCTGGCGCACGTACCGTGGTCGTCTGCGGCGAACAGCGCTCGCAGACGCGCTTGAACACGCATTCTGGGTGATCGTCGGAGTTGGCGTGCTCATGGCCATCGCGGCCGTAATCGAGGGATTCGTGAGCCCGTACTACTGGCGGCTCTTGTGACCACATATTGAAGTCGATCGGGCACCAATTTTGACCTATATGAACCGACGTGATCCGTTCACAGACGTCGAAGAGCTGGTCGAACGCGTTGATCAGGAGCTCGGGAAGATCGGTGCGAGCTTCGAACTACCCGGTGGCCGCCGGGTGCCGGTCGACGTCATCGAAGGTCCAAACGCGGTGACCGTAGCCGCCGACCTCCCCGGCTACGAGGAAGAGTCTATCACCGTCGAATTCGACGACGGCGTGCTCACGATCGCTGCGACTCCGGCCGAAAACGCTGCCTCGATCGGGGAACCGGAGGCGGCCGAAGCGAACCACGGTGACGACGAGGCGAGCCACGATGACGCTGGGGAAGACCACGGAGACGATAAGCCACCCCATGATAACGCTGGGGCGACTCACGATGGTGAATCGCCATCGACCGACGAGCGCACCTACCAGATCCGCGAGCGTCACCGCGGAGACGTCTCCCGTCGTTTGCCGGTCGGTGCGACGGTCGACGCGGGGGGAGCGACCGCCGCGTACGACGCCGGCGTGCTCACCGTCACGCTGCCGAAGCGATCCGCCGCCGACACCCACCGGATCGACGTCGAGTGACGCCGGGCGAGGCGTGCAGTTTTAATCGCCACACCGCCGAGGTCGGGTATGGACGAGGCGGCGCTGCGTGCCGACATGATCGAGGGGCTCGAACACCGGCTGGGCGAGCCGCTCGGCGGAGCCGTGTTGAGCGCGCTCCAAGCGGTCCCACGGAAGGCGTTCGTCGACGACGCGCCGTACGCGGACCGCGCAAGTGAGGCCGTCGGGACGCGGGCACTCGCACCGACGACAGTCGCACGGCTGCTCACCGCGCTCGACGCCACCGCCGGCGACGACGTGCTCGTCGTCGGCGCGGGCGTCGGCTACACCAGCGCGGCGCTCGCGGAGATCACCGGCGCGCGACACGTACACGCGATCGACATCGACCGACGAGCCGTTCACCTCGCACGCTCGAACCTCGCCGATGCCGGCTACGACGCGGTCTTCGTCGACTGTCGTGACGGCGCACAGGGGGTTCCAGAGTACGCGCCGTACGACCGGATCCTGATCGAGGCGGCCGTGGTGACCCCGCCGCGTGCGTTGTGCGGTGAGCAGCTCGCAGACGACGGGCGCGTCGTCTATCCGCGCGGCGTTGGCGATCAAACGATCGTCGCCATCGAGCGCCGGGCGGGCGACGAGCGTCGACCGGACAGCGACGCCAGTACGGCCGTCAAGGAGGCCCCAGACGGCTTTCACACTGTGGAGACGGGCGGACCAGCTCGGCTACGGCCGATGCTCGTCGACGGCGAGCAGGCCGGTGTCGAGCGGAATCGCACCCGTCGTGAGGACGCGGAGTTAGCCCGTCAGGGGCAGCGTGCCCGCCACGGCTGGGAGCAGGAGTGGATCGACTGGGAAACCCAGCGTTAGTCAGCCACGACGAGCACCTCCGTGTTGCCCCGCTCGTCGACGTACGTGCTCCCTGCCGGCGGTTTGACCTCGATCGTAAGCGTGCCGTCGAGCTGATTCGCCCCGAGTGTCGGCTCGACCTCGACGCTGGCGACGCCGTCGGGACCGGTTCGTCCCGTGGCGATCCCGTCGAGCCTTGCGGACCCACCGCGGACGATAACCGTCGCGTCCGAGACACGGTTGCCGTCTGGATCGACGACGGCGACCTCGATAGTTTGTGTTCCCGCCGTCGTCACCTCCGGGTCCGGTCGAACATCGACTTCGGTCGCCGCGAGGCCATCGATGTCACTTATCATCCCCATCATCACGCTCAGGCTCGCGACGCCAACGACGAGGGCGATCACCAGTCTGACTGGGAGCCCCTCGATGGCGCGGCGGTCGGCGAGAAACGATCGAACGCGTGTCTGCGGCCGTAACTCGGGCATATACCCGATGGCCGCGGTATCGCGTATAAATCGTCGGGCGCGCTGACGAGGCCGGCTCTGGCGACCGTTTTTATCCGAGAGCGCGGCACGCGGCGTATGGAGGTGCTCGGGCGGGAACGGGGAATCGACAATCCACCGCGCAAACTGGCGGAAACCAAACTGGACGATAGCGAGCGCATCGAGAGCGATCGGCCGCCGAGAGCAGTGCGGCTGGGGTCGTTTCTCGCCCGCGACGGCAGCGACGGAGCGCCCGTGTGGGTGGACGCGGACACACCGCACGCGGGCGTCGTCTTCGGCAAGCGAGGGACGGGGAAGTCGTACACCCTCGGCGTCCTCGCCGAGGGGCTGTCAGCAGCGCCGGGAGTCACACCGGTGATCGTCGACCTGATGGGCGTCTTTGCGGGGGTGACGACCGAAGGCGGCCGGGTCGTCGAGCCAGCGGTGCAGCCAGCAGCGATCCCGCCGTCTGTGTGGCCGGATCTCGTGGGGCTCGACCCGACGAGCGGGCCGGGGAGCCTGCTGTGGCGTTCCGTCGCTGACGCGGTTAGTGACGGCGCGGACGCGGGACGATGTCCGTCTCTCGAGGCGATTGGTGCCCGCGTCGCGGCCGCAGACGCCCCGGGCCGAACATGTCGGGCGGTCCGTAATCACCTCCAGCTGGCGGCGTCGTGGGGCGTCTTCGACGCCGAGGCGCCGCCGGTCTCGACGCTCGTCTGTGACGGCAACCCGGTCGTAATCGATCTCGCAGACGTATCCGAACAGGCGGCCGGGGCGGTCGTTCGGGCCGTCGCTCGCGAGCTCTACGAGGCACGACTGGCCGGTGTGATAGCGCAGCTACCGTGGCTGCTCGTCGACGAGGCGCACGCGTTCTTCGGTGGGGTAGCCGACGCGGCGCTCCGAACGCTGTTGACTCGCGGACGCGCCCCTGGCGTCTCGCTCGTGTGTGCGACACAGCGACCGAGCGCACTGCCGGACGTCGCCGTCTCACAGGCGGACCTGCTGATCGCCCACCGACTCACCGCCGGTCCCGACGTCGACGCGCTCGCGGCCGCCGAGGCGACGTACCTGACCGGCGATCTCGCCGCACGACTCCCGAGCGGGACGGGCGAGGCGCTCGTCGTCGACGACGCGAGCGAGACCGCCCATCTCGTTCGGGTCCGTGAGCGACGGACGCCACACGGCGGTGGGAGCCCACGAGCGAGCGACGCAGCCGGCGGGTAGTCGCCGTGTTCGCGTGTCACGTCGACACCGGAATCGCCAAGCGACGCTGGTCAGTCAGGCCTGTATGGATCGATCAATTCGGGGTATCGCGCTCGTCGCGGTCGGCGGGTTCGTCGGCTCGGTGAGCCGATACGCTGTCGACGTCGGCCTCGCTGCCGTCCTCGGAGACGTGACCGGGGTGGCAACGCTTCTTGTGAACGTCGTCGGCTCGTTCGCGCTCGGGGCGCTCGTCGCACGCACGACGACGCCACAGGTGCGGCTCTTCGTCGGAACTGGCCTGATCGCGTCGTTCACCACGTACAGCACGTTCGTGACCGACGCGATTGCGCTGGGTGCGACGGGTGGGACCTTCTACGTGGCCCTCAGCTACGGCCTCGGCTTCGCCGCCGCGGTCGTCGGACTCGCCGTCGGGGGTGGCCGATGAGTGTCACCCCACTCTTCCAGGTGCTCGTAGTCGGCGGCGGTGGGGCGGCCGGCTCCGTCTGTCGGCACGTGGTCGGACTGTGGCTCACGGGACGGCGGTCGCTCGTCGCAGTCGACGTCGTCGGAAGCATCGCGCTCGGGGCCGTTCTCGCCGCACCGGTCGGACCCACGTTCGTGCTCGTCGCCGGCGTGGGTTTCTGTGGGGCGTTCACCACGTTCTCCTCGTTGGCGGTCGAAGCCGTCAGAACCGCCGCTGACGGCGACGTGGGCACCGCCGCGCGGTTTGCCGTCGGGACCGTGCTGCTCGCGGTCACCGGTGCCGTCACCGGGTCACGGCTCGTCCTCTTGCTGTGGTGACCGCAGGTGGAGCGACAGGTACAGAACCCACCAGAGTGTATCGACAGCTGTGACTGATGCCGACGCCGATGCCGATGCCGACGCGAGCACAGACGTCCCCGTCGACGGAGCGGGACCGTCTGTGCCCGACGCCGACGCCGCCTCGAACGACGCCGCCCCAGGCGAGGTCGGCGACGTCGACTTCGCCGATCTCTCGTTGCTCCAGCGGCTGTTCGTCGCCGCCGCACAGAATCCGACGCGTGGGGTCGTGATCGCCGCGCTCGCCGCCTTCGCGTTCTCGTTTTACGTCGCGTTGTGGCTGGCGTTCCCCCAGGTCGCGCTCTTGTTCACCGTGCTCAGTGTGGTCATCGTCGTAGTGCTCGTCGGTGTATACGTGGGGTTCGGCCGTCTGTCGCGGTGAGCAGGGTCGTCCGCGGCCGGGCTCACGGGTGTGGTTCGTAAAACGATCGGAGCGTCGAGCCAAAACGATCGGCGAGTGTTGTGACCGCCTCGCCGACGAGAACGTCGCGGTCGGCGAATGCTGACTCCACCTGGGCACCGAGTGCGACGTCGCCAGCGGCGTCGCTCTCGAGGTACCCGCGGACCGTAGTGAACTCGCGCTGCCGTTCGACGACGTATCGATCGGCGTCGATGAACGGTCCGTACGTCTCTGGGTCGACATCGTCGGCGTACGTCTCGTAGAAGCGTTCGGCGTGTTGTCGCACCGCAACGGGTGGCCCCTCATGACGCTCAACGGCTGGGCGGGTCGCTGTCTCGAGTTCGGCGTAGAGCGCCGCCATTTGTGTCGTCATCGCATCGGTGGTGGTCGCATCGGTGGTGGTCGCGTCGGTGGTGGTCGCATCGGTGGTGGTCGCGTCTTCGACCATCGCGCGGGCACGGAGCACACCGAACCCGCGGTCGTCGAGGCCGCGAACGATCCCGTCAAGTGACCGGCGAAGCTGTGGCCACAGCTGATCGTCGACGAGGTTCGGCGCCGGAAAGACCACGGCCACCGGTGTCGTCTCGCGGCGCGCAAGGTGGTTGCGAACCTCGGCCGCGTCGAGTGGCGCCGGTGTCTCCGGCTCGAACAGCTCGATACGCGGGGTTTCGAGGAGGTCGCGGGCATAGTGTTGGAACCGGGCGAGGTTCGCCGCCGAGAGCACGGCGGCGACGTTGCGGGTGGGGTCGGTGGGGTCGACGACGACGAGGGGGTCGTCAAACGTCTGTGTGGCGTGCGCCTCGGGGTCGAACTCCACGGGTGGATGCCAGCTTCGTGCCGACTCGACGAGTGGGACGAACCCGCCGAGTTCCGCGACGAGCAGCTCGGTGAGGTAGCCGGAGAACCCCTCGGTTCGGAGGTCGCTTCCGTACGCACCGATTCCCTTCAGGAACGCCTTCGCGAGGACGACGTCCGCCGCGAGGTCGTCATCGAGCCGGGCCGAGAGGTACGCGTCGTGGAACGGGGTGCGATCAACCGCCGAGACGAGGTCGCTCGCTCGCTCGACATCGTGACAAGGGACGAGGTCGACGTCGAACCCGTCGTACACGCCCTTGACGTACGGGTGTTCGGCGTACTCCTCGTGACCGCTTGGGAGGACCGCGTGACCGACAGCGAGTCCGTACTCTTCGAGTGCCTCACGGTCGAGGTCAGCCGGGAACCGCACGAAGAGGTCGATGTCACGGTCGCCTGAGACCCACGTACCCCGGGCGGTCGACCCGACTTGCACCACGTCGGCGTCGACCGGGACGTCGGCTATCGCCGACTGCGCGCTCGCCGTCAGCTCGGCGGCCACGCTCCGGAGTTGCGCTCGCTCCGTGTCGCTCGGGACGGCGCGGTCACGGACACGCGACAGTACCGAATCGAGGTCGGCCATGGCCAGCGTTCGCCCGGTTCGCTCGAAAGCGTGTCGGTCGGCGTGTAGCGGTGCATACGGGAATTCGAGCCTCGTCGAACCAGTCGACCGTCCGCGGGCGGGTGGAAACGAAAGCCCTATCAAATCGTCCCGAGTACGCTGAATCGAGCCGAAGTAGCTCAGTTGGTAGAGCGCCTCGCTGTTAACGAGGCGGTCCCAGGTTCGAGTCCTGGCTTCGGCGTCGTACGTTTTCATCTGAACGACGCCTCGCGTACTGGGCGTCCAAACCCGGTACGCTAAAGAGGAAACAACCGATATACACCCGTACGGGCCCTTAGCTTAGTCCGGTTAAAGCGACTCGCTCATAACGAGTTGATCGCCGGTTCGAATCCGGCAGGGCCCATCTCCTGCGGTGAGTCGGTTCAAATCTGGCAGGGCTCAGCTTCTGTGGTGACTCGGTTAGGGTGTGAGGCGTGTGAACAGGAGGACTCAACGACACCCAGACACCAGTTGGCCACACCCTCCCCAACCGGTTCCGTACGTCTGTGGCTGTGCGAACACCACGCTCTGTGACACACGGACGGCACTTCCCGCCACACCCTCCCCAACCGATTCGCTCATCGCCTGCGGCGACTCACTCATCCCTCGCACGCGCTCACGAGCACGCTTCGCGGCTCGTGAGGCGCGCGCCACCGCAGGGAGTCGATATCTTAGGCGACCGGTGTCCGCTCAACGACGGTCCCGTCAGCGGTCGGGTACTGTTCGACGATCTCCCCACGGTCGAGATCGCCCGTTTCGACCATCTCTTCGAGAAGCCACCAGGCGACCTCAACGTGGTTCGACTTCACTGTGTAGAACTCCTCGGGGACGCCAAGCGACTCGAACCGCGTCCCCGGCGCGAACGCTTTGCCGTACACCAGCGTTCCGTCGTCAGTGACCTCGTCGAACTCGCGCCGGATGTTGCGTGCCATCCGTTTGAGCCGGTTTCGGTGTTGAGCGGCGTCTTTGAACACCGACGTACAGAAGTACACCTTCTCGTGGCCTGCCATGTCCTCAAGGATCGCATCATCTTTCGACCCCTCGACAGCGGACATATGACCCTCCTGAAGCTCGAAGCCTTCCTCTTGCATCCGCCGGTAGTTGCCGTCGCTCATCTCGAACTCGTTGACGTTACAGAAGTCGGCTGCGCCCTCATCGAGGAAGTCGAGAAACTCCGGCTCGGCCCGGATGCCCGGGATCTCGAAGGCGGGGGTGAGCCCTTCTTCGCGAGCGATGTAGAGGATGTCCTCCCACTCGGTGCCGTGGAGGTCACCCCACAGCTCGTACGGCGGGTGAAAGCGGATCTCATCGAGGCCGGCCTCGCTCAGCCGGCGCATGTTCGCTCGTCCACCGGTGATGCCGGTGTAGAGATGGGTGTGGTGGTCCTCGCCGAACTCATCTTTCAGTAGCGAGAGGTACCGCGTCGTCTTCGCCATCGCCTCTTGTGGCTCGCCGCCAGTGATCGAGGTACCGAGCGCGCTCATCCGTTTGGCCTCCTCGATCACGTCGCTGTCGGACTCGACGCGCCGCTCGTTGGCGTAGACATCGGTGACGTTCTTACGGTTCTCTCCGAGCGGGCAGTAGAAACAGTCCCGCTGGTCGCAGTAGCCGTAGACGAAGAGCACCATCTTGCCCCCTTTGGCGCACTGTTCACAGCCCTTGGAGATCATCTACGCAACTCTTTCGGCTCCGCGGTAAAAAAGCGTCCGAAGCGTCGAAGCCGGCGACACGTCAGCTAGGCTGAGATCGTCGATAGCGCTCGAACCGAAGGACGACGGCGAGCCGAAAGCATATGTCGACCCCTCGTGTACCCTCACTTTATGCTGCTCGTCCTCTGTGTGGACCTCGACGACGACCTCGGCCGAAAGACCGGGATCCCGACCCCGGTGCTCGGCGACGACAACGTCACCGAGGCCGCAGTCGCGCTTGCGACCGCCGACCCGGAGGACTCGGACGTGAACGTCCTGTTTCAGGGGGTTACGGTCCACGACGAGTTGGCAGCCAAGGGTGAGGCGGTGACGGTCGCGGCCGTCACAGGCGCCGATGGATCGGACGTGCAGGCAAATCGCGCGGTCGGCGCCGAAGTCGACCGCGTACTCGCCGAGCTCTCGACCGGCGAGGAGGTGTCGGCAATCGTGATCACAGACGGCGCCCAAGACGAGTCCGTGTTGCCCGTGATCCGGTCGCGGATGCCGATCGATGGGATGCGACGCGTGGTCGTGCGGCAGGCACAGGACCTCGAATCACTGTATTACACCATTAAGCAGGTGCTTGCGGACCCGGAGACGCGCGGGACGATCCTCGTGCCGCTCGGTATCCTCCTGCTCATTTACCCGCTTGTCGTGCTCGCAAACCGGTTCGACGTCGCCGGAGCGGCCGTCCTCGGACTCATCTCCGGCGGCGTCGGCCTCTACTCGCTGTTTCGTGGCCTCGGGCTCGAAGCGTCGGTCGACCGAACCGCCGACGCACTCCGAAACCTCCTGTATGCCGGTCGAGTGACACTCATCACGTACGTCGTCGCCCTCGCGTTGATCGTCGTCGGCAGTGTCCAAGGCACCGAGACGGTCGCCGCCGTCCGCGGCGTCACCGATGGCGCACTACCGCTCGGCACGACCGTCACCGCGTTCGTCCACGGATTCGTCCAGTGGCTCGGCGTCGCCGGCGTAACGTCGAGTCTCGGACAGATCACCGACGAGTACCTCGCCGGGCGCTTCCGCTGGCGATACCTCAACGCGCCGTTTTATGTCGTCGCCATCGCTGTCGTCTCGTACGGCGTGACCGGTTTCGTGCTACCGTCGACACCCAGCGTTACGTCACTGACGCTTGCCGACCTCGCGCTGGTGCTCGCCGGCGGAACGCTTCTCGGCGTCTTGAGCACGCTCACCTTCGCGATCGCCGAGTCACAGCTGCCGTCGGGAGACCCCACGTGAGGGCGCACTTTGGGACCGCTTACCGTGGCGTCCACTCGTCACAGGCCGTCATATCCTCCATGAGTTCATCGTGGAGGCCGCAGTACGGAGCCATTCCGTCCTCAGTGCGGACGTAGTCGAACTTGGCACAGTTGCCACAGTAGACGTCCCCGGGCCCGTCAGCCGTCGTTGGACGTGATGGCGACGAGGGTGTCGCCGTCGTCCGCGCCGACGAGGTCAGATTCGATCGTGACCCAGGAGCGGCCGAACTCGACGAAGAGGACGTCTCCCAGGGGCCGGGCGACGGGGATTGTTGATCCGCTTCGTCGAGCGGCGAGGAGATCTCAGGTGTCGCGTCTCCACCGTCACTGACGCCGGCTGCACCGCTCGATCCGAGTGACGCGCCGCTGGTTTGCGTCTCGACGCTACCGTCGGGCGCCTCCCCAACCAGTCCGACGCCGCCGAGTCCACGGATGCTGTTGCGGTCAACTTCGATGACCCGTGTCTCGCCTTTGTGGGTCACCTCCATCGTCACCGTCCCACCCGGGTCGTTGCGCGTCTTGAAGTTAGCGACGCCGACGAACACCGACCACATAGTGGTCGCCGCGCCGAGGAAGTAGACACCTGCAGTCGGCAGGGTGAGGTCGACGAGCTCCGGTCGCGGTCCCCCAACCCAGTGGTTCGGGTACGCCTGTGAGAACAGCGCTACGCCGAGCGCCATAATCGCCGCGCCGACAACGGCGGCAACTCGGGTGCGACGGTCAGCCGGGAGGACCGTCATCACACCAAGCGTAACGAGCGGGACGCCGATGCCGCCAAGGATACCGCCGAGCTGTCTCGCAGCGCCAGACGTGGTGCCAACCGGGACGAACACCTCCGCGGCGGCGAGGATGCCAGCAACGAGGAGCAGCGTCCCCCCGAGGAACAACCCCACGCCAAGCGACAGGCGCCGCGGGCCGACCTCGGACCCCCCGGCGCCCCCGTACGTCTCCGAGAGACTGGTCATACGAGCAGTTTCGACGTCCTCCCTGAAAACAGTATGTCAGACAATGTCGTCGAGTAGAGCGTCAGATCACGGCATCGACGTCAACGTGGGCGTCGAGCAATCCCAGCATGCGGTCGACGGTACGAGCGTCACTGGTTCGACCGCCGTGGATCACGGATTCAACGCGGTCGATCGCGGTCGCCGTGTCGGTGTTGACCGCGATCACGGCCGTATCAGCCTCCGCTGCACGGCCGAGCACCGCGCCGGATGGCCGGTGGCCTCCAGTGAGGAGCAGACACTTGACACCTGATGCATCGAGCGCCGCGGTCTGGACGTCTGCGCGGTCGCCGCCAGTGATCACGACCGCATCGCGGGCGCGTCGGAAGTGTCGAAGCGCCTCGTCTCCGCCCATCGCGCCGACGAGGAAGCGCTCGACGAACACGTCGGTCGAGACGTCAGTCAGGACGTCTGCGCCGAGTTCATCGCCGAGCGCCGCCACGGTAACGCCTGCAAGCTCTTTTTCGTGTGGAAGTGCCCCGAAGACGGCGATACCCCGGGACTCCAAGAACGGGATGCCGTCCTGGCCGAGTGAGTCGTAAGCCGCGTCCGAGACCTTGTTGAAAACGACGCCCGCGAGTCGGTCACCGAACGCGTCGGCGGCTGCAAGCACCGCGTCGAGGTCGCCGGGCGAGTTGTACTCAGCGACGAGAACGACGCGCGCGTCTAACAGCTCCGCTACGTCCGGGTCGGTGAGTTCGACGACACCGCCGGTTCGCCACTCGCCGCCGCCTTCGACGAACACGTGGTCACGGCCATCAGCGAGCGTCTCGAACGACGTCGCGATCCGGTCGCGGAGCGCGTCGGTGTCTTCGGTGCCGCGGATGGCGCCCTCGACGAACGTGGGCGAGTAGACGACCGGCTCCATCTGGTGCATCTCGGCGTCTAAGCCGAGCGTCTCGCGGGCGAGCATCGGGTCCTGGTCGAGTGTCTTGCCGACGTTCGACTGGAGCCTAGTGCCCTTCGGCTTCATATAGCCGACGTCCTGGTCGCGGGCAGCGGCGAGTCGTGCGAGCGCCAGGGTGATCGCGGTCTTTCCAACGCCTTCTCCAGTCGCGGTGACGAGTGTCGTGGTGGTGTCAGTCATGAGTCGAGTGTCTCCGGGTCGACGGTGAGTCGGACGTCGACGGCGGCGGCGTTCGCCTCGCCGTCGGTATCGGGCAGTGCAACGAGCGGGTTGATGTCGAGTTCGACGATCGCGGGGAAGTCCGTGACGAGCTGTGAGAGCCGACCGATCGTGTCGACGACGGCGTCGACGTCGACCGGGTCGCGGCCGCGAGCACCGCGCAATAGCGGCGCAGACTGAATCTCGCGGGTCATCTCACGAGCCTCCGGCTCGGAGACGGGCGCGACGCGGAACGTCGTGTCCTCCATCACCTCCACGAAGATCCCGCCAAGCCCGAACATCAGCAGCGGGCCGAACTGTGGGTCGCGGTTCATGCCGACGATGGTCTCGACACCGGCGTCGAGGTCGACCATCTCCTGTACCTGGACACCGAGGATCGTCGCATCGGGTTGATAGTTGCGCGCCCGGGTTATCAGGTCTTCGTAGGTGTCGGCGACGTCTTCGGCCGCCACTCCGACGGCGACGCCACCGATGTCGGACTTGTGGAGGATGTCGGGGGAGACGATCTTCATCACGACGTCGCCGTCGATATCGGTGGCCACCGCAGCTGCACGGCTCGGGGAGTCGACGATCTCGCCGGCAGGGGTCGCAATGCCGTACGCGTCGAGGAGTTCCATCGCTTCGACACCGAGTCGGTTGTCGTCGCGGTCGCGGACGGTCTCAAGAATCTCGCGTGCGCGATCGCGATCGACATCGAACGACATCGGGTCGGCGTACACACGCTGGCTGATATCGCGGTACTCCGCAAGCGTTGCGAGGCTGTCGATCCCACGGGCGGGGTCGAAATAACAGGGAATACCCGCCTCCTGGAGCTTCCGGGTCGGTTCCCGGGTGCGATCACCACCCATCAGGCAGGCAGCCACGGGGGCGTCCGTCGTCTCGACGGTCTCGCGGACTGCATCTCCGAGAGCGTCGAAGTCGATCGTAGCCGTCGGCGCTGCCAAGACGAGTGCGGCCCCGACGTGTTCGTCGGCGAGGGCGATCTCGAGCGCCTCGCGGAACCGGTCTACGTCGGCGTCGCCGATAACGTCGACCGGGTTGTGGATGTTCGCCTCTACCGGCATCGACTCGCGAAGTGCGTCCGTCGTCTCGGGAGCGAACGACGCCAAGTCGAGGCCGGCGTCGCCGACCGCGTCGGTCGCCATAACGCCGGGTCCGCCGGCATTGGTGACGATGGCGACGCTGTCAGTATCCGGAAGTGGCTGGCTGCCAAGAATGCCGGCGGCATCGAAGAGGTCGTCGACCGACTCAGCGCGGATGACACCGGCTTGGTCGAGGCCGGCCTCGTACGCTTTCTCGGAGCCTGCAAGCGTGCCGGTGTGTGAGGAGGCGGCCTGTGCGCCGGCACTCGTGCGACCGGATTTGACGGCCACAATCGGGGTGTCTCGCGCCGTCTCACGGGCAGTCTCGATGAACTCGCGTCCGTCGGAGATCCCCTCGAGGTAGCCGATTATCACGTCGGTCTCCGGATCGTCGCCCCAGTGGTCGACAAAGTCGGTCTCGTCTAACACCGCCTTGTTGCCCAGCGAGACGACGTCTTTGAACCCGACGCCGTTGTCGTTCGCCCAGTCGAGGACGGCCGTAACGAACGCGCCCGACTGGCTCATGAACGAGAGGCCACCGGGGAGCGCGTTCTCCGGGCCGAAGGTGGCGTTCATGCCCGAGGGAGTCGACATGATGCCGAGGCTGTTTGGACCAACGATTTTGAGGTCGTACTCCTCGGCGAGGTCGGCGAGTCGCTGTTCACGCGCTGCGCCGTCCTCGCCGGTCTCGCCGAAGCCAGCGGTGATCACGACGACGTTTTGCGTCCCCGCCTCGCCACACGCCTCGATGGCGTCTAACACAATGGACGGCGGCACGACGACGACGGCGACGTCCGCGTCCGCGTCGTCGACGGAAGCCACACAGGGAGTGTCGAGCACCTCGTCGTAGTTCGGGTTGACGGGGACCGTCTCGCCGTCGAAGTCTGCGAGCAGATTCGACGTGACGGCCCGACCGACCGCACCCTCGCGGGCCGTCGCGCCGACGACCGCGACCCGATCCGGGTCGAACAGTTCGGTGAGCGTACCCATCGATTTGAGATACAGGGAGGATCGGTTTAACAACCGTGGAACACGGCGCGCCGGATAGATCGATCGTGAACATCTGGGGCATCGTGGTAGTGAATACACACGTTTTATACTGATATTTACTCGGTCGCCGTCCCCGCGTCATCGGTGGATTCGGATCCGCCGTCGGTTGCTGCCCCGCCGTCGGTCGCTCCCCCGCCGTCGTCAAGCGACTCGACCGGGTCGTTTGTCGCGGGAGACTCGCGGGTTGCGGGAACCGAGATCGTCACCACGTTTCCCGCCTCGTGGGTGTCGAACGAGAGCCGACCACCAGAGCGGTCCGCGATCCAGTAGACGAGCCAGAGACCCATCCCGGCCGTATGGCGGAGGTGGTCGACCTCCCATCGGTCCGCGATCACGTGCCGCTCCGTCGGGGGTACCGGCGGACAGTTGTCGGCGACGGCGACCGTCAGCGTCGTCTCCGTGACGGTCACGTCGACGTGGACGTTCGGCTGGCCGTCAGCGTGTTGCACCGCATTCTCGACGAGTTCGGCGATCGCGTCTTCAAGTTCGGGAAGCGCGAGCGCGGTCGCTCCAGGCGGACAGGCGCTGGATATCTCACCCGTCGGGTCGAGTGCGCGCGCCGCGTCGACCGCGCGTCGTACCGCCGGCTCAACGGCAACCGGCCGCGGCGCGCGCTCGCGACACAGTAGGTCGATCACGTCTCGCTGCTTCTCGGCGGTCGTGAGCAGCCCCGTCGCCGCGCGACGGATGGTCTCGACGTCGGTGTGAACCGACGACGCGTCGGCTGTACGTGTCGACGACGCCCGGTCGGCGATACGCGAGGCCGTCCCTAAGACGACGTTCATCTCGTTGCGGATGCTGTGTCGGAGAAGGTGATCCATCACCGCAAGCTGTCGGTTGCGTCGATACTCGTCGGTGACGTCTCGGAGAACGCCGGCGATAGCGACCACTTGGCCGTGTTCAACCACCGGTTCGGCGGGGACACGAAGCCACCGGACCTCGTCGTCGGGGCGCTCGATTCGGTAGTCCACCTGGGTGGACTCACCTCCTGAGAGTCGGCTCATCGCTCGGTCGATCTGTGGGCGATCGTCGGCGTGCACGAGCTCCAAGAGTCGCCGCGGTCGGCGGCGGATCGCCGCGGGATCGAGTCCAAGCATCGATTCGACGGGGCCGTCGACGTACTGGAGTCGCGACCAGTCGGGCGCCGCAATCCACGAGACGTCCGCCGAGCAGTCGGCAAGCGTCTCGAGCGGGTGCGTCGACGCTACTGACTCTGCGGGTCGCACCCGGGCGAGGACACCGTCGACCGGCTCGCCAGCGGTAGGGTACAGTTCGCCGCGGAGTCGCCGCCACTCGCCGGCGGCGGTCTGGTGTCGGTACTCGACGGCGACGCCACCGGTGACGCCGGTCGATGTGTACCCGTCTTTGTCGTTGTCGGTCTCCACGGCAGGGTCGACCACGTCGTCGACGGTTCGATTGGCACCGTCTACCGTCTCGAGAAGTTCGGTCACGAGCGCGCGAAGCGACGGCTCGTCGTCGGGATGCACCCAACGGAGCGCGTCGGCACCGACGAGCGCCCCCGCGTCAAAGCCGATCAAGTCGGCTGTCGTCTCGTTGAGGTACCGGTATCGCAGTTGGGCGTCGACTACGGCGACGCCATCCCGTGTGAGATCGCAGAACGCGCGAGTACCGGACGAGATGGGCATACCGCGACGATCGACGAGCGGGGGAGTTAACGCTACGCCCCCGAGAATCACGTGTGAGAATCAAAGCGTGTGGACGGCCGATAGCTGCGGGGCGGCGACGACCGGCGACCGACCTGAGGCGGCGTGGTCAGTCCGCGGAGACGCCGACGGCGTCGAAGCTTGACGAGGCAGCCTCGTCGGTCTCGACCGCGAGAGAGACGCCGGCGTCAGAGAGCGAAACAGTGGCCTCTGAGACCCCACGGGAGTACTCGGCCGCGTGGTCGCCGTCGGGATCGAACCGGACCCCTTCGGTGAGAAGCGGGGTCGCGTTCAACTGCTCAACCTTGCGGTAGGCCGTCGAGAGCGCGAGGTCACAGGCGTCCGCGATCTCGCTCGTGGTCATCGGGTCGTCGACCGCCGCGAGGATGGCCCGACAGTCGGGATCAGAGAGCGCGTCGAACGCAGTTTCGAGTGCCTCGTCTGCTTCGGTCATCGTCGACGGTCTCTCGGGGCGGGGTGAACGCTTCATACACGAAGTGTGGTGGTCCGTCCCCCCGAGTGTGGTCCCTCCATATGCGGGGTATTTTATACCTCTCGCAGGGGCGTCAGCGTTTTGCCCCGGCGGAGACAGAGTCGATCGATGGGAGCCGGCATCAGAGCGGAGGTGTCGCTGCCCGCGTCGTCTCCGTCGCCGTTCGACGGGGTACTCGACGGATCGACGCCCGTCTACAGCGTGCAACGAACGCGCCGATCGGTCGAGCCAGAAGGCGATGGGGGGGGCAAAGAGACGGTCGTGATCGAGTTCACCGCGTCCACAGACCTCCGCTTGCCGGAGCATGTCGAGACAGTGTTCGACTACGGTGAGAAGGCGGCGTACCGGTTCGAGGCACCGTGCATCTCCGACTCGCCGTTCGCAACGCTCGACCGACACGGCGTCCCGACGGCGGACGCCACCGTCCGTGATGGGCGGCTACTCGTGACGTTTCACGCTGCGGACCTGCCAACGCTTCGTCGCGTGCTCGGTGAGCTCCAAGAGTCGTGTGCCGACATGCAAGTCGTCCGGCTGCTCCAGTCGTCGTCGACACCCGAGGAGAGCGACCTCGTTACCGTCGACCGCAGCGAGCTGACTGAACGGCAACGTGAGGTGCTCGCGACGGCCTACGAGGCCGGCTACTTCGACCACCCGAAGGGCGCGAATGCAAGCGAGGTCGCCGCTACCCTCGACATCGACCGCTCGACGTTCACCGAACACGTCGCCGCCGCCCAGCGGAAACTGTTCGCGGCAATGCTCGGATGAACCGGATTCCGTACCGGTGAGAACTCGGACCGCGTTTGATGGGGGTATACGGGACGTATTGTGTATGACCCGACCGACGCACACGTTCGTCTGCTCCGAGTGTCGTCGCTCGTTCGAGGTCGACGACGGCATGCGCGAGGCGCTGCTTACCTCCGGCTGTGCGCTCTGTGGAGCGCCGGTCGTCGCAACCGATCTCAGTGCCGGCTCGACGGCAGCCGAGTGAGCGAAACGCGGCCCGGTTCCCGGTAGCGGACGTACCGGTGGTGTCTCGTGTGGTTTATGCTCTCGGGTGTCGACGTGTCGGTTATGACGACGAAGCGCGAGGCGGAGATGCCGGCTGCTGCGGTCGATGGGTTTCTCGGCCGCCACGAGACCGGCGTCCTCGCCCTCGCCGACGCGTCGGTCCCGTACGCGATCCCGATATCGTACGGCTACCACAAGGCCGACCGCGAGGTGTACCTCCGATTGGTGTCGACCGTCGACAGCGAAAAGCGCGCGTTCCTCGGTACCGACCCCGCCGCGCGACTCGTTGTATCCGAAGAAGACGATGAGTCCTACGCCAGTGTCGTCGCGACCGGAACGCTCGAACAGGTCGACCCGGCCTCACTCTCTCCGGAGGACATCGTCCAATACGGTGAGACCCGCCGACCACTGTTTGAGATCTGGGCCGACGACGTTCCCGACCTCGACATCGATCTCTACCGGCTTGATCCCGACCAGCTTAGCGGCCGAACGGTCGTCCTCGAAACCGACACAGAATTTTGACCGCTGGGACTACTGCTCGAGTAGCCCGCCGGAACACTCCGAGAAGTCGTCAGGAGAGACAGCCGTCGTACACACCGGACAGCCGACCGCTAGCATCGTCTCACGCATCTCGGCGTTCACCGCTATTGTCTGTCCACAGCCGGGACAAGAAAACGTGTGGGTGGTCACGGTACAGCCTCGTTATACGATGGACGCGCCCCGTGCTATAAATCCCCGCGATCGGTGCGACTGACTCGCCGGCAACTCACTCCCCTCGCGGGATCGCGGCCGCACCTGCTGTGAGAAACACAACGGCGAGCGCGACGAGCAGGAGCAGCTCGCCCGCCCACCCGCCCGACCCGGACGTGATAGCCCGGGTGCCGCGTGCGAAGTAGGTCAGCGGTGAGGCAGCCACCGCCGGGCGGAACCACGCCGGCAGCAGCGTCGGCGGAACGAACGTCTCAGATAAAAAGAGCAGCGGCAGCGCGACCGTGTTGCTGGCGGCAATGACACCGTCCTGTGAGTCGGCGACGGCACCGAGGATCGCGCCGACACCACAAAAGAGCGCGACGGCGACGGCAACGAAGACTGGTAGGGCGGCGAGTGCCGGCGTGAGAGCGAGCGTTGCGTCGGTCACAGCGAGCACCAGTCCGAGAATCAAGAGGCTCGCCGCGCCGATAATCGCGACGTTGACCGCGGCGTGTGCGAGCAGCCACTCAACACGCGAGAGGGGCGTGGTCGATAGCTTCTCGAAGCGACCGCCGTCGCGGTGGCGAGCGATCTCGGAGCCGACCCGCGAGAGCGGTGTGAACAACACGACCACCGCGAGGTAACCAGGGATGTAATAGCCTGCCGGCTCAGCAAAGAGGCCGCCACCGGTCGGCTGTGTCCGGACGAGTGCGCCGAAGATGACCACGAGTATCACCGGGAAGAAAAATGTGAAAAACACCGCAGTACGCCGGCGGAGGAACGACCGACTGGCGGCACGCGCCTCCGTCGCGATGCGAGCGGCACGACTCATCGCGCCCCTCCGTCGCCGCGGGAGCCGCTGTGTGGTCGTACCCCGTCATCAGTGCGTGACCCACTATCGGTGTGCGACCCACCGTTACTGGATGTCCCGCCGTCGGCGCGCCGCTCCGCATCGGTGAGGTCGGTCACTGATCGTGGCGAGTAGGTCTCGCCGGTAAGCCGGAGGTAGACGTCCTCGAGTGACGGCTCGGCCCACGTCAGTGAGTCGAATCCGACTCCGACGGTAGCGAGCGCGTCGACAACGGATCCAATCTCGACTGGGTCGATCCCAAGGATGCGTAGACCGTCGGTCGTCGACTCGACGGCTGCCCCGTCGACCGCGTCGGCGACCGCAGCCGATATGCCGTCATCAACGGCTGGAGGATCGCCGTCGGTAGGAGCGTCGTTTGTCGTCACCGAGTCGTCGTCCGTGGTGCACTCACTGGGCCGCACGGCGGTCGGGTCACGCAGCGCGATTTCGAGTCGGGGCCGACCGGCATGTTCGGCGATCAGCTCCGCCGGCGGACCGACAGCGACGACGTCGCCGTCGCGTAACAACATGACGCGGTCAGCAAGTCGTTCGACCTCATCCATCGCGTGGCTGGTGAGGAAAACCGTGGTTCCGTCGGCCGCGAGTCGCGCGATCAGCTGGTGGAGTGCACGGCGGCCGGCGGGGTCTATTCCAGTCGTCGGCTCGTCTAAAAAGAGCAGGTCTGGATCGTTGACCACGGCGGTGGCGACGCACGTTCGGCGCTGTTGCCCGCCCGAGAGCGTCTCGTACCAGGCGTCTGCATCGGCCGACATGCCGACATCAGCAAGTACTGACTCGGTGTCGCGGGCGTCGTCGTAGAGCCCACCGTAGTAGTCGACGAGCTCTCGAGCCGTGAGCCGTGCCGGCGGGTCAAACGACTGCGGAAGTAGCCCGACGCGTCCCGCATCAACAGTTGTCGGCGGGACACCGAAGACGCGAACCGTTCCCTCGACGTCCGTGGTTCCGGTGAGCGCCCGGACTAGTGTCGTCTTACCGGCACCGTTCGGGCCAATGAGCCCGAACACCTCACCGGGCTCGACCGCAAGATCGACACCCGCGAGCGCGTCGACGGCACCGTACGACTTCCGAACGCGCTCGCCGACGACTATCGGCTCGGCGGCTGTGTCCGACTCGGTCGACGCGGCCGCCGCGTCGGCCACCCCCAGGTTCATACGAGGGCTCGTCTCTCGGCGCGCCTAAGGGTTGCTCTTCGGCGGTGTTCGGCGCCGGTCGCGGCGGCCGCGCCGGCCGGTCCGGTATCCATAAACGACGCGACGCCGACCGAACGAGTATGCACTACCACGAGGCGGCGAACTTCTTGTTCGACCTCCGTCGCTTCTCGGTCAAGCCGGGTACCGAGCGGGTCGAGACGCTGCTCGACCGACTCGACGGCCTGGACGCGGCGGTGCCGTGCGTACAGGTCACGGGGTCGAACGGCAAGGGGAGCACGGCCCGGATGACGGAGTCAGTACTTCGGGAGGCCGGCTACTCCGTGGGGCTGTACACCTCGCCGCATCTGTCGTCGCTCACCGAGCGGGTCCGGGTCGACGGCCGGCCAATGACCGAGTCGGCGGTCACCGCGTTCGTCGAGCGGGTCTCACGATGGCTAATCGAGCAGGCTGCCGAGGGCGAGCCGCTCACGTTCTTTGAGGTCGTGACGGCGATGGCACTCCACGAGTTCGCGCGTCGTGACGTCGATGTCGCCGTCCTTGAGGTGGGACTCGGCGGGGAGTACGACGCGACGAGCGCGGTGGACCCCGTTGCGACCGCCGTGACCAACGTCTCACTCGAACACACAGCGGTCCTCGGCGACTCGGTAGCCGAAATCGCACGGACGAAGGCGCGTATCGCGGCGCCCGACGCACCGATGGTGACCGCTTGCACGGGCGAGGCGTTAGCAGTGGTCCGTGAGGTCGCCGCTGCGGCCGGCGCTCCGGTGACGACCGTGGCCGGTCCCGGTCGTGACCAAGACAGTGGCGGCAACCACAACGGCGACAGCGACGGCGACAGCGACGAGGAGGGCCCAGCCATCGTCGCACACTACGAGGGTCGGGTGAGTCGCACAGACTCCCAGGTTCGGTTCGACGGAACGTCACCGGGGACGTATCGGATTCCGCTCGTGGGCGAGCACCAGGCCACGAACGCGGCTATCGCGGCCGCGCTAGCCGACCAAACGGGTCGGGTACTCGAAGATGACAGCAGCGATGACGAGACGGAAGTCGTTGAGCAGTCGCTCACAGCGGGGTTGGCGCGGGCGACGTGGCCAGGGCGCTTCGAGCCTGTTCGGACCGCCCCGCTCACGATCCTCGACGGCGCACACAATCCGGCGGCCTGTGCGACGCTGTCAGCGACACTCGCGGAGTACGACTACGACGAGCTCCACCTCGTCTACGCTGCGATGCACGACAAGGACCACGTCGAGACGGCCGCGGCCTTACCGCAGGCGGCATCGGCGATCACGTGTCGGCCAGCACTCGACCGCGCCGAGGACCCGGCCGTGTTGGCCGCCGCACTTCGCGACGCCGGACTCGAGAGCGTCTCGATCGGCGATGACGTCACCGACGCCCTCGCGACGGCGACCGACCGCGCGGACACGGACGACTGCGTGCTGGTCGTCGGCTCACTGTTCGCGGTCGCGGAAGCGCGGGCCGCGGTGACGCGGACGGTGACGCCACGGTCCGTCGACGGCCCGGCGGCGGCGAGACGGGCCCTCGAACGGGGCGGGGTGCCGCCGGCGGGCGTCGACCGGGCCACGGAAGGCGTCGATCATCAGGTGTGTACACTGCGGCTTCGCGGGGACCGCGCCGACCGTGTTGCGGCGACGTTTCGGACGGTTGGCGGTGAGGCGGCCGTCGGTGGACTCGGTGCCGATCCAGACGGGAGCGGCGTCGACGGGGGCGGGGGCGGTGATGGCGAGCAATCGCCAGTTACCCTGGGTGGGTCCGTCGCGACGTTTCGTGTGCTGTGTGACCGACTCGAGGCCGCTGGCGGTGGACTCGCCGGGGTCGCCAGCGACCTCCGGTCGGGCCTCGGCCTCGACGCTCGGGAGGTCACGGGCGATCTCGACTCGATCGATCCGACCGGCTCGGCCGACCCGATCGATCCGACCGACGTGGCCAGCTCGACCGTCGAGTACCCGTGGAGCCACGGGACCGCGATCATGGGCGTGCTCAACGTGACGCCCGACTCGTTCCACGACGGCGGCCGCCACGAGGAGCTCGCGGACGCGGTCGCCGGCGCGAAGGCGATGGTCGAGGCCGGCGTCGACGTGATCGACGTTGGCGGCGAGTCGACGCGGCCGGGAGCTGACCCCGTGCCCGCGGCCGAAGAGATCGACCGTGTAGTGCCGGTTATCGAGGCAGTAAGTGGGATCGACGCGGTCTCAGATGGGGCTGTCCTCGTCTCCGTGGACACCCGAAAGGCGGCCGTCGCAGAGGCCGCGCTCGCCGCCGGTGCGGACATCATCAACGATGTGACCGGACTCGAGGACCCGCAGATGCGCGAGGTCGTCGCCGAAGCAGGGTGTCCCGTGGTGGTAATGCACAGCATCGACGCGCCCGTCGACCCGACGAACGACCCAGAGTACGGCGACGTGGTCGACGACGTGATCGCCGACCTCCGCGAACGACTCCTTCTCGCGGAGGTGGCTGGAATCGACCGAGAGCGGGTGATCCTCGACCCCGGGATCGGTTTCGGGAAGTCGGCCGCCGAGAGCTTCGAACTGCTCGGGCGCACCGGCGAATTCCGGGCGCTCGGGTGCCCGATACTGGTCGGCCATTCACACAAGTCGTTCTTCGACGCGGTCGGCTGTGCCCCGGACGAGCGCGAACACGCGACCGTCGCTGCGACTGCCCTCGCCGCCGAGCGTGGCGCGGACCTCGTTCGGGTGCACGACGTCGCCGAGAACCGTGCGGCCGTGGACGTGGCCCGGGCGGTGAGCGATCCGGACGCATCCGAGTGACCCGCCTGCGGACGGCAGCGTTTTGCGTCGGGGTCACATCAACGCAAGTGTATGGTCCGGCGTCTGCTGCTCGGCTGTAGCGCGGCGGGAAGCACACTCGTCGACCACCACGTTTCGGAGAAGGACACTGCCGTGGTGACCGACGACGAGGAGTGGGTCTCGACGCTGCGGGAGCAGTCCGTTGCGGTCGTCGAAGCCGACCCTACCGACCCGTCGGCGTACCCCGACGAGGCCGCGATAGTGGTCGTCGCGGGCGACGACGCGGCCCGAAACGTCGCGGCCGCGACCGCAGCCCGTGAGCAGTACCCGGACGCGCTCGTCGTCGCACATGTTGGTGATGAGGCGACAGCCGAGCAGATCGACGCGCTCCAGTCGGTCGCGGACCGGGTCGTTGACCCGACCGAAGCGCTCGTGGACCGGGTGTGTGATGCACTCGGTCTCGACGGCTGTGCAGATGAGGGAGTCGAATCGGCCGAGGCGGTCGCGTCGGTCGAGGGAGTCGAATCGGCCGAAGGGGTCGTGTTGGACCAGGAAAGCGTCAAGTCCGGTATCGGCGACACCGGCGAGCGACCGTCCCGACTGGTCCACACCCTCCATGGGCTGTCGGGCGACCTCCTCGTCGTCACACACGACAACCCCGATCCGGACGCCATCGCGAGCGCACTCGGACTGGCACGCGTTGCCGAGGCGGTCGGCGTCGACGCGGACGTTTGTTACGGCGGCGACATTTCACATCAGGAGAACCGTGCACTGGTGAATCTCCTCGACCTCTCGTTACGGACCGTCGGCGGAATCGACCTCGAAGATTACGGCGGGATCGCCCTCGTCGACCACTCACGTCCGGGGATCAACGATTCGCTTCCGGAGGAGACGCCGGTCGATGTGGTGATCGACCACCACCCACCGCGTGGGCCGGTCGACGGGACCTTCGTCGACGTTCGACCCGACGCTGGGTCGGCGAGCACATTGATAGAGGAGTACCTCTCCCGGCTTGGGGTCGAGCCAGACCGGGCGCTCGCCACTGCGCTCCTCTATGGCATCCGAGTCGACACGCGAGATTTCACCCGCGAGGTGTCGGGCCGCGATTTCGAGGCCGCCGCGTCACTGACGCCGCACGTCGACGAGTCTACACTGGAGCGCGTTGAGAGCCCGAGTGTGAGCCCAGAGACGCTTCGGGTGTTCGCGGCCGCGATCGACCAGCGGGACGTCCGTAGCTCGACGCTCGCGACCTGCGTCGGAGAGATACACGACCGAGATGCGCTCTCGCAGGCGGCCGATCGGCTGCTCGACCTCGAGGGGATCGACGTGACGTTCGTCTACGGCTACACGGACGGTGTGGTCCACGGGTCCGCGCGAGCGCGCGGGACCGATGTCGACGTCGGCGAACTCCTTCGGGATGCGCTCGGCCAGGTTGGTTCGGCGGGCGGACACGCCGACATGGCCGGGATGCAGGTGCCACTCGGGATTCTCGCGGCAGTGCCGGACGAGACCGAACTCGCCGCGGTCGTCGAAGAGTTCGTCGGTGAGCGGTTCTTCGAGACCCTCGGCGACCTCCAGCCGGGTGCCACGGGTACAATGCCTGAGGCGCGTGAATCGTCGGCTTTGGAGTGACCGACTGGCCCGACATGGGCAACCGAGCGGCTCGACGTGACCGGCTAGCTCCAGTGGCCATCCGACGGCGCAACCTACATATCCCGCCGCGCCGAACAGTATAGTATGAGAGATGAAATACTCGAGCATCGGCGGCTACTAATCGCCGGTAGTGGGATCGCCGCGCTCAGTGCGGCGATTTACGCCGCGCGGTCGAACAACGAGCCGCTCCTGATCGAAGGCGATGAGCCCGGCGGCCAGCTCACGCTGACGACCGACGTCGAGAACTACCCAGGATTCGCCGAGGGGATCTCCGGTCCGGAACTCATCTCTGAGATGCGGTCACAAGCGGAGAAGTTCGGCGCGGAGCTGCAAAGCGGGATTGTTGAGGACGTCGAAAGGGCTCCCGAGGGCCACTTCCGGGTCGCGCTCACGAACGGTGACACATACACTGCAGATGCCGTGATCGCGGCCTCCGGGGCATCCGCGCGGACGCTCGGGGTCCCGGGCGAAGCGGAGCTCATGGGCTACGGGCTGTCGACGTGTGCGACGTGTGACGGGGCATTCTTCCGCGGCGAGGATATGCTCGTCGTCGGCGGGGGCGACGCCGCAATGGAGGAGGCGACGTTCCTCACCAAGTTCGCGGACACGGTGTACGTCGCACATCGCCGCGAGGAGTTCCGCGCCGAGGACGTCTGGATAGAGCGTGTACGGGACAAAGCCGAGGCGGGCGAGATCGAGCTCCTCACCAACACCGAGTTGACCGCGATTCACGGCTCGGTCGAGGACGGTATCGATCACGTGACACTTGTCGAGCATCCTGACGGACACCCGACGGAGAAGCTCGAGGACCCCGCGACCGCAGCGTCGGTCGACGAGTACGACTTCGACGTGGGGGCGGTGTTCTACGCGATCGGACACACGCCGAACACGGCGTACTTGGAAGGAACGGGCGTCGAACTCGACGATGCCGGCTACCTCCTGACGCAGGACGGTCGCGGTGGGAACCAGACCGCGACGGCCGTGGAGGGGCTCTTCGGCGCCGGCGACGTCGTCGACCACCACTACCAGCAGGCGGCGACTGCCGGCGGCATGGGCGTCAAAGCCGCACTCGACGCCGACGAGTACCTCAGCGGACTAGCGCAGGCCGGTGAGCTCTCCGAGGCCGACGTTGACGCCGCGGCCGCGGACGACTGAGCGAGTCTCCTCGGTGAGAGCGCACACGGTCGGTTGGCCCCATCGAGAACGACACCAACCCCGCGGTGGCGCGCGCCTCGTGAGCGCGCCAGAGGCGGGCTCGCGAGCGCGTGCGAGGGATGAGCGAGTCGCCGTAGGCGACGAGTGAATCGGTTGGGGAGGGTGTGGTTAAAACGTGTGTCCGGCTGTCACGCGGTCGTATTGGTCGAACGCTGACAACATCGTATACGGATAGAATCGGTTGGGGAGGGTGTAGCCTACGTGGTGCCCGGGTGTCGCGCGGTCGTATTCACTGCCCGCACGCACCTCACGACAACACGTCAACCTCGTAGCCGTCGGCCTCGAGGTCGGCGACGATACTCGCAGCGTGATCGGCGTCGTTTGTCTCGAGCTCGAGTTCGAGCTCGGCGGCGTTGACCGCGACGTCTCGTGACGTCCGGTCGTGGTGGACCGCGTAGACGTTAGCACCGGCGCGCGCGACGATCCCGGCAACGCGTTCGAGCTCGCCCGGGCGATCTTTCAGCCCAACAGTGATCTTGCGGTAGCGCCCGAGCTGGACGAGTCCCCGGCGCACGATCGTCGCGAGCCGGTTCAGATCGACGTTGCCACCGCACAGCGCCGCAACGATCGTCTCGTCGGTATCGTAGCTGAACGCCTCCGAGAGCGTGGCGGCGAGTGCGACTGCACCCGCCCCTTCGACGAGCGTCTTCGCGCGTTCTAACAGCAGGGTGACCGCGAGCGCGATCTCGCGGTCGTCGACCGTGACGACCTCGTCCACGTACTCGCGCATGACCGCAAGCGGACGCTCGCCGACCGATCGGGTCGCGATGCCGTCGGCGATCGTGTCGACACGGTCGAGTTCGACCCGCTCGTCGGTGGCGAGCGATGCTGCGGCCGAGGCGGCCCCCTCAGCCTGGACGCCGATGACCCGCGCGTCCGGGAGCTGTGATTTGATCGCGATGGCGACACCTGCGATCAAGCCGCCGCCGCCGATCGGCACGACGACGGTGTCGAGTTCGGGGCAATCGTCGACGATCTCGAGGCCGAGGGTTCCCTGGCCGGCCATCACCGCCGGGTCGTCGAACGCGTGGACGTACGTCAGCCCCGCCTCTCGTTCGAGCTCGTGTGCGACCGCCTGCGCCTCGTCGTAGTCGACACCCTCGAGTCGGACGGTCGCACCGTACCCGCGGGTGGCTTTCACCTTCGAGACGGGCGCGAACTTCGGCATGACGACCGTGGCATCGACCCCAGCGCGCTCGGCTGCGAGCGCGACACCCTGCGCGTGGTTTCCGGCGCTCGCGGTGACGACGCCCGCCTCGCGGGCCGGTGCGGAGAGTGTCCCGATCCGGTTTGTCGCCCCGCGAATCTTGAACGACCCCGTCCGCTGGAACGTCTCGAGTTTGAGGTGGACGTCGGCGCCGGTCATCTCGGAGAACGTTCGTGAGTGCTCCAACGGCGTGTGCCGGGCGACGTCGTCAACCCGGTTGCGCGCCGCCTGGATGGCAGAGAGCGAGAGCATAGCCGTCACGTCGGCGCGCGGCCGGCTAATCGATTCCGGTCGCTGTCGCTCGGTGGTGTAGAAGGGGGGAATGAGAGGGCACGCGTGTGTCCTGCACATAGAGAATACGATGCCAGATATAAAAACCCGGGCCAGGCGGAGTGAAAGTGAAACCGATAGACTCCGGCGAGGTACATCGTGCGTCAGCTTCTCGTCGGACACGGACAAATTGTGAGGGGCTTGCGGCGCACACGCGGCTGTAGGATGATGATTCGACTCCCGAAAATGGTCTTCGACTATCCATTCTAGACCAATTCCATACGAGAACAAGACTGTGAGGAACGTGGCGAACACGACTCCGTGACACCCGGGCACGATTTTCAGCCACAGCCTCCCCGGCCGATTCCATACGTGTGCGAGAGAGTCTGTACGACCAACACAACCGCATGACACTCGGGCACGACTTTCAGCCACAGCCTCCCCAGCCGATTCGCGAGTCGCCGGTGGCGACTCGCTCATCCCTCGCACGCGCTCGCAAGTCCGCCTCCGGCGTCCCGCGAGGCGCGCGCCACCGCAGGGGCTCAGTGGTTCAAGTGCTCAACTGCGCACGAGGGTGCGGCTACGGTGACGGGAGACAGACGGTCGTGAGATGGACCAGTAGCTCTGTCGGCGTGAGATCGAGAGTCGTGAGCCGGTTCAGGCTGCGCGGCGTTCTTTCGCCTTCGGGCGAAGGTTCGTGTACCCACACTTGCGGCAGCGCTCCGCGTCGGGAGCGTTGCGGGCGTTACAGCGCATGCAGATCTGTCGGTCGAGGGTGCGGCGTTCCGCGGCGTCGAAACTGGCCATACTACCACAGAGCGGGCGGGAACTGTAAAAGGTTGCGAGACGCTGCGGGGGCGGTATGAGAGACGGAGCCACGCCGGAGCCGATGCGCGAGCGGGCGCGTCCCCGGTTAGGCGGCCTCGTCGATCGCAGCCGTGATGTCTTCTTTCTGTGTGACGCCGACGAAGCGGTCGACGACGCCGTCGTCATTCTCGACGACGAGCGTCGGCAGCGACCGAACCTGGTACTGGTTCGCGACGTCCTGTTCTTGATCCACGTCGACCTTCTGTAGCTCGAAGGCGTCGCCGAGCTCCGCTTCGACCTCCTCTAAGATCGGATCCTGCGTCTTACACGGGCCACACCAGTCGGCGTAGAAGTCCAGCACTCGAACGGTCATGGTTCGACGCGATGTAACGCGGGCTCGCCGATAAGGGTTTTCACCCGGGCAGTGCAGGCTCAAGCGCGACTCGACATCAGCAGGAACACGACCCAGCGATACACGAGATCAGACCGACCACAGATGAGACGCCGGCCGAAGGCGAAACGCTTACGCCGCATGCGCGTACATCAGTCAGTATGAGCAGCGGTAGCAACTCCGGCGGGCTAATGTCCAGTGCAGGGCTCGTTCGGTACTTCGAGTCGGAGGGGCGGAACGCGATCGCGATCAACCCGAAAACCGTCCTCGCGTTCTGTATCCTCTTCGGCGTCTTCGTGCAGATCCTCTCGCTGACGATATCATAACCCCGTCGGTGAGAACAGCCACCGGTAGAGGGGTAACCGCTTACTGCGGATCGACGAAACCGACTTAGTCACGAGCGACCGTAGATCAGCGCATGAATCGTCGTCACTATTTGCGCTCGCTCGCCGTCCCCGCGGTCGCCGGGAGCGCAGGATGTCTCGGGGGGCTCGGGATCGGCGGCGCACCGAGGACCGTCCTTGGCCCACCGGAGCTCGATCTGAGCGAGGCATCACACCCAAGCTACGGCGACGACCTCCCAGCGGTCACGCTTCCCGACCCGATAACCGGTGAAACCGTCTCAACGGGGGCGCTGGAAGGCGAGCGGACAACACTGGTGACGTTTTTTTACACGAACTGTCCTGATGGCGTCTGTCCCGCGCTTATTCTCCGTCTGCGGCGGGTACAGGCAGTCGCCACAGAGGAGAGATACGCCGACCAAGCCGCGTTCCTCCCGATCACGTTCGACCCCGAGCGCGACACCGAGCCGGTGCTCCGCGAGTACGCGGCCCAGCAGGGGGTCAACCTCGACGCCGGTAACTGGCATTTCCTGCGGCCGGGGACGTACGAGCGCGGGAAACAGCTTATCGAATCGGAGTTCGGGCTGGCGATCCAGAAGGCGGAGGCACCCGACTACAGTAGCCTCAAGTACCAGTTCCCCCACTACGGGCTGATCCTCCTCGTGAACGATCAAGGGATAGTCGAGCGCGCGTACCCGAACGGCCCGCAGGTGTCGATAGAGCGCGTGGTCGACGACTTCGACCGGGTGGTGACCGCCTGAATGGACCGGCGACACCTCCTCGCCGGAATCGCGAGCGTCGGGACGCTCGGCGTCGCCGGCGCGGTCGCGTCCGGCGGGCTCCCGGCACCGATCGGCGGATCGTCGACGACGACCGACCCCGGTCAGTCGCCGTCGACCGACTCCGGTGAACGGTCGGGAGCGGTCGAGCCGGTGACGCTCGATACGATACCGGCCCGGGGCAGCCGAGACGGAACCGTGACGATTCCGGCGGCGGGCCGCCCGACGTTCATCGACTTCTTCGGGACGTGGTGTCCGCCCTGTATCGAGCAGATGCCGGCCCTCGGCGAGGCGAACGAGCGCGTGGGCAATCAAGTAACGTTCGTCTCGGTGACGACAGAGGCGGTGGGTCGGTCGGTGACAGAGGCCGAGGTGGCTGATTGGTGGCGCGAACACGAGGGAGCGTGGCTCGTGGCCGCCGACCCGACGGTCGCGCTGTTCAGCCGGCTCGGCGCGGGCAGCTTCCCGACTGCGGTCGTCCTCGACGCATCCGGTCGTGTCCAATGGTCGGAGGCTGGCGTTCACAGCGCCGAGACACTCGTCGAGCAGATTGAGGCTGTCCTCCCGTGATCACAGGGCGCTCCCACCGATGACTGGACCCGCCATTGCGACCGACCTGTCGTTCGCGGTCGCCGCGGGCGTCGCCACGTTCTTTTCGCCGTGTGCATACCCGCTGTTGCCGGGGTACGTCGGCTTCTACGTGAACCAGACGGACGCGACGGAGGCGTCGATCGCGGGTGCCGGTGCCCGCGGCGTCGCCGCTGCTGTCGGCGTGCTGGCGACGTTCGGCGTGCTCGCAGGGGCGACCGTTCGAGTGGGTAACGCGACGCTCGCAAACGTCACGGTGTTCGAGGTGCTCGTCGGTGGGCTCCTCGTCGTGGGGGGCGTCTTGGTCGCTGCCGGCCGAACCCCATCGGTCTCAGTGCCGCTACCGAGGCGGCGGGCGAGCGTGCTCGGGTTCGGCCTCTTCGGAGCAGGGTACGCGCTGGCCGGTGCCGGCTGTGTCGCGCCGGTCTTTCTCGCGGTGATCGCCCGCTCGATTGCGTTACCGACCCAGACGGCCGCGCTCGTGGTACTCACCTACGCCGGGGTCGTCGCGGCGCTGATGGCGGCGACGACGGTCGCGACAGGAGTCGGACTCGTGAGCAACGCGGGTCGGCTCACGGCGTATTCAGGCGGCTTAAAGCGGCTCGCCGGCGTGGTGATGGCCGTCGCTGGAGTTGGACAGCTCTACCTCGCGCTCGTCGTCTACTGAGGGCGACGCCGCCACCGTCGCGTCGATAGCGTTCCGGGGTCTGCGGTCACCCCCAAGTGTGTGACCGTCAGTCACTCGATCACCGCCGACCCGAATAGACCCGCGAGCGCGCCCTTTTTGCCCGTCCCGCGCGCACGGCAGATATGCACGCTGGTGTCATCGCCGTTCAGGGCGACGTGGCCGAACACGCTGAGGCGGTCCGTCGCGCCGCGGCCGCACACGGCACGGACGCGACGGTCGTCGAGATCCGTGAGGCGGGGATCGTTCCCGACTGTGACGTGCTGCTCATGCCGGGCGGCGAGTCGACGACGATCTCACGACTGCTTCACCGCGAGGGTATCGCCGCAGAGATACGCGAGCACGTCGCCGCCGGAAAGCCGGTGCTCGCGACATGTGCCGGACTCATCGTCTGCTCTCGCGACGCGAAAGACGACCGGGTCGACGCGCTCGGGCTCGTCGACGTCTCCGTCGACCGCAACGCATTCGGCAGACAAAAAGACTCCTTCGAAGCCGAGATCGCCGTCGACGAACTCGCGAGCCCCTTCCACGCCGTCTTCATTCGGGCGCCGCTCATCGACGACGTCGGTGAGGACGTCGAGGTGCTCGCGACGGTCGAGGAGCGACCGGTTGCGGTGCGAGACGGCCCGGTAGTGGCCACCTCGTTCCACCCCGAGCTTACCGCCGACCCCCGGATTCACGACCTGGCGTTTTTCCCGGCGGAGGAGGTGCAAGCGTGAGCGACGAGACAGCACACAACGCGGCCGTGCTCGACGAGTTGTTCGCCACGATCGAGGCGCGAAAGCGGGAGCTCCCGGACGATTCGTACACCGCCTCGCTATTCACCCACGAAAAGGGGGAAAACGCCGTCTTAGAGAAGGTCGGCGAGGAGGCGACGGAGACGATCCTCGCGGCGAAAGACGACGACCGCGACGGACTCACCGCCGAGAGCGCCGACCTCGTCTATCACCTACTGGTGGTGCTCTCGATGAAGGATCTCGACGTAGACGACCTCAGAGACGAGCTCCGCGACCGATTCTGATCGGCTACCGCTCTCGTTCGAGCTCGCGGTCGATCTCGTCGATCGACTCGGTCTCCAGCTCGCGGGCAAGTCGTCGCTCGAACTCTTCTTCATCGATCTGCCCCTCGACGTACTGTCGTCGCAGCCGGTCTTGGGGGCTCTCTGTGACATCACTGGACGACGTCGACGAAGACCACGAGTCGCCGATCGAGTCCGTGTTCACAGACGAGTCATCGCTGCTGAAGAGCCAGGATCCCGCCCGGTACGCGACGTAGGCGACCCCGACAAGGAACGCGAGAGTGACGATTCCGGAGACGATCGCCCACGCGAGACTCAAGATTGCCGAGACGACCGAGACAAACACGCTGACCCCGATCAAGATCGCGAGCGCAATGGCGCCATAGGTGAGGACCGTCTTGCCGTCCATACCCAAAGTCGGGTGGCCGGCCGCAAATACCTTCTTCTGGGAGCATTCGCTCGTCGGTCCGTCAGAAGAGTTATTCACCGCTAGGTTTGTGAATAAACGAAATGCACCCCGGGCCGCGGTCTTCGACAGACGATCCGCTCACGGACGACCCGGAGGTGCACCGGTGACCGATCGCAGCGACACTGGAGCCGCCTTCGCCGCCGGCGTCGACCGTCGGACCGTCCTCGGCGCGCTCGCCGGAGCAGGCAGCGCCGCGATCGCGGGCTGTTCCGGATCGGAGCCGGACGACGCCGCGACCACCGGAATGGAGGCGGAGACGCTCGAGGAGCTCGCGGCTCGGTTCGCGCCAACGCTGTACTTCGACTCCGCAGAGCCGTGGTTCCCGACCGACCCTCGCCCGTATACGGTCGAAGAGGACAGCGAGACGGTCGTCGACGGGTTTCGATCGTTTGACCGCTACCACGAGCGGTACGACGAGACGGGGGAGCCGCCGGACCCGACTGTCTTCTACAACGGAGTCCGGTACGAGGACTCCCCGCTCGCAGTCGTCCAATTCTGGATGTACTCTGCGTTCGACCAGTTCACGGCCAACTTCCACTGGCACGACTGGGAGGTGCTCCACGTCTTCGTCGACCTCGACACGGGCGACCCGCAGCTGTACGTCGCCAGCTCGCACTCCCGAAGCGTGCCGAACAACGAGTTCCTCGACCCAGAGCCTGACGCTATCCCGCGGATTCTCACCGAGCTCGGCTCACACTCCAGCACCCTCTCGATCAACGAGAATCCGGATGGCTTCCAGCGGGTCGACGAGGAGGGGTTGCTCGCGGACATCACGAACACGACGATTGACACGGTCGAGGACCTCCTCGGGATCCCTATCGCGTACGGGCTCCCGCGCGACGAGGGAATTCGGCTCCCGTTCGTCGTGCCCGAGTACGATGGCGAGCCAATCTACGAGCACCCCGACCTCCCGTCGGTCACCGTCGAGTCGCTGATCGACGACACCCTCTCGATCCGGTCGCTCGACGCGCTGCGCTCGCCACCGACTGACCTCCCGCCCCGGGAGACGGGGATCGCCTTCCGGCACGCCGACCGCGAGGACACGACCGCGGACGAGGTCGCCGAGGAAGTCGTCGGATACGACCTCGTCGAGACGGCCGAACTGGAGGGTATATCGGCGTTTACCGGGCCGCAGCTGGGCTTCGAGTTCGCGGTCCCGGAGGTCGCCGAGGACGCCCTCGCCGGCCACATCACGACCACCGGTGTCCCATGGGAACAGCCGCGGTACGAGAACCCAGCGTTCGACGTAACCGCTGGGAACCACCGTGCGGAACTCGCCGGTCGGTACGACGCGATCGCCGACGCCGAATCGCTTGACGACGGGGCGGCCGAGTATCTCGACGCCGTCGTCGCGCGCGTCACCCGGGCGACCGAGACCGACGAGGCCCCCGATGGGGAGGGACTGACGACGACCGGGGCGGTCACCGAGTCGTTCGTGCTGATCGAAAGCGACCCCGAGGCGGTCCCGACGTTTGCCGGCGGGGTCGCGGTCGCGAACGAGGTCCCGGAGGGTGACCACCGCCTGACAGTAAACGGCGCCGGGCAGACCCCGCACAGTGAGACGCTGACCGTCTCGACCGACGAAGCGGTGACGACGGCAGGCGTTGACGGCGAGATACCACTCGTCGCCAGGGAGAACGCGCGGAAGGTGGAGATCGACGACGCAGACAGCGATGTCGACCTCGTCCGCACGGCGATCGAGGACGACTTCGCCGGTCGGATCTACGACTCCGCTGTCGACGGGACCGATGAGGTGTACGTACACGCCGGCGGCGCGCACACGACCGAGGTCCGCGACGCCGAAGACGAGATCGGGGCGTACCGAGTCAACCCTGACCCGCCGAGGAGAGACGACGGCGATGATGAGGACGACGGCGATGGCTGGGACCCGATCCGGATCGACCGCCCCGAGACCGGCGCAGCCCCGCTCGCCGGCTACGTCGCCGACGTGACCGAGGAGACGCGCGCCGCGGTCGCGGCCGCGGTGGCGGAGGGCGACGACGATGACAACGGCGTGAGCGACGACACGGATGGTAGAAGCGGCGGCGGAGGCGGCGGTCAGTCAAACGCGGTGAACGGGCTCGAACGCGCCCTCGCCGCCGCAGTCGAAGCCGCGAGACGGGCCGAGGAGCGCGCCCGCGAGGGCGACAGCGAGGGGACCGACCGCCAGCTCGAAACCGTCGGCGACCGGATCGCACAGATCGAAGAGCGGCTGGCGGCGGCCCGCGACGGGCTCCCTCCCGGCCTCGCGAACGCGACCAGGAAGCGAGCCGAGCAGGCGACCCGGCGGGTCGAGCAGGCGCAAAACGCCGGGAAGCTATAGGCGGAGTTCACTTCTCGCCGGCTCCACCGCCGCTCACGAGCTCGTGCGCCACGGCACACCACTGGATGGAAAGCTATACGACGCCGACCCGACCACGAGTATATAAGCAGATGTCTCAGGAGGCTTACGACCACACCGCAGTCGAGCGCCGGTGGCAGGAGGCGTGGGACGACGCCGACGTGTACCGAACGCCGGACGACGTCGAGGACCCAACGTACGTCCTCGGGATGTACCCGTACCCGTCCGGGAAGCTCCACATGGGGCACGTCCGCAATTATACGATCACCGATGCGTACGCGCGATACCGCCGAATGTGCGGCGACGACGTGCTCCACCCGATGGGATGGGACGCCTTCGGGCTGCCCGCCGAGAACGCGGCCAAAGAGCGCGATACGAACCCACGAGAGTGGACGGTAGACTGCATCGACACCATGCGCGAGCAGATGCGGTCGATGGGCTTCGGCTACGACTGGGAGCGGGAGATAGCCACTTGTACGCCAGAGTACTATCGCTGGAATCAGTGGCTTTTCGGCCAATTTCACGAGGCGGGGCTCGTCGACCGGCGCGAGGCCGAGGTGAACTGGTGTCCCTCCTGTGAAACGGTGCTTGCGGACGAGCAGGTTGAAGGCGACGACGAACTGTGTTGGCGGTGTGAAACGCCGGTCGAAGCCCGCGAACTCGACCAGTGGTTCCTCGAGATCACCGCGTACGCCGACGAACTGTTGACCGCTATCGACGACCTCGACGGGTGGCCTGCCTCGGTTCGACAGATGCAGCGGAACTGGATCGGCCGCCAGCACGGGACTACACTGGAGTTCGAGGTGGCGGGACACGGTCCCGTCGAGGCGTTCACCACCCGGGTCGACACGATCTACGGCGCGACCTGTTTCGCGCTCGCACCCGACCACCCGATCAGCGAAGCGCTGGCCGCCGAAGACGACGCAGTCCGTCGATTTATCGAGGTGGAGGCCGATCCGGAGGGCGACGAGCCGAACGGCGTTGAGACCGGACTCACCGCGACGAATCCCGCTACGGGTGCAGAGATCCCCGTCTTCGTCGCCGACTTCGTCCTCTCGGACGTGGGGACGGGTGCGCTGATGGCTGTCCCCGCTCACGACGACCGCGACCACGCGTTCGCGACGAAGATGGGCGTCGACATCGAGCCCGTGATCGCGCCTGAGCCCGACGACTGGGACGGGTCGACCGCCGGATCCGAAGGCGATACGCTTCCGGAGGCTCCGGACGTGAGCGAGACGGCGTTCACGGACGACGGCGTCGTGATCGACTCCGCCGCGTACAGCGGTCTCGACAGTGAGACCGCACGTGAGCGGCTGACTGCGGACCTCGAGAGCGCAGAAGCGAGCACCCAGTACCAGCTGCGCGACTGGGGCATCTCCCGCCAGCGATACTGGGGGACCCCGATCCCGGTCGTTCACTGTGACGACTGCGGGCCGGTGCTCGTGCCTGACGACGAGCTCCCCGTCGAGCTGCCGGCGTTTGTCAACACGACCGGAAACCCGCTCGACGCGGCCGACGAGTGGAAACAAACGACGTGTCCGTCCTGTGGCGAGCCGGCCACCCGCGAGACGGACACGATGGACACGTTCGTCGACTCCTCGTGGTACTTCCTGCGATACGTCTCACCCGGGCTCGAGGACGCCCCCTTCGACCTCGAGCGCGCGAACGACTGGATGCCGGTCGACCAGTACGTCGGCGGGATCGAACACGCGGTGATGCACCTGTTGTACTCGCGGTTTTTCACCAAGGTGTTGGCCGACGAGGAAGGGCTCAACCACCGCGAGCCGTTCACGAACCTGCTCGCACAGGGGATGGTTCAGCTCGACGGCGAGAAGATGTCGAAATCGAAGGGCAACGTCGTCTCACCCCAGCGGATCGTCGAGGAGTACGGGGCGGACACGGCACGACTGTTCATGATGCAGGCGGCTCAGCCCGAACGCAACTTCGACTGGTCCGAAGAGGGGGTGCGGTCGACCCACCGATTCCTCACACGCTTGCGCGACGCTGTCGAGCGGTACGCAGCGGCGAAGCGGGGCGGCAAGGGGGGCGGCACCCCGGCTGACGACCACGACCCGGCCGACAACCGCGATCCGACCGACGACCACGACCCGGCCGACGAGTACGTCGCCACCGAGATCGACGCTGCCGTCGCCATCGCAGGCGCGGAGTACGACGACCTGACGTTCAACATCGCTCTCCGAGAGGCACAAGATCTTGTCGGGACGCTCCGCGGGTACCGCGAGTACACCGACCCGCACCCGGCGGTGTACGAGCGCGGCCTCGACGCCGCAGTTCGGCTGCTCGCGCCGGTCGCCCCGCACCTCGCCGAGGAGCTGTGGGAGCGGCTCGGTCGCGACGGCTTCGTCGTCGACGCCGACTGGCCGACTGCATCCGTCGATCGCGAGACCGTCGACCGTCGCCGTCGGTTGGTCGAAAACACTCGTGAGGACGTCCGCGACATCGTCGACGTCGCCGGTATCGACGACCCGGAACAAATCGACGTCGTCGTCGCACCGGACTGGAAGTACGACGCCCTCAAGCTCGCGATCGAGAGTAACGCCGACAACCTGATCGGCGAGCTGATGGGGGAGGCACATATCCGCGAGCAGGGCGACGCGGCCGCCGCCTACGGAAAGGACCTCCAGGCGAACCGCGAGGCGCTCCAGTACACGCTCACCGGCGACGAGGAGTACGCCGCGCTACAATCGGCAGGGTGGCTGATAGAACGCGAGTTCGACGCCGCGGTCGTCGTCGCGCGGGCCGACGACGCGGCAGACGACGTCGCGCGGAAGGCGGAGCCGGGACGTCCCGCGATCGATATCACGGAGTAGCGACCCCCGGAAGAATTTACTCATTGCCCTCGTCGGCTGTGATATGAACGACCGAGAATGTGGAGGGGACGAAGACGATCTGTACGCGACCGCGACGACGGCAATGGCGCGCGGCGGGTTCACCGAGGATCCGGTCCGGGTGGCCGCCCGGTTAGACGCGGCCGACCCACTTGCCGAGCTGGCCGATCGATTCGTCGTTCCCGACGACCGGCTCTACATGGACGGCAACTCGCTCGGGCCCGCGAGCGACGCCGCGCTGGCGAGTCTCGAGCGTGTGGTCGACGAGTGGCGCGACCTGCTCATTGGTGGGTGGACCGACGCCGACCCGCCGTGGTTCGACGTCGGCGAACGACTCGGCACGGCGCTCGCACCGCTGGTCGGCGCCCGCCCCGAGGAGGTGGTGGTCGGCAACTCGATCACGGTGAACATCCACACCCTTGTTGGGACGTTCCTCGACGCACTGCTGGCCGGGGACGGACCGAGCCGGGCCGGTCACCCCGCGGCCGACGGGACGTGGGACACAGCCGTCGACCCGGCCGTGGTGGTCAACGAACTCGACTTCCCCTCGGACCACTACGCGATCCGCGCCCAGCTCCACCAGCGTGGGATCGACCCCGAAGCGAAGCTTCGTGTCGTCGAGAGCCGAGACGGACGAACGATCGACCCGCGAGACGTCGAGGCGACGCTTGAAGCACACGACGACGTCGGGATTGTGTTCATGCCGACGGCGCTGTATCGGTCGGGGCAGTTGCTCGACGTCGACCAAATCGCGACTGCGGCACACGCTGCCGGCGCGTACGCGGGCTTCGACGCCGCCCACTCGGTCGGGGCAGTACCGCACGCCTTCGACGACGCCGGCGTTGACTTCGCGATGTGGTGTACGTACAAGTACCTCAACGCGGGGCCCGGCGCCGTCGGCGCGCTGTTCGTCGCCGAGCGGCACCACGGACGCACGCCCGCGCTCGCTGGGTGGTGGGGCCACGAGAAGACGACGCAGTTCGAGATGAACGCGCAGTTCACGCCCGCCGAGACCGCCGGGGCGTGGCAGATCGGCACCCCGCCGCTGCTCGCGGCCGCCCCGCTCGAGGGCGCCGTCGAGATCCTGCGAGAGGCGGGCATCGACCGGCTCCGTACGAAGTCGCTCGCACTCACCGACTTCCTTATGGCGCTGGTCGACGACCGACTCCCTGCGGTTTCGATCGGAACGCCGCGCGACCACGACGCCCGCGGGGGCCACGTCGCGTTGGAGCATCCAGACGCGAGGCGGCTGAGCGAGGCGCTGACCGACCGCGGCGTCGTCGTCGACTTCCGACCACCGAACGTGGTGCGGGTGTGTCCGGCCGCGCCGTACACCGGCTTCGCGGACGTTCTTGAGGTGGTGGACCGCATCGAGGTGATACTCGAGACGGGTGCCCACGAGGCGTACACGGTGAGCGAAGGTGGCGTGACGTAAACGAGACGTGAGCACGGGCGACGCGAGGTGTGTGCAGGCCGGGCGATGGGCTTAATCCGCGGAGCGCCCAACCATTGACGATGGCTGAACCGGCAGGGATGGGCGCGTTCACCCACCTCGGGTCCGACGTTCGAGCCGCGCTCTCCGATCGGGGGTTTACCACCCCGACGGAGCCACAACGTAAGGCGATCCCCCCGCTCGCGGCCGGCAAAAACGTCCTCGTGTTGGCGCCGACTGGAACCGGAAAGACCGAGACAGCGATGCTTCCCGTGTTGGATGCGATCCACGAGGCACGAGACGTGCCCGGCGACGAGCCCCGCGAGGGGATATCGGCGCTGTACATTACTCCGCTGCGGGCGCTCAACCGGGACATGATGGACCGGCTCGAGTGGTGGGGCGACCGGCTCGACGTCGAGGTCGCGGTGCGTCACGGCGACACCTCACAGTACGAACGGTCGACGCAGGCAGACGACCCCCCGGACGTGCTCATCACGACACCAGAGAGCCTCCAGGCGATCCTGACCGGATCGAAGATGCGGGTCGCACTCGAAGCCGTCACCCACGTCGTGATCGACGAGGTACACGAGTTGGCCTCGGCCAAACGCGGCGCACAGCTCACCGTCGGGCTCGAGCGCCTCCGGCGGGTCGCCGGTCCGTTCCAGCGGATTGGACTCAGTGCGACGGTGGGCTCACCCGACGCAGTCGGTCGGTTCCTCGTCGGGTGTGGTCAGCGCGATCCGGACCGACCCGGCGACCGCGCGTTCGAGACGGTCGAAGTTGCTGCCGGCAGTCGGACCGACGTGCGAGTCTGTGACCCGCCGATAACCGACCGGGACTCCGCGCTCGCCGGGGAGCTCGCGATAGACGAGACCACTGCGAGCCACGTTCGGACGATACGTGAGACGGTCCGCGAGCACGCCTCCACACTCGTCTTCGTCAACACACGACAGACCGCAGAGGCGCTCGGCTCGCGGTTCAAGACGCTCGAAGAGCGCGACCGGGCGGCCGGCGAGGACCCACCGACGATCGAGATCCACCACGGGTCGCTCTCGAAGAACGTTCGGGTCGACGTCGAAGACCGGTTCAAATCCGGCGCAATAGACGGGCTCGTCTGTACGTCCTCGATGGAACTCGGTATCGACGTGGGCCGTGTCGACCACGTGGTCCAGTACGGGAGCCCCCGCGAGGTCGCCCGGCTGCTCCAGCGCGTCGGGCGGGCGGGACACCGTCGCGACCGGGTCTCACGCGGGACGGTCGTCGCGCAGGGCGGTGATGACACGCTTGAAGCGATGGCGATAAGCCGGCGGGCCGAGGTGGGCCTCGTTGAGCCGGCGTCGATCCACCACGGCAGCCTCGACACGGTGGCCAATCAGGTCGTCGGCGTCGTCATGGACGAAGGCGACGTCCACGCCCGAACGGTCTACGAGACGATCACGAACGCGTACCCGTTTGCCGACCTCACCGAGGCGACGTTTCAAGAGGTCGTCCGCGAGCTCTCGGGAAACCGGTTGCTGTGGCTCGACGAGGAGTCAGACACCCTCTCAACGTCCGGCGGAACCTGGCAGTACTTTTATTCGAACCTCTCGATGATCCCCGACGAGTCGACCTACGAAGTGTACGACCTGTCGTCGCGTCGCGGCATCGGCACGCTTGACGAACGGTTCGTCGTCAACTTTGCCGGACCGGGCGAGACGTTCATTCAGCGCGGCGAAATGTGGCGGATCACAGAAATCGACGAGGAGGAAGAACGGGTCGAGGTGACGCCGATTGACGACCCGACCGGCGAGGTGCCGTCATGGATCGGTCAGGAGATCCCGGTTCCCGAGCCGGTCGCGGCGGAGGTCGGGCAGGTCCGTCGCGAGGTCGCCAGCGCGCTCGCGGCCGGGTCGACACCAGAAGCAGTCGCGAGCGACCTCACCGAGCGCTATCCGGTCGACGAGCGAACCGTCGTCGCGGCGATCGAATCGATCGTTGACCACGTCGAGGCGGGACACCCGGTCCCGACCGACGAGCAGGTCGTGATCGAAGCGAGCGCACGCACCGTCGCGGTCAACGCCACGGTCGGCCACGCGGTCAACGAAACGCTCGCACGGCTCCTCGCCGCGCTCGTCGGCCAGCGAACCGGCTCGTCGGTGGGCATGGATGTCGGCCCGTACCGGATCGAGTTCGAAGTGCCGGGCGGCGTCGGGCCGAGCACGTTCCGGGAGGTACTTGAGACGACGGACCCGGACGGGCTCACCGCCTATCTCGAGATAGCCCTCGGTAACGCCGACGCCCTCAAATTCACCCTCGCGCAGGTCGCCGCGAAGTTCGGCGCGGTCAAACGGTACCGCGAGGGTCGTGGACGCTTCGGCGGCGATCGGCTGCTCGCCGCCTTAGAGGGCACGCCCGTCTACGAGGAGGCGCTTCGGGAGGTGTTTCACGCCGACCTCGCCGTCGAGGAGACGGCAGATCTGCTCGCGGCGATCCAAGGCGGCAACCATGGTCTCGCGACCGCCCGTGAGCGGACCCCGATCGGTACCGCTGGCCGGTCAGCCGGGACAGAGTTTCTCGTGCCCGAAAACGCCGATGCAGACGTTATCGAGACGGTTCGCGAGCGCATTCAAAATGACCGGGTGATCCTGTGTTGTTGTCACTGTCACGAGTGGGATCGAACGACGAAGGTGCGACGTGTCCGCGAGCAGCCCGAGTGTCCCGCGTGCGGATCGACGCGGATCGCCGCGTTGAATCCGTGGGACGACGAGACCGTCACAGCGATCCGTGCCGAACGAAAAGACGACGAACAAGAGCGGCGCACGAAGCGCGCACACCGCGCCGCCAGCTTGGTGCAGACGCACGGGAAACAGGCGGTGATCGCGATGGCCGCCCGCGGCGTCGGCCCACATAACGCCGCTCGGATCATCAATCGGCTGCGCGAAGACGAGACCGAGTTCTATCGCGACGTGTTGCGCCAGGAGCGGGAGTACGCCCGAACCAAGTCGTTTTGGGACTGATCGAGCGATCGCACGCCATTTCGCTCGGGTCGCCGGTGGACAAACGTCCATCGATCGGGCGGTATCTGGAAATGTACATCAGTAACAATTGTTATAGAAAGTAGATCGTCGGGTATAGACACAACCCTTCGACACTCTTGGACGGCACGTGCAGAATGTGCCACATTCCGGTAGCGGCTGACATATTAGCTGACTGATCCACATGTTTATGTACCTGCTGACGAAACCCAGCTTTGTTCCATGGCTAGCTCAGACTCAGAGATGGACCGGCGAGCGTTTTTGAAGGCGACCACGGCCGGCAGCGCGGTCGGTATGACCGCACTGGCGGGCTGTACCGGTGGTGATGGTGGTGGTGAGGGCGGCGAGAATGGCGACGGTGGCAGTGGCGGCGAAAGCGAAGGTGATGGCGAGAGCGTCGAAAGCAATCTACCGACGTACACCTACACGAACAACGCACAGAGCTACAACCCGCCGCGACACGACGCGATCAACCTGATCGCGAGCCAGTTCGACGAGGAGCTCGGCTTAGACATCGAAGTCGACGTGTTGGAGTGGGGGACGCTGTACAGCCGCGTAACCGAGGAGTACGACTACAGCTTCTCGACGTGGCACACGTTCTTCGTCTCTGAGCCAGTGACGGAGCTGAACAACCTGCTCAACTCGGGGAACACCGACCCCGGACAGGGCAACTACTCGGGCTATGAGAACGCAGAGCTCGACGATCTCATCAGCAGCTATCTCGGAGAGCCCGATGCCGACACTCGCGTCGACCAGGCACACCAGATCCAGCAGATGGTGATGGACGACGTGCCGATGATGCCCATCACGCAGATGCCGATGGCAGCGATCTTCAACAACAACCAGGTGAGCAACTGGCAGGCGGACCTCGCGAACGGGTTCAACTCCTACTGGACGATGATAAACCTGGAGATGGAAGGCGACGAGACCGTCCTGAAAGGGTACTGGCCCGAGACGATCTCGACGATGAACGTGCTCGGTCACAACGACGAGAACAAGCACGTCTACCAGTTCAACATGATGTACGACTACCTGGTCCAGCTCAACAACAACGCCGAGCCTGACCCGGAGGTCAGTCTCGCGACGGACTGGACCCGTGTCGACGAGACCACGATGGAGTATACCATCCGGACGGACCACTCGTGGCACGACGGCGAAGACCTCACTGCCGAGGACGTCGCGTTCTCGTACAACTACATCAACGAGAACGAGGTGCCGCTGTACTCCACGCAGTCACAGTACCTCGAGAGCGCCGAGGTCGTCGACGAGGAGACGGTCCGAGTCAACATGGCCGAGCCGCTGGGGCCGTTCAACCTCGCGGTCGCCAACCTGCTACCTATCATCCCCGAGCACAAGTGGGCCGACCGCGAGAACCCCAGCCAACAGAACATCGAAGAGCCGGTCGGCAGCGGCCCGATGATGTTCGACTACTGGGAGCAGGGCAGCGAGTTCGGGATGGTCCGGTTCGACGACCACTTCGCGCCCGTCGACTTCGAGCGTCGGTTCTGGCGGGTCATCCCCGAGGCGTCGACCGTGTGGGAGAATCTCATCAGCGGCGACCTCAACTACGAGCCGTTCGGCCGCATCGACCGACAGCTCGACGAGAACCAAGACAACGAAAACATCGGGACGCAGTTCGAGGTCGCGGCGACGTTCTGGCACTTCACGCCGAACGAGCGCCAGACGGGACTGGACGACGCCGAGATGCGGAAGGCGCTCGTCGAGACCATCCCGCGAACGGCCATCGTCGACCAGATCCTCTTCGGCTTCCCGGATCCCGGATTCAACGTCGTCTCGCCTGCGTTCGGGCCGCTCCACACCGAAGAGGTCACCGAGTACGAAGAGAGCGTCGAGGCCGCCCGCACCCGCCTCCAAGAGGCCGGCTACAGCTACGCCGACGACGGCACGCTCATCGCCCCGAGCGAGTAACCACCCACACAACCGCTTCGCAACACCCGACACCCACACCACCAGCCGTGATCAACCACCATGGGAAAAGCTAGTTTCGTCCTCAGACGTACGCTCCAGCTCGTCGTGACGCTGTGGGCGGTCGGAACAGTCCTCTTCGGGCTGTTCCGGCTCATGCCCGGCGACCCGACCTCGTACGTCGTCTCCTCACAGATGACCCAGGAGGCCCGCCAGCGGCTCATTGAGAGCTACGGCCTCAACGACCCGCTCCACGTGCAGTACATCCGGTTCCTCGAGAATCTCCTCGCGTTGAACTTCGGGCAGTCGTTCCACTCGAACCAGCCGGTCACCGACGTGATCGCAACGTACCTCCCGAACACCCTGGTGTTGATGCTGACCGCGTTCGTGATCGCGTACGTGCTCGGGATCACCCTCGGCGTGCTGTCGGGGTGGTACCGTGGCTCGCGATTCGAACGAACGACGGTCGTCACCGCACTGACCGCCCGGAGTGTGCCCACCTTCTACGTTGGGCTGATCGTGTTGTGGATCTTCGGGGCGACGTTTAACGTGATCCCGATGAGCGGGATGACGAGTCTCGGCACAGGCGGGCAGAACACCGGCTTTTTCGACATGGTGTTCACCCTCGACTTCCTCAAACACCTCGCCGCTCCCGCGTCGGTGTTGGCGTTCTACTACATGGGCTACCCGTTGTTGATCATGCGGTCGAGCATGCTCGAGGTGCTCTCAGAGGACTTCATCGACGTCTGCCGGGCCAAAGGCCTCACCGAGCGGACGATCATGTTCAAACACGCAGCACGCAACGCACTCCTCCCTATCGTCACGGCGGCGGCGATCGCGTTGGGCTACGCCGTCGGCGGGAGCGTTCTCATCGAGACTGTGTTCGCGTGGCCGGGTATCGGCCGTGAGATGGTCAGAGCGGTGCTCAGACGCGACTTCCCCGTCGCACAGGGAACGTTTATCGTGCTCGCGTCGACGATCATCTTCCTCAACTTCGCCGCGGACCTGGCGTACGGCTACCTCGATCCGCGCGTGACGTACGACTAACAATGGCACAAGAAGAACAATCGGGCCGGTCGATATACACCGACCTCGACGAGACGACGGGCGGCGAAGAGATCGACAAGTGGCAGCGGACGCTCCGCCTCTGGCGGGAGACGCTGAAAGAACACTGGGGGTTGTTGACCGACGAGCTGTCGGTCAGGCTCTCGATGCTCACCGTCACCGGGTTCGTGCTCATCGCGATATTCGCCCCGTTCATCGCAACCCATCAGCCGCTCCAACGGCAGTATCAGGGCGAGGCGGGCATCATCATCGACAAGTGGGCCGAGCCGTCGATTCTCGGTGCCGACAGCGGCTACCTGCTCGGGACGACCGCCGAGGGGTTCGACATATTCAGCCAACTCGTCTACGGGACACGCGCGGCGCTCTTGGTCGGGCTCATCGCGGCGGTGTTCACCGCCGGCATCGGCACGCTCGTCGGGCTCGTCGCCGGCTACTACGGCGGGCGGGTCGACGACGCGCTGATGCGGATCGTCGACTTCCTGTACGGAATGCCGCTGTTGCCGACGGTCATCGTGCTCGTCGCCGTGTTGGGGCCGAACCTCTGGAACATCATCCTCGCGCTCATCGTCCTGCAGTGGCGTTCTACGGCGCGGGTCATCCGGTCACAGTCGCTCTCGCTTCGCGAGCGGCCGTTCGTAAAGGCCGCAGAGGTTGCTGGTGCGGGCGACTGGCACATCATCAGTCGCCATCTCGCGCCCAACGTGCTTCCGATGACGTTCCTCTACGGCTCGTTCGGAATCGCGTGGGCAATCCTCGCCGAGGCGGGCGTCTCGTTCATCGGGCTCGGCGACCCGAACACGGTCTCGTGGGGAACGATGCTGCAGGCCTCGCGGGCGTACTCGGCGCTCTCGTTCGGCGCCTGGTGGTGGTTCGTTCCGCCGGGTATCTGTATCGGCCTGCTCGTCATCAGCGGCTTCCTCATCGGCCGTGGCTACGAATCGATCACCAACCCTAAACTACAATGAGTCAACTCGAAGTCGAAGACCTCGAAGTCTACTACGAGACCGAAGACGGACCGGCCCAAGCGGTCGACGGCGTCTCGTTCACGCTCGAAGAGGGCGAGAACCTCGGCATCGTCGGCGAGTCGGGCTGTGGGAAGACCACGCTCGCGAAGTCGATCATCGGTATCCTTCCCGACGCCGGCTACGTCAACAATGGGAGTATCCGGTTCAAAGGAGAAGACCTGACGACGCTTTCTGAACCGGAGCGACGCCGCCTCAAGTGGGAGGAGATCTCCATGATCGCTCAGTCGGCGATGAACTCACTCGACCCGGTGTACACGATCCGCGAGCAGATAGTCGAGGCAATAGAGACGCATCGTCCCGGAACCGGTCGAGTGGAGTCGACCGAGATCGTCACCGAGATGTTCGAGCTCGTCGGATTAGACCCCGAGCGCGCAGACGACTACCCCCACCAGTTCTCCGGCGGGATGCGCCAGCGGGCGATGATCGCGATGGCACTGGCGCTCGAGCCCTCGCTGATCTTGGCCGACGAGCCCACCACCGCACTCGACGTGATCATGCAAGATCAGATCCTGAAACGGATCAGCACGATCCAAGACGAGGTCAACTCCTCAATGCTCGTGATCACCCACGACGTGAGTGTCGTCGCCGAGACGTGCGACCGCGTCATCGTGATGTACGCGGGCAAGATCGCCGAAGAGGGACCCGTCGAGGAGATATTTGGCCAGCCGTACCACCCGTACACGATCGGCTTGAAGCGGGCGTTTCCAAACATCCGCGAGTCGAGCCAGGATCTGCTCTCTATCGCCGGCTACCCGCCGGAGCTCGTCGACCCACCTGCGGGGTGTCGGTTTGCCGAGCGGTGTCCGATGGCGACCGAGAAGTGTCGCACAGAGGAGCCGGACGCACAGTACCACGAGGGGCTACGCTCGTACTGCCACTACGCCGACCAGATAGACACGGAGCTGCGCCCGTACGCTGACGACCCCACAACGTGGAAACAAACGGCCGCGGCGACGGACGGCGGGGTGGAGAAATGAGCGGCCGTGACGTCTTACTCGAGGTCGAGAACCTCGAGAAACACTTCAAAGTCAACCAGGGGTGGATCGCGAGCATCCTCGAATCGATCGGCGGGGGCGAACCGGAGTACGTCCACGCAGTCGACGGCGTGAGCTTCGAGCTTCGCGAGGGTGAGACGCTCGGTCTGGCCGGCGAGTCAGGGTGTGGAAAGACCACGACGGGAATGTCGCTAGTGAAACTCCACGAACCGACCGGCGGGGACATCGTCTACGACGACACGCGGCTGTCAGAGGCGACGGAGGCGGAGGTCACTCGGTTCAGACAGAACGCGCAGATGATATTCCAGGACCCCTTCGAGAGTCTGAACCCGCGGATGACGGTGTATGACACCGTCGCCGAGCCGTTGCGGATCCACGACGTCCGCAACGAGACAGCTCGGGTTGAGCGTGCGCTCGAGTTCGCCGAGTTACAGCCCGCAGAGCACTACTTCGATCAGTATCCCCACGAGCTCTCCGGCGGCCAGCGACAGCGGGTCGCCATCGCCCGGGCGCTTGTGTTGGACCCCGACTTCATCGTCGCCGACGAGCCCGTCTCGATGCTCGACGTCAGTCTGCGTGCTGGCGTGCTGTCACTTCTCGACCGGATGACCGACGAGTTCGGCCTCTCTGTCGTGTACATCAGTCACGACCTCTCGCTTCTCAGACACATGTGTGACCGGCTGGCGATCATGTACATGGGAAAGATTGTCGAGAAGGGGCCGACCGATCAGGTGATCGAGGACCCACAGCACCCGTACACGCGGGCGCTCATCGACGCGGTTCCCGTCCCAGACCCGGACGTGGGTCGCGAGCGAGTCGAGTTACAAGGAGAGGTCGGCGACGTCATCGACGTACCAAGCGGCTGTCGGTTCAAAAACCGCTGTCCGTCGTACATCGGCGACGTCTGTGACCAAGTGGTGCCGCCGCTCGAAGAAAAACGCGAGTTCGACCAGGCGGTCGCCTGTCACCTCTACGAGAGCGCCGAAGGGTACGACCCGTACGCCGAGATGGATGGCCCGCGCGCGTCGGGAACAGCGGACAGCACCGAGTCGACACCAGCAGACGACTAACGCGACACCGAAAGCGGCGCGGAGAGCCGTACGCCGGGGGCCGTCACCGCGAACGGCAGCCGAGATTTGTGTTTCTCACAGACGCCCGTGACCGTCTCGCGAGCGGCGCCGATGTGCGAGAGACTCGCGAGGACGCTCGGGTCGTACTCGAAGGTGCGGTCCTCGATGCGGCCGGCCGGTTCCCCGTCGACGAGCCGATATCCCTCAGCGACCGGGAACGACGCGGTACCGCGGTCGGGGCGGTCGGTGGTCATCTCGTCGATGTCTTTCGCGTAGAGGACGCTCGCCGGGAAGACGCCGGCGCGCTGTATCCGCTCGAACTCGTCACGGAGCCACGGGCTGGCGAACCGTTCCACGTAGACGTCGGCACCGTCACGGAGGGCCGCCGCGTCCGCGTCACCAGGGGCCACCTCAAGGTGACGGGCGTGGATGCGCGGAGGCTCGGTGAAGCCGAGGCTGGGGACGCTGTGTCCCGCTGGCTCCGTCTCGTGGTCCGCCGCAGAGGTCGTGTTGTGAAGCAGCCGACGGACCGTGCCGTCTGCGACGAGCGTCACCGGGGCCGTCGGTCGCACCTCGGCGTCGTACGCACGCGCGGCCCACGACCCGGCGCGGACGGTGTCGTCGATATGGAGGCCGGCCGGGCCAATCTCGTCACCGACGGCGTACGGACTCAGTCCCATGTACCCGGCATCCGCCTCGAGCGTGTGTGCGACGAGGTGAAAGAGCTGCCCGGCGGCATGCGGGCTCAACGCGACAACTGTCTCGCCGGAGTCAACTGACGCAGGGTCGGCGTCAACGAGCCGTTCGAGGTCGTCGGCCGCCGTTGTGATCCGATCGGGGATCGTCTCAAGAAACGCTGCTCCCGTCGTCGATCCGGCGTGTCGGCGGACTTTCGGACCGTCGACGGGAGTGAGGCTGAACGCCAGTTGCGCACGGTCGAGCGTGGTCTGCACGACACTTCCGGTGGTAGTTCCCATCGCCTCTTCGATGTGGGCGTCGGTATAGTTGACCCAGCATCGCTCGAGTGCGAGGTCGTCGGTGTGAGCGAGCCCCGTGTCGATCGCGTCGACGACCTCGTCGATGTCGACCGTGTCGAGACCGGTCTCGGCCCAGCCGCCGTGGGTCGCGCGGTGTCTGGTGTACGCGTCGAACCGCCCAGGCTCGGACTGCGCGAGTACCTCGCCGCTACGGATCGCCCGGTCGGCCACGTCTCGAAGGCTCTCGTCGTCGAGCGAGGTTGTGTAGCGGTAGTCAGCAGCACCGTTCGCGAAGACCCGCAGCCACACTCCCGTCTCGGTGAATGCGGTGCGGTTGCGGGGACCGTCATCGGTGACGACAAGATCGGTCTTCTCCTGGTAGACGCCGCCGACCTCGGCGTATGACACTGCCTCGTCGTCCTCGAACTCATCGAGTAGCCGGTCCATCGCGTCCAGCGCGGCCTCGCGGTCGTCGCGGTCGTCACTCATCTCGAGACGCTACGCCGGTCCCGTACATGAAGCCGGTGGACACCGGCTGCCCCCCAATCAGCGATCGGTGCCGTCGGACTGCGCCTCCGCTTCGGCCTCGTACCGCTCAGCGAGGCGCTTTTCACGGCGCTTTTTCCGGTACTCCCAGTAGCCGGCGCCGAGGACGAGGACGGCGAGTGCCCCGCCGCGAAGCGGGGCACCCGCAAGCGCAAAATAACCGAACGCGGCGACGGCGAACGCGAGCGAGAGTCCGAGCGTTGCTCTCGCCCACCGCTGTCTGGGAATACGGAGGCGGCGCACGGTCAGGAGAGCGTTAGCTTGCGTCGCCGTACGTCTCTTCGAGGTACGCGACGATGTCCGTGCTCTCTGCCATCCCCTCGACGCCGTGCGCCTCGTCGACGAGGACGGGAACACCGGTTTGGCCACTCACCGCCTCGACTTCGGTTCGTTCGCCGTGTGCCCGCGGAACGGTCACCGACTCGTACTCGAGATCGAGTTCGGCGAGCGTCTCTCGTACCGTCGCACAGTACGGGCAGCCGGACAGCTCGTACAGCGTTAGGTCCGTCATCAGCTCGTAATAGGTCCCGCGAGAATAAAGAAGTCCGTGATCGGTGCGTGGAGCGCACACGACCGCTTCGAGCGCGCCTGCGGGAGGCCGACTAGAGGATGAGCCCGCGGGTCTGGAGCACGTAGTAGCCGGCCAGCAGGACCGCGATAACGTACTGGCCAAGGCGGACCTCATCGTACTCGCCGACGGCAACCTTGATCAGCGGGTACGAGATGATCCCGGCGGCGAGACCGTCAGCGATAGAGTAGGCAAACGGCATGACCGTAACGGTGAGTCCCGCAGAGACCGTCCAAGCGGGGTCCGACCAGTCGACTTCAGTGACGCCTCGAAGCATCATTACGCCGACGACGATGACGGCGATGAACGAGGCGTACGCGGGGATCGCAGCGACGACCGGGATGGCGATGAGCGAGACGAGGAAACCGATGGCGACGACGAGTGCGGTGAGACCGGTTCGACCGCCCTCTTCGACGCCCGCCGACGACTCGATGTACGTAGTCACCGTCGAGGTACCGACCATCGCGCCGACAGTCGTCCCCACTGCGTCAGCCATCAGCGGCCGGTCCATCTCTGGGAGATCGCCGTCGTCATCGAGGAAATCACCGAACTGTGAGACACCGATGAGCGTCCCGGCGGTGTCAAAAAAGTCAACAAAAAAGAATGTAAAGACGACGAGGGTAAACGTGAGCGGCTCGATGTTGGCGAACCCGTCGACGAACGCGCCCGCGAGGGGTGTGATGTCGTACTGGGCGGCCGGCAGCGACTCGGGCGTGACGACGCCACGTTCGAAGACACCGCCGAGCGTGAGCGCCCAGCCGGCGAGCGCGGTGGTCAAGATGCCGATGATGACAGCACCAGTCACGCCGCGAGCCCAGAGGCCGAACGTCAGCGCCAAGCCGAGGATGCCGAGGATCGACCACGGGCTCCCGAATATCCCGCCGAGCGTGACGAGTGTCGCCTCGTCGGGCACCACGAGCTGGAGCTCTTGGAGGCCGATGAACAACAAGAAGAGCCCGATTCCCGCCCCGACAGCGCGTTTGACCGGTTCAGGAAAAAGCCGGATGACGTACTTACGGGCGCCGACGATGGTCAGCAAAATAAACAGGATCCCCTCGACGAAAACCGCTGCAAGCGCCGTCTGCCACGGGACGCCGAGTCCGAGCACGACGCTGAACGCGAAGAAGGCGTTGAGCCCCATCCCGGGTGCGAGCCCGAAGGGGCGGTTGGCGTACAGCGCCATCACAAGCGTCGCGGCCGCCGAGGCGAGGATCGTCGCGATGGCGATCATCTGGACAACCTCGATGAACTCGTATCCCGGTATCTGGATCGCCTCCGCGAGAATGAACGGATTCACCACGATGATGTAGGACATCGCGAGGAACGTCGTGATCCCGGCAACGACCTCGGTCCGGAGGTCGGAGCCATGCTGTTCTACGTCGAACCGCGCTGTCACAGAATCTGCGAGCCCCATTGGGTAATCGTGTATACTCAGCCGTCTAAATATAATACTTTCTACCTCAAATAGTCAGTCATACGCAGGTGTGAGTATTCATACAGATAATACAGCTTGGCTAGGTGATAAACTGGCCAAACGTGCACACACAGACGGGTGTCACGGTCGGGCACACGCCAGTCTGACGAGTACCCGCCGGCCGGTCACTCGAACGTCGTGAGCGCACCGACCGGCGCATCGGTGATTTCACGGGCACGCGACAGTCCCTCGTCGCCGACCGCGATCAGGGTGAACACACCGGCGACATCGGCGTCGGCCTGCAGCGCGATATCCAACAGGAGTTCTTGTGTCTCACCAGAGCGGATCAGGTCGTCGACGACGAGGACGACGTCTCCCGGATCGATGGCGCGTGCAGGGAGATAGTAGGTGAGTTCGATGCCGGAAGCGAGCCGCTGTCGCGACTCGATGAACTCCTCGACGGCGGTTTCTTTCGACTTCTTCGCGTACGCGAGGCGGGCATCGAAGAACGATGCCATGGCTGCGCCGAGTGAGATCCCGTCGGTGGCGGCGGTCAACACGACGTCCGGCGTGGTGAACGCGAACGACTCGGCCGCAACCGGAGCAACGAGGTCGAGAAACGACTGATCGAAGACGACACCCGAGTTGTCGACGTAGCCCTCGTCGTCGACGGCGACACGTGCGACGAGTTCGTCGGCGAGGGCCTCGCGGCCAACGTCCGCGACGATCGTTCGAGCGCGTCCCGCACCCGGAAGCACGTGGCCGTTCACGTAGCGGTTGAGGTCACCCGGCGGCAACCCAGTGAGCGATGAGAGCTCCTCGTAGGTCCGCGTCTCCTTTAGCGTCCGCAACACGGCGACCGCCCGCAGTTGGAGGGCCGCCTTCTCTGCACGGTTCATATCGGTGATCGTGATCACACAAGCATGAATACAGCGATGTGTCCTGGCAGGTCAGTCACCCACGGGTGTGGGTTCTGCGCTCACTATTTCGCCTGTAGCCACACCGAACCGCATCCGGCAACTCACTCGCGAGACGACGACGCCGACCCCGGAGGATCGACAAAGCGCTGGACTCCGTCGATCACGATCTCGGCGTGGTCACGGTCGTCGAGCGGACGGAGTCGTACCGTGAACGAGCCGACCGCGTCGGCCGACGCACCGAGGGCGCGTAGCGCTGTCGTCGACAGGTACGTTGGAACGGAGACCGCCACGGCCGCCGATTCGTCGGTCGCGACGACGACCCGGTAGGAAACGCCGTCTTCGGCGGCAGCGTATACTTCGACGGCATCAAGATTGGCGGTGGCGACCGCCTCGTGTGCCGTCTCGAACTCTGGATCCGGGAGGAGGACGTCGATTCGGGCGGCGTCGGTGACCGGGTTCACGTGGCCGGGGTGTGTGGTCGTCACCGTCCATCCCTGGTCGCGGTAGGCCGTTGCTACCGCGTCTGCGTCGGCGACGACCGCCTCCCACGCATCTCCTGGGTCGACACGGACCATGCGTAGTGGATGCGGCTCGGACCGTACATACGCGTCGATCCGACTATCGACCCGACTGACAGTGACAGCGGAGACGGACCCGCGACGCCATCACCCCGACCCCGTCGTGTCATTCGATCGGCTGAAAGTGAGGGGGCGGGTCGATACGTTGATAATGATCAGTCGTCTGGTTTTGCTTGTGCCTACTGATATCCGCAAAGATATCGACCGTCGGACAGTGCTTACCTACGTTGGGACGGCTGGCGCCGTCGGTCTCGCTGGCTGTGCTGGAGACGGCGGGTCCGATGGCGGCGACGACGCGTCAGATGACGGGTCCACGGAGACCAATGACGCTGCCGACGCCGACGCGGGCGACGAGTTCGCAATCGACGTCACAATGGGACAGATGGACTCTGGGCTCGACCCACAAGACCACGCGGAGACGAACACCGAGATAATCGTCGGCCAGGCGTACGAGGGACTCCTCGATCGAGACAAAACAGGCGGAATCATCGCCGGCCTCGCAGACGAGTGGGAACGAACCGAAAACGGGTCGGTGCGGTTCTCCTTGCGCGACGGGGTTACGTTCCACAACGGCGACGCGGTCACCCCAGAGGACGTCGCGTTCAGCATCCGGCGGATTGTCTTCGACGACGTCGGCATCGTCAGCCCGCAGTCGAATGACTTGGGCTCGGTGACCGAGGTGACGCCCGGCGACGGCGCAGTGACCGTCTCGTTCGAGGGATACAATCCGATCGCGTTCCAGCTGTTCGCGACGAACGGAGAGATCGTCCAGCAGTCGTGGATCGAGTCGAACGACGGCGACTACATCAACCGCAACACCAACGGAACCGGACCGTTCCGGGTCACCGAGTACGACTCCGGCAACGAGGTCGTCTACGAGGCGTTCGAAGACTACTGGGGCGGTGCGCCGGCGGCCGACACACTCACTATGGGCGCCTCAAGTGAGTCGAGCACGCGCGTCAACCGGCTGCTCGCCGAGGAGACCGATATTGTCACCAACGTGCCGCCAAATGAAGTCTCCCGTGTGGAGAGCTCAGAGGTTGCATCTATCGCTTCGGTCGCAAGTGTACGCACCATCTTTTTGCAGATGCGATACGACGTGGAGCCGTTTTCCAGCCGGCAATTCCGCCAAGCGATGAACTATGCGGTCGACGTCGGGAGCATCGTCGAAAACGTGCTCAACGGCTTCGGTGCGATTACCTCTCAGCCGACACTGGAGGGTCACATCGGCCACAATCCCGACGTAGAGCCATACCCATACGACCCCGACGAGGCCGAACGTCTCGTCGAAGCGTCAGGCCACGCAGGCGTCGAGATTACACTCCAGACACCGATTGGCCGGTACCTCAGAGACGTCGAGGTCGCGCAGGCGGCCGCAGACCAGATCGACTCACTCTCGAACGTCTCCTGTTCGCTCGAACAACGGGAGTTCTCCTCGCTCGTCCAAGACATTACGGCACCGAACATCGAAGACAGACCCGTCTTCAACCTCCTCGGCTGGGGGAACGGAGAGTTCGACGGAAGTCAGACGCTCACCCCGCTGTTGTCCTCTGATGGGGCGCTCACCGTCCTGAAAAACGAAGACCTAGACGCGCTGCTCGTCGAGGCCGAACAGACATCGAACCCGGACGAGCGTGTCGAGACGCTCCAGGCCGCGAACGAACTCGCACACGACATCGCGCCATGGGTGTTCTTACACCAACAGTTCAGCGTCTACGGGGTCTCTTCGGAGATCGAGTGGGAGCCGCGAGCCGACGAGTTCATCGACCCCGACACGGCAACCCAGCGGTAACGCCGGTATCGAGCACTTCGAATGTCAGTTGGAAGATTCGTACTCAAACGCAGCCTCCAAGGCATCGGCGTCGTCTGGGGTGTCGTGACCGTCGTGTTCGCGCTCCGATTCATCACCCCCGGAAGTCCGATAAACGCGGTCGCACCGCTAGACGCCAGCCAAGAGACGCGACAGGCGATCGCCGCAGAGCTCGGGCTCGATCAGCCACTGTACGTGCAATACGCACAGTACATCCTCGACCTACTTGCCGGTGACATGGGCCGGTCCTACATCCGAGGCCAAGAGGTGGTCTCGCTCGTGTTCAGTCGACTTCCCGCGACTATCGAGCTCGCCGTCGCCGCGAGCGTGGTCGCCATCGTCCTCGCGATCCCACTCGGCGTGGCGAGTGCGACCCACCGCAACGAGCCCGTCGACTACGGCGCGACGCTCGTGTCTCTCGGCGGTATCAGCACGCCGAACTTCTGGCTTGGGATCATGTTGATCCTGGTCTTTGCAGTGGAGTTCGACGTGTTCAACACCAGTGGTCGCGGTACCGATATCGGCGACGTCGTCCTCGCAATAGGCGGGAGCGAGCCGTTCGTCGGCGCACTGCTCTCGTGGCTCGCGTACATCACGCTCCCCGCGATCGCGTTGGGCACCTACTTCATGGCGCTCATCACGCGGCTCACCAGGTCGGGGATGCTCGACGAACTCGGCAAGGGCTACGTGCAAGCTGCTCGGGCGAAGGGGCTGCCGCGGACGCTCGTCCGGTACAAGCACGCGCTCCGCAACACCCTCATCCCGATTATCACCGTACTCGGATTACAGCTCGGGACGCTGATCGGCGGCGCCGTGATCACCGAAGCGGTGTTCTCGTGGCCCGGGCTCGGCACGCTCGTCATCGAGAGCATCAACCAGCGCGACTGGCCGGCGCTCCAGGGAAGCCTCATCGTCATTGGGACCGGGTTCGTCGTCGTCAATGTCCTCGTCGACACGGTGTACGCGTCGCTCGACCCAGAGGTGGTGAACGAGTAAGATGGTTTCAGCACGTGTTATTCAGAATCTCAAAACGGAGTTCAACAGAAGCTGGCTCGCGAAGCTCGGATTGACGCTGGTGGTCCTCGTCGTGTTGACCGCCGTGTTTGCGCCGTTCATCGCGACCCACGACCCAACCGCACAGAACCTCGAACAAAGCGAGCTACCACCCATCGGATTCTCAGAGACCGAAGAACGCACGACGTCCGAGATGGTCAACGGCGAGATTCGGACGGTGACAGAGACGGTCGCCGTTACCGCAGACCCGGCTCACGTGTTCGGAACCGACGGCCTCGGTCGAGACATGTTCTCACGGGTCGTGTACGGCGCACGCACCTCGCTCGTCGTCGGCGTGTTGGGGACCCTGCTTGCGGCGTCGATCGGCGTTCCGATCGGTCTACTCGCCGGCTTCCACCGCGGTCGCGTTGACGACGCCCTCATGAGGATCGCCGACGTGAGCCTCGCGTTCCCCTCGCTCGTCCTCGCGGTCGCGCTGATCGGACTGTGGGGGAGAGCCGCCGTCGCCGTTCCAGACCCGTTCGTCGCTGTCGGGCTCGCGCCCACCATGCCGGACAGCTTCGTGCTTCCGATAACGGTGGTGATCGTCGTCGGACTCGTCAACTGGGTGTGGTTCGCCCGCGTCGCACGCGGAGAGGCGCTCTCGTTGCGGGGCCAAGAGTACGTCAAAGCATCGCGGGCGCTCGGAGCGGACACCAATACGATCATCGCGCGGCACGTCTTTCCGAACGCGATTACGCCGATAATCGTGCTTGGAACGGTGCAGGTGGCCGCGATAATCCTCTTAGAGAGTTCGCTGTCGTTTCTCGGGTTCTCCGGGACAACACTCTCGTGGGGGTTCGACATCGCGCAGGGCCGTGACTACGTGTCTTCGGGACAGTGGTGGATCGCCTCCATCCCTGGACTCGCGATCATGGTGTCTGTGATCGGGATCAACCTGTTGGGCGACTGGCTGCGTGATGCACTCGACCCCAGCATAGAGGGCGAGGGAGGGGCGGCATGAGCAATGCCGCCTCCCCATGTGGCGCGCCGTCGTCGACCGACGTGCTCGCGGTGCGTGACCTCTCGACCCGCTTTTTCACCGAGTCGGGGCAGGTCAATGCGGTCGAGTCGGTGTCGTTCGACCTCCGCGAAGACGAGATCCTGGGAGTCGTCGGTGAGTCCGGGTCGGGTAAGTCGGTGACCGCGCTGTCGATCGTCGACCTCGTCGAGCGTCCGGGCCGGGTCACCGCCGGACAGGTGTGGTACCGCGACTCGGTGCTCGCCGACTCGGTCGATGACGACGTCGCCGTGGCGGGCGACCACGTCGACCTCCGGACGGTGCCAGCTCACGTGCGACGATCGCTGCGCGGCCCGTCGTTCAGCGTGGTCTTTCAGGACCCGATGAGCAGTTTTAACCCCTCGATCACGGTCGGCGAGCAGATCGCCGAGGCAGTCGAGGTGCAGCGGCGCGCCTGCGCAAATCCGCGCTCGACGCGGGCACGAAGCCAAGGGTACGGCCTTGGGCAGTACCTCCTCGACGGGATCGTCCCTGGTCGTGGGTACACGAGCGACGCGAGTATGCAGCGGGCCATCGAACTCCTCGATCAAGTCGGTATCCCCGACCCAGAAGAGCGGGTCGAGGAGTATCCAGGCCAGTTCTCCGGTGGAATGCTCCAGCGCGCGATGATCGCACAGGCACTGGCCGGCGAGCCGGACGTACTGATAGCCGACGAGCCGACGACCGCGCTCGACGTCACGATCCAGGCACAGATCCTGAACCTCCTCAAGGAGATTCAAGCCGACCGAGGGATGAGTATCGTGTTGATCACCCACGATCTCGGTGTCATAGCCGAGATGTGTGACCGGGTGTGTGTGATGTACGCCGGAGAGATCGTGGAGCGGGGAACGCTTTCGACCGTGTTCGAAGAGACAGTCCATCCGTACACGCAAGGACTCCTCGGGTCGATGCCAGAGGTCGACGAACCGCGCTCGCACCTCGAGCCAATCGCGGGTAACGTCCCAAGCCTGCTCGACGCCGAGATGGGCCCTGGGTGTTACTTCGCCGATCGGTGCCCGAAGGCGATGGAGTCGTGTGTGGAGCCGATCGGAGAGACGACGGTCGACGCGGACGCGGACCACGCCGCGCGGTGTGTCCTCGCCGACGGTGAGTACGACCCAGCACACGCGCTCACCGACGAGCACACCGGCCACGGCGCGCCGGGCGACGACCCGACACCGGGAGGTGAGGGCTCGTGAGCGATCCGCTCGTGTCCGTCGCGGGGCTGAAAAAGTACTACGGTACCGACACATCGATGATCGACCGGCTGCTCGGTCGCGAGTCGGCGAGCGTGAAAGCCGTCGACGGCGTCTCCTTCGAGGTGCACGAAGGCGAGACGCTGGGGCTCGTCGGCGAGTCGGGCTGTGGGAAGTCGACGACCGGCGAGACCGTGTTGCGACTCCGTGACCCGACGGCCGGAACTGTGCGGTTCGGCGGCGCCGACGTCGGCGCGATGACGTCCGAGGAGCTGACGGCGTTCAGACAGCGGGCACAGATCGTCTTCCAAGACCCCTTCTCGAGTCTCGACCCACGGATGACGACCGGGGCTATCGTCACCGAAGGGTTGCGGATCCACGACGTTGGCGACCGAGAGACGCGGCGGGAGACGGCTCGCGACCTGCTCGAGCGCGTCGGGCTCTCCGCGGATCAACTCGACCGGTATCCCCACGAGTTCTCGGGCGGGCAGCGGCAGCGGATCGGCATCGCCCGGGCGCTCGCGCTCGACCCGGAGTTCGTCGTCTTAGACGAGCCGGTGTCGGCGCTCGACGTCTCGGTGCAGGCACAGATTCTGAACCTCCTCCGCGACCTCCAGTCGGATCTCGGGCTGACGTTCCTGTTTATTGCACACAATCTCGGGGTGGTCAGACATGTCTGTGACCGCGTCGCGGTGATGTACCTCGGCGAGATAGTCGAAATCGGACCGGTCGACGCAGTCTTCGAGGACCCCGCACACCCGTACACACGGGCGTTGCTCTCGAGTGTGCCACGGACGAAGACAGCCCGTCGTGAGGAACCGCTCGCCACGCTCACCGGCGACGTGCCGTCGCCGCGCGACCCGCCACAGGGGTGCCGCTTCCACACGCGGTGTCCCGAGGCGCGTGCGGCGTGTCGCACCGAGACGCCGCAGGCGTACGACGTGGGCACCGACCAACGAGCCCGGTGTCTGCGAGCGGACTCGACTCACCCGTACTGGGAAAGCGAGCCGATTGCCGAGAACGAAGCTAAAGACGACTAACCGGGACGCATCTCCCGAGGACTACCGCTCGCGGACGACGACGAACTCAGCGAGGTCGCGTAGATACGCGAGTGCCTCCGTCTCCGGCGGGTCGGCCTGCTCGAGTGCGGCCAGTGCGAGCTTGGACTGTTCGCGCGCTCGCTCGTCTACCTCTGTAGGCGTAAGCGAGGTGACCTGTACGACGCTCGGCCGGTCCATCTCAGCATCCTGACCGGTGGGCTTGCCGAGGTCTGCGGCGTCCGCGGTCGCGTCCAACACGTCATCACGCATCTGGAAGGCGACGCCAACCCGTTCTGCGTACTCGCCGAAGGAGTCGATAGCTGCTGGGTCGGCGCCGCCGGCGAGGGCACCGAGTTCAGCCGCCGCGCGAAACAGCGCGCCAGTCTTTCGGCGGGCCAGTCGCATGTACTCCGCCTCGGTGGAGGGGCGGGCGGCCAACTCGGTCGCCTCACCCTCGCCGAGTTCAACCATCGCTTCGGCGACGGTGCGCATCGCGCGGTCGTGACTCGAAAAGAGCGCAAACGCCTCACCGAGCAATCCGTCGCTCGTGAGTATCGCCGGACCGTACCCGAACTCGGCCCACGCTGACGGGGTGCCGCGCCGGACATCAGAGCGGTCGATGATGTCGTCTATCACGAGCGAGGCGTTGTGAACGAACTCGATCCCAGCAGCAAAGTCGACAGCGTCGTTGGGATCGCCGTTGAACGCCTCACAGGCGAGGATCGTCACTGCGGGTCGGACGCGCTTGCCGCCGGCAAGGACGACGTGTGCGAGCTCGTCCGACAGCTCGTCGGGCTCGACGTCTTCGATCACCGACTCAAGCTCGTCTTCGACCAGCGCAACCCGGCGCTCCAGGTACTCCATCTACCGTTCTGAAGAGCCGACCGCGCAAAGGCCTGACGGAACGTGACCGCTCGCGAGGGACACGACGACCTACCGGAACCGGACACCGAGGTCGCCGACACCCTCGGTGTTGCTCGCGATATTGATCATAAGTGGCGTGAGTCCCTCGATCTCGGCCGCGTTCGCGAGCCCACCGGCGTCGAGGGCGCGAAGCCCCTCGATCTCCTCAGCAAGCTCGGCTACGGTGCGCTTTGCCGACTCGTCGTCGCCGACCACGAGCGTGTCGATCCCTAATTCGGCGTCGAGGTCCGCGAGTCGGCCGGCCGCGAGGCTGTGGAAGGCGCCGACGACCGGAACGTCGTCCGGTGTCGCGCCGGCAGCGATCTGTGTGACTGAGCCTGCACTCGGCTGGTGGTAGTGAAAGCCGTCTTCGTCGCGCTTCATCCCGGTAGCCGGCGAGATCACGATATTACCCGGGTCTAAGGCGTCGGCGACGGACTCAACGGTGTCACCGACGTGGTACGGTGGGACGGCGAGCACGGCGATATCGGCGCGTGACGCCGCCGCCGTGTTCTCCATCCCGACGACCGATCGGTCGACACCGATCGACGCAAGCGTCTCCGAGTACTCCGTCGCACTCGCCGCCGCCTTCGACGCGTCTCGTGACCCCACGACCACGTCGTGGGTGGTGTCGGCGGCGAGTCGGAGTGCGAGTCCCTCACCGATGTCGCCCGTACCGCCAAGGAGTGCGATGTCCATGCCGGTCGTCGACGTGGAACGGCCTTATCGGTTCCGCGACCGGAGAACCTCGCCGCTCGCACTCCACCGGCCGAAGCGGCCGCCTCACTCGGTGTGAACCGTCGGAGAGGCGTCTTCGATCACCGCTTGGAGTCGGTCCCACGAGAGCGCGGCCCTAGCGGTCACCGTCTCCGCGGCAATCGCTCCACACGCATTGGCGACGACGAGTGGCTTCCGATAGGCGTCTGGGGCGGCCGGAAACGGCTCGTCGGCGATTGCCGGGTCGCCAAACGACGCGGCGAGAAAGCCGGCCGCAAACGCGTCACCCGCTCCAGCCGTATCGACCGCCTCGACGGAAACCCCCGGGTGATGGACGGCACCCTCGGGGGTGTAGACCGTCGCCCCGCCGCCACCGTGAGTGATCACGACCACGTGGTCTGCCGGCTCACGTGGGTCGACGTCGGTCGCGGCCGCTACCGCGTCCGCCTCGCGGTCGTTGACGAAGAGGAGGTCGACGGCAGCGATCGCGTCGTCGTACGCCCGGTCGCCCACGCGCCGACCAGGGTCGAAGCTCCGAGGAGTACCGTGGTCACCCGCCGCCGTCGCCAGCGACGCCGCGGTCTCCGGTCGTTGACCGGTCAGGTGGAGGTGGTCGGCGTCCGCGAGCACCGCGTCGTCAAGGCCGGCCGCAGCGAACGACTCGTTCGCCCCCTCGTTGGCGAGCAGCGACACCGCACCGGCGGCGTCGACGATGACGTACGTGACGGAGGTCTGTGCGTCGGGGTCGACGAGGACGTGGCCGGGGTTCACACCCGCGCCTGCGAGCTCACGGAGCGCGACCGCGCCAGACTCGTCGCCGCCGACGCTGCCGAAGACGACCGCATCTCCGCCGAGGCCGACGAGCCCCACGGCGACGTTCGCCGCGCTCCCACCGCCGGACTGCTCGAGCCGTTCAATCTGCGTCTCGCCGTCGCCCGTCGGCAGCTCGTCGACGTGGATCGTCACGTCCCAGTTCAGGTGACCGGCGGCGACGACAGTCGGTGGGTCGGTGGACAGCGCGCGCTCCAACCGATCGACCGCGTGCTCACGCATCGTACCGACCGAAGCGTGGCGTCCGCGGTGAGCGCCCGGGGGCCGGAACCACGCCGGGAGTCGACAAGCAGTCGACGAGAGACGATATCATAACGACGGGTCGACCCGACGACACTTAAACGTGGGTCGACAACACCGGGCGTGTCCCGACCCGGCCGACCCGCCAGCGGCCGCGACGGCACCACACGGCCCTCCGGACCCGACAGCATATATACGACGACGGGTCCAGTCGGTCCGTGCGCTGACAATCGACCCGGTCCGGGCGAGGCGGGTGTCCGGCGACCCGGCCGGGAGCACCGCGACGTCGCCGGCTGTTCGCCACCGCCACTCGGCTCACTGCTCGTTCATCGCCTCGCTGGCGATGTTGCGACCGCGTGCGTTGAGTGACACCTCCTGACGGGTGCGAACGAGTTCGACGATCTCGAGGTCGACGAGCCGGGTGAACGTCTCTTCGACGTCGTCGACCTCGGTCCCGAGGAACGCGGGGATCTCGAACGGCGAGACGCCAGAGTACAGCGCCATCAACACCTCCCGGTCGCGACTCGAGAGCTCGACGTTCGCCTCGCTTCTGGCGGTCCCCTTGCGGAGCCACGCCTCGACGAACCGCATCTGTCGTGCGTCTCCGCCGAGATGCGTCTCGACGCTAGTGCCGTCGTCGTCGGTGTGTGCCACCTCGAGCACCGGCCGTTTGCGGTCGGCGACCGTCCGCTCCGTCGCTTCGAGCCCGCTGACGTCGTCGAGGTCGAACCGGACGAAGGCACCGCTCTCGAGCGCAGCGCTCAACCCGTCCTCACCGATGCCGAGCCGTGCCCGCTCCCAGTCTGCGTCGCTCACTACCCCACCGACGACCGCGGGATGACGGACGAGCGGCGTCGAACCGTCGAGCAGCGCGCGGTAGACGTCGCGCTCGAACGACTCGTGGTCGGCCGCAGCGACCAACAACACCCGCTCGTCGAGTTCGAAGCTCACGTAGTTCGAGACGCGGGCGATCGTCTGGTTGGCGTCGTGGCGGCCGCCGAGCCCGTCGACCCGCGAGAGCGGCACCGTCTGTCGTCCGTCGTTGCCGGCGAGCACGAGTCGCCGGTTGGACAACAACACGCGTCCAGGGGTCCACGCGACGTCGGTCACCGCCCGACCCTCGCGGACGGCGACGGCGAACCGCGCGCGGGTGTCTGCGAGCTTGTACTCGCGGTCCATGTCCGACATCTACACGCCCCCCGATCGGAGCGCCGTCACCGCCGAGAACGCTCGTTTGCGGACCGCCGAGCTCTCGTCGTCGGTCAGCGCCTCGATCCGTTCGAGCGTCTCACGGCCACCGATCCGCCCGAGAACGAACACCGCGTTCGCCCGCACCGACGCCGGGTACTCGGGATCGAGTCGGTCGAGTAACCGGTCTTCGACGACCGGGCCGCCGAGCGCGGCGAGACTCGTCGTCGCGAACCGAGCCGTCTGTGCGTCGTCGTCGCCGAGCGCCGCAACCAGCGCTTCGACGGCTGCACTCGCGTGTGGATCGGCGACTCGGCCGAGGATCCACGCTGCATTTCGGCGCTGACGTGTCTCCTGGCCCGCAGAGAGAATCTCGACGAGCGGGTCGACGACGCCATCATCGTCCACGTCACGGAGCGTCTCGACGACCTGGTCTCTGATCGCGTGGCTCCGTTCTGTCGGCGCGTTCGAGAGCAGACCGAGCAGCGAGTACACTGCGGCCTCACGGACGACTGGACTCGGGTCGCCAAGTGCCTCTGCGAGCGGTTCGACCGGACGCGCGGTGCTCGCACCGCCGAGGGCGCCGGCCGCCGTCCGACGGATCGACTCGTCGGTGTCGCCGAGAAGTTCGATGAGCGGGTCGAGTGCTGGGTTCGTTCCGATGCTACCGAGCGCGTTGGCAGCTGCGCGTCGGACCTGGGAGACGTCCGTGAGCCGGTCGACCAGCGCGGGCACAGCACGGGGGTCAGCGATGGTCCCACACGCTCTGCAGGCGCGCCGTCGCACCCGGGGATCCGGATCGGAGAGTGCGTCGACGACGACAGGTACGGTACTCGGGTCGTCGAGCCCGGCAAGCGCGTGTACCGCCGCGATCCGGAGCTCCGGTCTGTCGGCGTCGAGCGCCGCGGCGAGCCGGCGGGCGGTGACCCACTCGGCACCAGCCGCTTTGTGTCCGGTAAACGCAGCGAGAAGTTGTTCGACCGCCGCCTCACCGAGCGCCGCGAGCGCGTCGACGGCGGCCGCACGGGCCCGGTCGTCGGCGTCGTCGCTCGCCACCCGGAGCAGCGCGTCGATGGATGCCTGATCGTCCGGGGCAGCGAGCTCTCCGAGGAGTTCGACCGCACGGCGTCGGACGACCGCACGCTCACTCGAGAGCGCGTCCCTGATCCCCTCTACGTCGCCCTCGCGGGCGTACTGATACAGTGACATCAGCGTCTCCGGAACACTCGTCGGCGTTTGTCGATCGGATCGTACTCGTCGGCCAGCTGTGGCGGCACACTCTCTGTCATCCCGATGGCGAGCACCCCGTCGGGGGCGATCGATGCGCCGAGCGTGTCGAAGAGCGCCGGCTTGTGTTCGGTCGCGATGTAGATGAGCAGGTTCCGACACAACACGATGTCAAAGGGCCCGCGCGACCCCTCGCGGATTAGATCGTGCGTATCGAACTCAACGAGTCGGCGCGGGGCACGTCGCACCCGAAAGGCGTCGCCGTCCTGCTCGACGAGTCGGGACGGGTCTGAGAGTGGGGCGAGCTCGGCGGCGACGTCGGTCGTGCGCGTCGTGTAGTAGACGCCTTCTCGCGCGGCTGCAAGCGCGTCCTCACTGATGTCAGAGCCGAGAACGGTCACAGCCTGTTCGTCGATCTGGCGGTCGTCACACGCCAACATGGCGAGTGAGTACGCTTCTCGGCCGTCAGCACACGGTGCAGACCAGACGCGAACCCGACGCTGGCTGTCGGTGAGCTCGCGGAGGACTCCGCGTAGTGCAGTCCAGAGCTCGGGGTCGCGAAAGAACGCCGTGACGTTGATCGTGAGCGCGTCCAGCAGCGCCTCTCGTTCGGTGGCTTCCTCGCGGAGCAGTCGCTCGTACTCGCGGTGTGAATCGGTCCCGCGTCGCCGCATTCGAGCGGTGATCCGGCGGTCGAGGTACGACTCGTTGTAGTACCCCGGCTCGAACGGCACCGAGTCGTCGATCTCTCGTAAAACACCCTCGAAGGCAGAACGAGCCGTCATAGACTCACCACATCGAGAATGCCGACGACGTTTCCGTCCCCAAGCACGGCGGTTCCACCGAGTCCTGCGGTCCCCGAGAGCGGACCGTCAAGCGGCTTCACGACCACTTCCTCTTTATCTAAGACGGCGTCACAGTGAAGCGCGACCCGGCGCGTGCCCGCGCGGATTCGAACTAGCATACCGTCGGCGTGTGTGGTGTCGGAGTCACCTGATAAGTCACGGCCGTATTCGGTGTCGACACCGCCGTCGGGTGCGGCTGTAGACGTGGGTGCGCGTAGTGGCTGGCTCGAGTCGCCGGTTCGATCGCCGGCCGTCTCGAGTCGCTCGGCGAGGCGGACGACCGGATAGAGGTCGTCGTCGTGTCTGACTACCTCATCGCCATGGACGGTTTCGACGCCGTCGGCGGACGATACCTCCGCGATCGACTTGATCGGGATGCCGTACTCGGTGCCAGCGACGTCGACGAACATCACGGTCACGATGGCGACGGTCACCGGGAGCCGGAACCGAATCGTAGTGCCGACACCGGGCTGGCTCTCGATCGAGACGGAGCCGTCGAGATCGCGGACGGTGGTGCGGACGACGTCCATACCGACGCCCCGCCCAGAGACGTCCGTGACGGCGTCGGCCGTCGAAAGTCCTGGGTGGAACACGAGGTCGTACGCCTCTTCCTCGGGCATCGACGCAGCCGCCTCTGCTGAGACGATCCCCTCGTCGACGGCGGTCGCTCGGAGGGGGTCAGCGTCGAGTCCGCCGCCGTCGTCTGCGACCTCGATGACGACGTGGTCGCGCTCGCGATCGGCGGTGAGCCAGACCGACCCGGATCGATCCTTCCCGGCCGCTGCCCGCACGTCTGGCGGTTCGATGCCGTGGTCGACAGCGTTCCGGAGCACGTGGACGAGCGGATCGCGCATCTCGGTGAGGATCGTCCGGTCGAGTTCGACATCGGCCCCCTGAAGCTCGAACGAGACGCGCTTGTCGAGGTCACGAGCGATGTCACGGACGAGCCGTGGGAACGCGTCCGCGACCTGCGAGAAGGGAATGAGCCGCATGTTCATCGCGGTATCTTGGAGGCTTGCGGCGAGCTTGTCGAGCTCCGCGAGCGCCTCCGCGTCGACGTCGACCGCCTCGAGCTCGCGATGGAGCTTGATCCGGCTCGTCACGAGCTGTTCGACCAGTCCGTATAACTCGTCGACCTGATCGACCCCAACTCGGATGGACGTGATCTCGTCGGCAGTGTCTGTAGCTGCCGAGGTGTCGATGGTCGTGTCATCCTCGTCGTCAGTGCCTTCGGTGCCGTCCACTGTAGAGCCGCCGTCAAGCGTAGTCGGCTTGTTGGAGACACCGGCCTCGGCGACCGCCGCGACCTGCGGAAGCGCTTCGAGTTCGTCGGCAATCTGGCTCGCGTTGGCATCGGCGACGAAGACCTCAAATTGGCCATCGTACGCACCGTCTTCGAGAACCGAGGGTGCTGGGTCGGTGGCATAGGCGTCGGCAGACTCGGCGAGCGCGCGAAGGACGAGCGCCGCGTCGACGCCTGGCATCGAGGTCTCCGCGGTCGTCACGGTGAGACGAGCCGGCTCGTCGACGCCGGTCGGAGCGAGGTGATCCGCGTCGGCGTCGACGGGACCGGTGGATGCGAGCGTATCGACGGGAACGTCTGTGGTCGCCTCATCGCCGGGAGCGTCCACGGTCGCCTCATCGCCGGGAGCGTCCACGGTCGCCTCGTCGTCGATCGACCGTGCGTGTCGCAGTCGCGCGGCGATCGGCGTCGGATCGGTCGTCACTGCGCCGTCGTCACGGATCTCTCCGAGCAACGCCTCAACCGCGTCGACACCCTCGAACAGCAGGTCCATGAGCTCGGGCGTCACGTCGCGCTCGCCGGCACGCACGGTATCGAGGAGATCTTCGAGCGCGTGTCCGAGCGACGAGACGTCGTCGTAGCCCATGGCGGCGGCGTTTCCTTTGAGCGTGTGTGCGACGCGGAAGACGTCGCCCATCGCGGCCTCGTCCGTCGGGTCTGCCTCGAGTGCTAAGAGCGCATTGTTGAGCGCCGTGATGCCGTCGTCGGCCTCGGCGAGGAAGGCGTCGCGGTGGGGGTCCATTAGGCGACACCTCCGAGGATAGCGTCAGCGACGTCATCGAGGTCGTGGACGTCGTCGATGGCACCGGTTTCGACCGCGCGCTTTGGCATCCCGTACACGACACAGCTGTCCCGACTCTGGACGATCGTGTGGGCTCCAGCGGCCGCCATCGCTTGGATGCCGGCAGCGCCGTCATCACCCATGCCGGTGAGGATGACCCCGACGAGCGGATCGTCGACCGCGGCGGCGGCCGTCCGCATCGTAACGTCGACCGCCGGTGTGACTCCCGTGTCGGCTGGCTCGCGAAGTCGTACGCGGAGGCGTCCGGCCCGGTAGCTGGCGACGACGAGGTGTGCACTACCCGGCGCGACGAGGATCTCTCCGGCCCCGATGCGGTCACCATCGCCGGCCTCACGCACCTCGTAAGCGCAGGCGTCGTCGAGGCGCGCTGCGAACCGACCGGTGAACCCAGCCGGCATGTGCTGGACGACGAGCACCCGGCAGTCGGCCGCAGGCAGCCCGGCGAGCACCCGCTCTACGGCCTTCGGGCCGCCGGTCGAGGCCCCGACGACGGCAGTCAATGGCGTCTCGAGATTCTCGACCGGTGGTCGAGACGCGCCGGACGGAGTCGGAGCCGACCTGCGAGCGGAGTCGGCGGTGGCGTCTGCAGCCGGCGGCCGGGACGCCGTCGACATCGCGTCGAGGTCGGCCGTCGCGACCGACCGAACTGCAGCGGCTAGCCGGTCGGCGTCTCGTGAGACACTCGCAGAGACCTCGCCGCCGGGTTTGGTGAAGACATCGACGGCGCCGCGTTCGAGCGCCTCGAACGTCGCGTCCGTCCCGTCCGCGGTGTGTGCAGACAACATCAGGATCGGCGTCGGAACCGTCGCCATCACCCGCTCGACCGCCTCGATGCCACCCACCCCGGGCATCTCGACGTCCATGGTGACCACGTCGGGCCGGGTCGTTTCGATAACCGAGAGCGCCGCGTCCCCGTCGCCAGCCTCACCGACAACGTCCACACCGGCATCGGTGAGGATGTCGCCGATCAGCTGGCGCATGAACGGTGAGTCGTCGACGACGACGACGCGCGGTGCGTCGGTGGACGTGGAGCGTCGGTCCGTCGATCTGCTCATAAACGGTGTCGTGCTGGGACCGGGTATAAACCCACGCCCACAAGAATCACCTCTGATAATTCGAGAGGTACGGTTATGTGTCGGGTCGACGCGAGCGAGGATATGGAGCCGACAGAGTATGTCGATGGCGATCCGACGAAGGTGCTTGAGTTCGCACTCGGGGAGGAGACGTACTGTTTAGACATTGGGGTCATCGACGAGATCGTCGACGCTGGTGACCTGACTCGCATCCCGAACGCGCCGCCACATGTGGAGGGCGTGATGGACCTTCGAGGCCGAACGACGACCATCGTCGACCCGAAGACGTTGTTTTCGATCGGTGCGACAGGGTCACGAGAGCGAATCGTCGTCTTCGACGACGAACACGTACAGGCGAGTGGTACCGTGGGCTGGATCGTCGATGAGGTGTTCCAAGTCAGAGACGTTGAATCGGCGGACGTCGACGGGGGGACTGCGGCTGACGACCCCGGTGTCCACGGGATCGTCACCGCCGACGACCGGTTCGTCGTCTGGGTCACCCCGAGTGTCACCGCCGAGGCGACGGGAGGCGCAGCGACGCCGACGTGAGCGGTGTCGTCTCCGCCAGGGCGAACTCACGAAGTGAACTGTCACGAGTCGTGTCGTCGGCCCGACGGGCGCACGCTCGAGACGGTGTGTGCCGGCTCCCGCACGCCAGAGACAGACGGTCTCGGAACGGTTTTATCTGGGACGCCTGAAGTGTAAACCATGGATACGGTTCCCGACGCTGTCGCCGCGGCCGACAGCGTGCTCGTCAGCGGGCCACCGATGAGCGGGAAGTACAACCTGTGTATCCGACTGCTGGCCCGGTGGGCCGACGCGCCGATTCTCGTCTCGACCGGACGCACCGCGGAGACGGTCCGAAGCGACTACGAGCGGTTGATCGGGCACTCGGCAGCCGACTTCGTCGTCATCGACTGTCAGAGCAGTCAGCAGGGCACTGGCGGCAACGACACCGAGCGGACGAAGTACGTCAAAAACCCAGGAGATCTCACCGCTATCGGCGTCAAATTCACCGACGTCGTCGAGTCATCGAAGGGCGTCGACCGCGCGGTTGGGGTCTACTCGCTCTCAGAGCTTCTCCAGTATTGGGACCCAGACCGGATCTACCAGTTTACCCGCGTGTTGGCATCACAGGCCTCGGGGCAGGGGTGGCCGTTCGTCGGCGTGGTCGGCTCGACCGCTCACGACGAGCAGGTCGTGCACACGCTGTACGAGCCGTTCGAGACCGTCGTCGAGACGCGCGTCGACGACGAACGAGAGTTTCGCATCCGCGACCGACTCGGGGAGCCCTCACCGTGGATGCCGATTTGAGCCGAGCCGACGCGGGCCGCTCACCCGATGAGATCGAATTCGACGGCGACTGACGCCGACCCATTTATTCCCCAGTAGACGAAGCGGTGTGATCCGGGCCCTAGCGGTGGACAGACGCTGAGTTCGTCTCCTGGGCCAGCAGCCGCGATGCCCGCCTCGGTGAGCTCGAACGACCAACTGTAGGTGTCGCCCGCCGTGAGTGTCTGCGTGTCACCGCCGAGATCGGGAGCCGTCTCGGCCGTCGTTCCGCGAACCTCACGCCACCCGGCCTCGGTCTCGCGCTGTATCGCGTACGCGTGTTCGCCGCGGGTGGTCGCCGGCTGGTCGCCGGTATTTCTGAGCACGAGCCGGAGTGACTGCCCGTACGTCTCTGCGGTCCCTTCTGTGGAGAGTTCGAGGCTCGTTGCCGACGTCTCGACCGTGCGCATCGTAACCGGCTCGCTGACCGGCGGCGAGAGGCGAACGAAGTCATCGTCGGCACACGATAGCGTCGCTGGCGTCCCCGTTGGCCCTTGGGGACCGTCTCCGGCGGCGGTGTCGAGACAGCCCGCGGTTCCGCCGATGGCAACCGCCGAGAGGCTCGCGCCGACGACGGACAAGAGGTCACGTCGGTGTCGAGTCACACGGTAGATACGGCGTGGACCGGCTTGAACCCGACGAGTGTGGGGCGGTCGGTTGATGGCGGGTGACGGCGAGCCGTTCGGAACCGATTTCCCGTCCGGCGGCACATGCCCGCGTATGGAGCTGTTCGGATCCAGCGGCATTCGCGGGGTCGCGCTCCGGTACCTCACCCCAGAGCTCGTCCTCGACATCGCGAAGGCGGCCGGGTCGGTGTGGGGAGCCGACCGCGTGGCCGTCGCTCGCGACACCCGCACCACGGGGGAGCTGTTCGCGAACGCGGCCGCAAGCGGCCTCGCGGCCGTCGGCTGTGATATCGACCGGCTCGGCGTGGTCCCGACCCCTGCTGTCGGGCAGTACTGTGAGGCAACGGCGCGCCCCTGTGTTCTCGTGACGGCCTCGCACAACCCACCGCAGTTCAACGGCGTGAAACTCGTGGGTGCCGACGGCGTCGAGCTCTCCGTCGACGTCTTAGAGCGTGTCGAGCGACGAGTGCTCGACGACGACTACGCCACGGCGGACTGGGAGACCGCCGGCAGCGGGCGGCGCGTCGACGGCGTGGCAGACGACTACGTCGATCAGCTTGTCGACGCGGTCGACCGCGAGGCGATCGCCGACGCGGACCTCTCCGTCGTCGTGGACCCCGGCCACGGCGCGGCCTCGACGACCTCACCGCGAGTCTACCGGGAGCTCGGGTGTGCAGTACGAACGGTGAACGCGACCCCGGATGGGCACTTTCCGGGACGGGAGTCAGAGCCAGTTCCAGCCAATCTCACCGCGCTCTCGCGGCTGGTAGCGACCACCGACGCCGACGTCGGGATCGCTCACGATGGGGACGCCGACCGGGCGGTCTTCGTCGACGAGACCGGCGCGGTCGTCGACGGGGACACCTCGTTCGCGGCGCTTGCCGACGACACACTCACGCCCGATGACGCCGTCGTCAGCGCGGTCAACGTCTCACAGCGGGTAGTCGACGTCTGTACGGCCAACGACGCCGACCTCGAGTTGACACCCATCGGTGCGACGAACATCATCACACGCACCCGCGAACTCGACGACGAGGACGTCCACGTCCCCATCGCGGGAGAAGGGAACGGCGGCGTGTTCTTTCCCCCGTACCGGCTCTCGCGGGACGGCGCCTACATCGGGGCGCGCTTCCTTGAGCTGCTCGCCGGGTCTGGTGGGGTCCGCGTCAGCGACGTACTCGCCCCGTACACCGACTACCACTTCGTCCGGATCAACGTGTCGTATGACGACGCCGACGAGCGCGACGAGATGCTCGCGGCCGCACGGGCATTCGTCGAGGCCGCTGACGCGACGCCGAACACCACGGACGGGTACCGACTCGACTACGGCGACGCCTGGGTGCTCGTACGACCCTCCGGAACCGAGCCGAAGATCCGGATCTACGCAGAGTCGAGCGACGTCGACCGCGCCGAGACGCTCGCCGCGGAGATGGAACAGGCGGTCGAGAGTGGTCGAGCGTGATCGTCGGAGCCTAGCCGCGCCTGCGCGAACTCGTTCAGTGATCGAGCGCCGCGAGCGTCTCTGCTGCTTCCTTCGCCGCGGCGAGGCGCTCGCGTGCCCGTCGAGGGTCGTCGGTTTCGGCCGCGGCCTGGGCGAACCGTGTCAGCGTCTCGATCACGGCGTCGCGGGCGGCCGTCACATCACCTACGTCCACGCTCGCCTGTCGAGTCCCGGCGCCGGTGGGCCCGGTAGCAGGTGGTGTGACGTCTGCGTCGGATTTGGGTGTCGTTGATTCCGCGTCCGCGACGTGTGACAGATGAGCCGCCCGCTCACCGGCAGCAGGCCCGTCTCCTGGGGCCTCGGAGGCGGCGTCGGGTTCCGGAGACTCTACGTCGGCTGTGACGCCGGCGCCAGCGTCTGCCGTCGTCGACGCGCTCTCGGCAGCAGCGGCGCTCTCGGCGGCGTGGCTCTCGGTAGCGGCGGCGCTCTCGGTGGTGTCGTTCTCGGCGGTGTCGCTCCCGTTGGCGTCTGCAGCCGCTGGCGTCTCAACGGGGACCTCGTAGCCGTCCTCGGTCGCGTGACACGTCGGGCAGAACTCGCGGCCCTCGTGGCGAAAGATCGGGTCACCGCACGTCTCACAGTGGCGATTAGTCATCGTGGCGCCCTGCAAGAGCAGTTCAGAGAGCCGCTGTGTGTGTTCGCGCTTTTGTTCGTCCTCGGCAAACTTCTTTCGAAGCTTTTCGCGTTCAGCCTCCTTATCGAACTCGTCGCTCATGGGCAACCAAACGGGGCTCACGAGCAAAAGCTCGGCGGGGTCAACCGACGGACGCTCACTCCTCGGTGATCGTTCGTTCGGCGTTGGGGTCGAGCTCGCCGGCGTGAATCTTCGCGCCGTCTTGGGCCACCTGTCGGCCGAGCACGGCACACTTGATCCGCATCGGAGAGACGTCGACCCCGAGCAGATCAGTGACGTCGTCGGTTTCGAGCGCGTCCAGCTCGTCGGTCGTCATTCCGTGCAGTTCCTCAGAGAGCATGCTTGCGGCCGCCATCGAGATCGCACAGCCGTCGCCGGTAAACCGGACCGCTGCTATCGTCTCGCCGTCGTCTGCGAGGTCGACCTCCATCTGGATCGTATCGCCACAGGAGGGATTCTCGCCGACGTGGGTAAAGTCCGGATCCTCGAGTTCCCCGTAGTTTCGGGGGTTCTTGTAGTGGTCGAGGATCTGCTGTCGGTACATGTCCGAGCCAAGTCCCATTGCTGCCCGAGCTAGGCCTGTCGCCGTCAAAAGCGTTCCGTCGGGCCGGAGTCGACCGCGTCAGCGACTCACGCGAAGAGGTCGCGTGCCGCGGTGACCGCCTCGACGAGCGCGTCGACCTCTTCGACGGTATTGTAGACGTAAAATGAGGCGCGAACGGAGGCGGCTACGCCGAGTTTGTCGTGTAGCGGCTGGGTACAGTGATCGCCTGCGCGGACAGCGACGCCGTAATCGTTGAGGATACTCGAGAGGTCGTGTGCGTGGACCCCGTCGACGTTGAACGCGACGAGCCCGCCGCGCTCGTCGCCGCCGGGACCGTAGATCTCGACGCCGTCGAGGTCGCTCAGTTGTTCGTGTGCGTACTCGGCGAGCAGCTCCTCGTGCGCTTCGATTCGCTCGAGACCGATCGACTCGAGGTAGTCGATCGCAGCTGCGAGGCCGATCCCTTGGGCGATCGAGGGCGTCCCAGCCTCGAACTTCCACGGCAGGTCCTCCCACGTCGACTCTTCGAAGGTCACCTTTCGAATCATCTCGCCGCCGTAGAGGTACGGCTGCATCGACTCGAGCAGTGCCTGTCGACCGTAGAGTACGCCGATACCGGTGGGGCCACACATCTTGTGACCCGAGAACGCGAAGAAGTCGACGTCAAGGTCGACGACGTCGACTGGGCGATTCGGCACCGACTGGGCACCGTCCGCGAAGATGAGTCCGTCGTGCGCGTGCGTCATCGACGCGAGCTCGCGGATCGGGTTCACCGTCCCGAGCGTGTTCGAGATGTGGACGACAGACACCATGGCAGTGTCGTCGTCGATCTTCGCCGCCGCGTCGTCCATGTCGAGGGTACCGTCGGCTTCGACCTCGATGTAGCGGACGTCCGCGCCGGTGCGCGCGCCTATCTGCTGCCAGGTGACGAGCGAGGCGTGGTGTTCCATCTCGGTGAGCACCACGTTGTCCTCGGGTCCGAGCGTCTCGAGACCCCACGCGTACGCGACGAGGTTCATCGCCTCGGTCGTGTTCTTCGTGAAGATCACCTCTTCGCGGCCCACGGCGCCGATGAAGTCGGCGACGGTGTCGTGGGCCTCCTCGTAGGCCACGGATGCCTCCTGGCTCAGCTGGTGGATGCCGCGGTGAACGTTGCTGTTGTACGTGCGGTAGTAGTCCGCGATCGTCTCGACGACTGGATCGGGCGTGTGTGAGGTCGCCGCGTTGTCGAGGTAGACGAGCCCGACGTCGTCGTCGGGCCCCTCGCCGGGTGTCGTCGGGTCACCCCCGACCGATCGCTCGAGGATTGGGAAATCCGCGCGGAGGGCTGCCACGTCGAACGGATACTGTTCGGGTGCTTCCATTGTCGATGTAAGGGCCTCTACCACTAACACACCTTCGGTCCGATGGATGCACGCGACCACGCGGGAACTGGTGCCCTTTTGAACGCCGAGCGTCTTTATGAAGGTATGACCGAAACGCTCACGCTCGCGACCCGGGGCTCTGCGCTCGCGCTCCGACAGGCCGCGACCGTCCGCGACGCGCTCTCGACCCGCCGTCGCGACGTCGAGATTCGCCGGGTCGAGACCCGCGGCGACCAGATCCCGGACGAGCTGATCCACCAGCTCGGGCGGATCGGGGCGTTCGTCCACGCCCTCGACGAGGAGGTGCGCGCCGGCGACGCCGACCTCGCCGTCCACTCGATGAAAGACGTACCGACGGAAGGACTCGACAATCTCGTCGTCGCCGGCGTCCCCGAACGAGCGGCTTCTGGCGACGTCCTCGTCCACCCGGAGGGCGCGGCACTCGCCGACCTCCCGGCGGGCGCCGTGGTCGGGACGGGATCGCTCAGGCGCACCGCACAACTCGGAGCCACTCGGCCGGATCTCGCGGTCGAGCCGATCCGCGGAAACGTCGATACCCGCCTGGAAAAGCTGCTCGCGCCTAGACTCCAAGCGGAACACGAGCGACGACTGATCGCTGCCGGGGAACTCGAGGAAGTCCCCGAAAACGACGCGGACGACACCGGCGACGGAGCAGACAACACCCAAGACGACGAGGCGTCGTTCGAGCGGAGCGTCGACGAGTGGTTCGACTCACGCTCCGATCTCGAACGGGCGGCGATGGAGCGGCGCGTCGAGACCGAGTACGACGCGCTCGTGCTGGCAGAGGCCGGACTCCGCCGAGCCGACCTCTACGACGCGGAACGAACGACCCGACTCCCGCGAAACAAGTTCGTTCCGGCGGCCGGGCAGGGAACGATCGCGGTGACCGCGACGGACCCAGCGGTGATCGAGGCAGTTCGGTCGGCGGTCGACCATCCGCGGACGCGCGTCGCGACGACGGTCGAGCGAACGATTCTCGCCGAGCTCAACGGCGGGTGTATCGCGCCGATCGGCGTCTCGGCCCGGGTACAAGGCGAGCACGTCCACACCCGCGTGCGGGTGCTCTCGACCGACGGCACCGAGGAAGTAGCGGGAACGCGGGATCTGCCGATCCAGTCGCACGCGAGCGCAGCCGAGGCCTTCGCGGCCGACCTCGCCGACCGCGGCGCGAGCGACCTGATCGCGGCTGCACGCGCTGCAGTCGAAGCGGAGCCCGCGAAGGGGGGGACAGCAGATGGCGAACAGAACGGGGACAATGGGAGTCGACCCGAGGAGAGTGCCGATGTCTGAGCCGGAGTCACACCCCGACCGGAGCGAGGAGGGGATGGTGTACCTCGTCGGGTCGGGGCCGGGTGACCCCGACCTACTCACCGTGAAGGCGGCGCGGCTGATCGAAACGGCCGACGTCGTCCTCCACGACAAGCTTCCGGGGCCGGAGATCCTCGGGCGAATACCCGAAGCGAAACGCGAGGACGTCGGCAAGCGCGCCGGCGGTGAGTGGACGCCACAAGAGTACACGAACCGGCGGCTCGCCGAGTTGGCACACGACGGGAAGACCGTCGTACGGCTGAAAGGCGGTGATCCGTTCGTCTTCGGCCGCGGCGGCGAGGAGGCCGAGCACCTCGCCAACGCCGGGATCCCGTTCGAGATCGTTCCGGGGGTCACCTCTGCGATCGCCGGACCCGCGGTCGCCGGCATCCCTGTCACCCACCGTGAGTACACCTCGTCGGTCTCGTTCGTCACCGGCCACGAGGACCCGACGAAAGACGAGTCGGCTGTCGACTGGGAGGCGCTCGCGGCCACCGGCGGGACGATTGTCGTGTTGATGGGCGTCGGCAAGCTCCCGGCGTACGTGGCCGAACTACGGAACGCCGGGCTCGCCGCCGACACCCCGGTCGCCCTCGTCGAGCGTGCGACCTGGCCCGGCATGGCCGTCGCGACGGGGACACTCGAGACGATCGTCGACGTGCGCGATACGGCCGGGATCGAGCCGCCAGCGATCACCGTTATCGGCGCGGTCGCCGCGACCCGTGACCGCATTGTCGACTTCATACAGAACCGATACGACGCGGATTCGACGGGAGACGACGCAGGGACATCGAGTGGCGAATCGACCGGCGGCGGTGGTGGTGAGCCGTCGTGAGCGACGACGCGTCCCCGGTGGTCGCCGTGTTTCGACCCGCAGACGAACGCATCGATCGAGCCGTCGAGTTCCTCGAGTCGCTCGGAGCGACGCCCGTTTCGGACCCGATGCTCGCTGTCGACCCGACGGGCGCGACACCCGCGGACGCCCCTGTCGTCGTCTTCACAAGCAAGACGGGCGTCGAGCTCGCCGCGGGAGCCGGATGGAACCCGGGCGGGCGAACCCTCGTCGTTATCGGCCCAGCGACCGCCGCGGCGGCGCGTGACGCCGGGTGGTCGGTCGACGTCGTTCCAGAGGAGTACACCTCTGCGGGTCTCGTGTCGGCACTTCGGGGACGGGTCGACGGCGAGCACGTGAGCGTGGCTCGCTCGGATCACGGCAGCGAGGTCCTCCTCGAAGGGCTCGACGACGCGGGCGCACAGGTGACCGAAACGGTTCTGTACCGGCTCCAGCGCCCGACAGCCGCCGGCAAGTCTGCCGAGTTGGCTGCCGCCGGCGACCTCGACGGACTGGCGTTTACCTCCTCGCTCACCGTCGAGCACTTCCTCGCGGCCGCCACGGACCGGGGTGTGCGCGATGAGGCAGTGGCAGGTGCAAACGACGCAGTCGTCGGCGCGATTGGTCCGCCAACAGCCGAGACGGCCGCCGACTGTGGCCTCACGGTCGACGTCGTTCCCGAGGCCGCCGACTTCGAGGCGCTCGCAACGCGGGTCGTCGAGGCTGTGACCGAGTAGACGGCCGGACCAGACCGCGACTGATTGGGTGATCGAGGCCCTCACAACCTCACAGAGATCCGGCGTCATCGACGGCGACCGACGCCTATTCGTCGACGGCGACCGCAGCGACGACATGCTCAGGTACGTGACGACGAACGCCGGGAAGGTCCGCGAGGCGGAGACATACCTGGCGGACGGGACGGTGCGCCAGCTCGATTTCGACTACACGGAGATACAGGCCGACTCGCTCGCGCCGATCGCAGCACGCGGGGCCCGAGAGGCGTACCGCGAGGCGGGCGGTCCCGTCCTTGTCGACGACGCGGGACTGTTCATCGAGGCGCTCGACGGCTTCCCCGGCCCGTACTCGTCGTACGTCGAGACCACGCTCGGGATCGACCAAGTGTGGGAGATCGCCCGCACCCTCGAGAACCGACGCGCCGCGTTTCGGTGTACGCTCGCGTACTGTGACGGGAACGACTTCGCCGCCACGCCGGACCCGATAGACCGCGGCGACCGGAGTGCGGCTGCGGCCGCCGGGCCGGCGCGGGATTCGGACGAGGCGTCAGCCGAGGGGCCGACCGAGCCCACGACATCGACAGACGTCCTGCCAGTCAAACTGTTTCAGGGTGCCGTTCCGGGCCGGATGGTCGCCCCGCGCGGCGACGGGGGGTTCGGCTACGACCCGATCTTCGAACACGACGGCGAAACGCTCGCAGAGATGTCGACGGCGGCGAAGAATGCCGTCTCACACCGCGGTCGGGCGCTCGAGAAGTTCGCCGAGTGGTTCGCGGATCGGTGATACGAGGCTGATAGGTCGGTCCCTGCGGTCCGGGTCGCAATGCTCACCACGAACGAGCGTCCCGGTCCGGCCCCGGGTACGGGTCGTCTGCGACTTCGGGATAGAGCCGCGCAGGCGAGAACACTGCCTCGAACGCGCGTGGCTCACGGGCACTCACCGGTAGGCGGTCGCGGAGGCCAGCGGCTGCACGCGGTCCGGTGAGGGTTGGGTCAAGCGAGATCACCTGCATCGCGCCGCCACGGTACGCCGACGACAGCGCAGGATGGTCCCCGGCGGGGTGTGAGACGGGTGTCCGCCAGTGTGCGATCTGCGTCCGCCAGTCACGCGCGAGCTCCGGGTCGGCAAGGGCAGAAACAACCGCCTCAAGGTCGTCTAACAGGACGTCACTGGCGACGAGCGTCGTCCACGAGTGGGTCCGGAGCAGGTCGAGTGCGGATCGCGCATGGTTGATGCCGAGGAGGTCCGCCGCCAACACGTCGGCGTCGGCGACAACCCGCGCGGGGCTGGGGTCACCGTCGAACCGGTCGTACTGCGTGGCGTCCAGCGCGTCGGGCTCGTCCGAGCGGGGCTGGACGGTCCGTTCCTCGGCGAGGGCTCGACGGATCGCCTCGGCGTCGACGGCGGAGTCGGTTGCTGCCGCCCGCACGAACAGGTCCGCGAAACTCACGTGCAGTAGTTCGTGGCCACACGTATCGGCTTTCCGGCACACGAACGAGTAGTCGACGGCGTCGAGACGAGGCCGGTCGCGCGTGGCGCGCGCACGTCTGACGCGAGTATAAGTCGGTGCAGGCGGTCGGTCAGTGTAGGCGCATCGCTCCAGCGGTTACCGGAGCGGCGTGCCGATTCCCCCGGTATTTCTGCGGGCGTCCGGCTCACACCCTGTGGAGTCGCCGGCCAAAGGTCGATGTGTGTCGAGCGTCTACACAACACATGGCAGGGTCACAGCAGGCGCCTACGACGGCAGGTCGAGCCGGAGCGCTCGGTCGAACACACTGGATCGGTATCGTCGCGGCCCTCGTGAGCGCGCTCGTCCACCTGGTGTTGGGTGGGCGGTTTCTCCTCTCTGGACTCGATACCGGTGTGACAGTATCGCTGGCGATGGGTGTGTCGTTTCTCGTCGCGGCTGCTGGGTTCGTCGGCGGCGTGTGGCTCGTCGTGGTCGACCGGTTCCGACCGACGGTGTACCTCCTCGGACTCCCGTTCACCGCCGGCCAGATAGTGCTGTGGTACGCACTCAACAGCCCCGGACTCCCCGCCCCGCCAGCAGTGACACCGATCTCGGGAGTCGACAAACTCGCACAGGTCGTGTTGATCGGTGCACTCGTCGTGTTGTATCGGCGCGAGTCGTGACGGCAGACCTCGTGGCTGGGTCACAGCCGGCCACTAACGACCAGCCAGTCGCGGGCGAACGACGCGGCGACCGGAATCGCGAGTGCAGCCGTGAGGAGACGACTCGTGTCGGTGCCGATCACTGGTGACACCGCGAGCCACGTCACGACCATCGTCACGGCCCCGATCGGCCGGCGAAGTCGGCTCGGCCGGAGGTCGTGGGTGGGAAGTCCACGTCGCCGGCGGCGGCGACGCGCCAACGAGAAGAGTGGCCGAGCGAGACCGACGGCGAGGAACGCCGACACGGCGGTACCGGCGGCGACCGCGACGGTTGCGCCGACGAGGACGGTCGCCCCATCGACTTCGGCGTCGAGTGAGCCACCGAGCATCGTGACCGCATCACGAGCCCGAGCGACCGCGCCGTCAACCGCGTCGCCACCGGCGGCGACCGCGAACATCGCTCCAGCGAACCACGGGTGGAGACCAGCGGACAGACCGGCACCGAGTGACGCTCCAAGCAGCGCGAGGGCCGAGGCGCGAGCGACCGTCAGTGCCGTCGCAGCCGTTAGTGGCTCCAGTCCAGCGCGAGCCTCCGCATCGACGACGGCGGCGCGGATGGCCGCCAGGGCGACGATACCACCGGCGATGACGCCGACGAGCGCGCCGCGGGAACCACTGCGCGCGGTGACTGTTGTGGCGCCGACGACCGTCGGAATCGCCCAGAGTACGGTGAGGTGCCGCCAGCCCGCATCGAGTCGTATGGCGGTGTCGGCGTTCTCGGTCGAGGCCATCGATCAGTGTGCGCACTGGGCGTGAAAACCCCTTTCGACGGAGCCGCGTTCGCACCGACTCGTCGACGAGGGACACGCTTTTGATCGCGCGGACTAAGCCGGAGCCGTGTACACGGTTCGCGTCTCGCGTCGGTTCGTCGCACAGCACTACCTGACCGTCCCCGACTGCGGGCCGGAAAACGAGCTCCACTCACACCGGTTCGAGGTGTCAGTCGAACTCGCCGGCTCGACGCTGTCAGCCCACGACTACCTGATCGACATCGACGAACTCACCGCCCAGGTCGACGACCTCGTCGAGGCGTACACCGACGTCACGCTCAACGACCAGCCGAGGTTCACGGGGCACAATCCAAGCGTCGAGCGATTCGCACGGGTGTTCTGTGACCGGTTGCTCGAGGGCATCGAGACGGCACGGATCGAGCAGGCGACCGTCTGCATGCACGAAGACGAGACCGCGCGCGTCTGCTACGAGACGGACCTCAGTACGTAAAGAGGACGCCGACGGCCTCGTTTGGCGACGACTCAAGCAGCTCGTACGCCTCGTCAGCCGCCGAGAGTTCGACCCGGTGGGTGAGAAGCGGCTCGAGGTCGAGTCGCTCGAGCCACTCCCAAGCGACGTCGAGTCTGCGGCTCGGCGACCAGCGCCCGCGAAGCGCGGGGTCGATCGTCGACACCTGACTGCTCGAGACGTCGATCCGGTCGCGGTGGAACGCCCCACCGAGGTCGAGTTCGACCGGCTTCGTTCCATACCACGACCCGACGACGACCCGGCCGTCGTAGCCGGTCGCAGCGATGGCGTCGTCGAGCGCAGCCGGGGCCCCGCTCAGCTCGTAGGTGAGGTCACGACCCGCCGGCTCACCAGTCCGGAGCCGATCAACGGCTGTCTCGCCCGGTTCGAGCGACGTGTCGGCTCCGAGTTGTTCGGAGAGCGTCCTGCGGGCGGCACAGGCGTCGACCGTGACGAGTTCGCTGAGCGGCGAGGCGGCGAGCAGGGCAGTCGTGACAAGTCCGACCATCCCCTGGCCGAAGACCCCGACCCGCTCGCCGACGCGTGGGTGGCCGTCGAGTAGGAACGTGACCGCGGTCTCGACGGTCGGGAGGAGTGTCGCCTGGGCGTCTGAGACGCCGGGCGGAATTGGTTCGAGCGACGACGGCTCAGCCGTGAACGCGCTCGCGTGGGGCTCGAAGGCGAACACCCGCCGGCCGAGCCACTCCGGGTCGACGTCCTCGCCGACCGCATCGACTTCGCCGACTGCGGCGTAGCCGTACGCGAGCGGAAACGAGAGGTCACCGTCCATCGACTCGAGGGCTGGGTCCGCCGGCAGGTCGTCCGGGGCCTCCCCGCGGTACACTAACCGCTCGGTGCCGGAACTGATCGCGGAGAGGGTCGTCTCGACGCGGACCTCGTCGGGTCCCGGCGTCGGATTGGGAACCCGTTCGACGTCGACCGTCCGCGGGGCGGTAAACCGGAGCCGACGCGCTGTCATCGCGACGTGGCTCGTAGGCGGCCAGCGCCGAGCGAGCAGGTCGGCTTGGCCGGTCGGTCGAGAAACGTTCGTGGCGGTCGCATACCGGTATCGGGGGCGTTTCGAGTATAAACGTTGGGCGTCGAGACGATCCACGCACGGTAGCGGCCACGCATCCGGGCTCACAGCGCCCTGATATCCTCTCGGCTATGAAGGCAGGGTTGTAGCTTTGGAACGTTCACAATCGGCAGAAGCAAAAAGTTATCATTATTATTTGATATGTAAATTCATGACACGGAGGTACACAACGAGGCGGGGAGTGCTGGCGATGACTGGAACCGCAGCTGGTATCGCTGTTACCGGTTGTCTTGGGGGGTCGAGTGGAGGGTCACACAGCGAATCAGGTGTCGTAACAGGCCACGTGTGTGTCGGCTGTGCTAGTGGGTTGACACCATCTCTGAAAAGCCGTCTTGGGGCGGTACGGTGTCAATCAAGAGCCACTAGTCGTGGGAGACGCGGACGGTGTTCTTCAGTGGCCATCGGGTGATTTCCCGCAGTGTGGGCAGGAATCTTCGGTATCCGACTGGGAATCTTCGGCATCCGACTGGGAATCTTCGATGAATCCCGCAGCCAGTATCGATGCCGGAAGCGCGAACAGTCCGATACCAAATACGGCGATGAATGATCCAGCAATCTGTCCCCACCTCGTCACCGGATACATATCGCCATATCCGACTGTTGTGAGGGTCATCGCACCCCACCACAGCGTTGCCGGAATCGAGCTGAAGAGCTCCGGTTGTGCTTCGTGTTCGAGCTGATACATCACAGACGAAGACAACACGAGCAAGATGAGATTCATCGCTGCGGCAACAACGAGTTTTTCTTTTTGTGATCGGATCACCGACGAAAACGACCGCATCGTTTCTGAGTATCGGGCAATTTTCAGCAGTCGCACCACTCGAAACAGCCGCATAGCCCTGAGAAAACGCGTATCTACGGCCAACACACCAGATAGGTAAAACGGCAGAATGGCGAGAAGGTCGATGATCATGAGTGGACTGACGATGAATCGAATTCGCCCCCGGACTGGGTTTTCGTACGTTCGTGCCTCGGTGATCGACCACACGTGTGCGAGGTACTCGATCGTAAAGACGGTCACAGAGATGAGTTCGATGAGGTAGAGCTCACGACCGTACGCAGCTGAAACCGGTTCGACCGTCTCAAGCAGCACAGCGACGATGTTCACCACGATCAGGGTCATGATTCCCCAGTCGAACACTGTCCCGAGACGGCCGCCGAGTCGGGGGGCAAAGAGTTCGTAGGTGAACGCTCGCACGTGTCGATACCTCATCGGCTGAACCTCTCTGGTGGTGCGTGGATAACGTACTCTTGGTATCGCTGTGCGGTCTCAACCCAGGTGGTTGCACGGTCAACGTCACAGCCGACCGCTCCCGCGATCCGACCGGGGTCTGCAGCTGCTAACTGCTGTACGGACTCAATGCCGACCGCAGACAGGCGTGCCACGGCAACGGCTTCTCCGGTGTCCAAGACCGCCCACGCACGCGTGTCGCCGACTGCAGCTAGTGACACCGGGTTCGCCGTTCGGACGCCGGTGGCCGTCGCTTCCGTTCGCACAACCTCCACGAGGATGCGTCGTCGGAGATGGGAGACGACCGACTGCTCTTGGTCGGCCTGTATGACCCACTCGCGTACACGCGTCGGTGATACGTCGATTGCCGCGCCTAATCGCTCCGGATCAGACGCTGCCAACTGCTTGACAGTCGTGATTCTCATTTCGGCGAGTCGCTCGCAGTACGCCGGGCCGATCCCGTCTATCGACTGTAGCTCACTGCCAGTCGTGTCCAGCTGCTTCGCCGTTTGAACGGTGAGGCGACAGACGAACGACTGCGCCTGTGTTGCTCGCCGGGAGGCTCGCTGCTGTCCCGTCATCCGTGCGCGCTTGCATCTCTCGACCGTCTCCATCACGTATGCACCCACGACGGTACTCACTGCGGCGATTCGTGCCGTGAGCCAACCGAGTCGCTGGCGAACCCGCTTGCCGTTCTGTGTTTCCGCGATCGGTGGCCGATCCGCTTTCGCACCCCGCTGTTGTGCTTGCTCGATCCACGCGTCAACGACGTCAGGCGCAGTCTCAAGCGTGTTCACGAGGTGATCGAGATCCGCCGCTGCGAGCTGGTCGACCGACTCGATGCCGACCTCGCGTAATGCCGCAGCGTGCTCGCCTGCGATCGACGACACCGACGGATTACTTGCTGGAGGGTTCTCGCCGCTCAGTGCGTACCACAATCGATCGGTCGTGTCCGTGAGCAGTGCACTCGACCGGAGCATGAGCGTCGAGTAGCGCTTGCCGAGGGCGTCGAATTTGCCCATCACGATGTCTTCGATCCACCGCTGTATCTCGGCGACCACGACGCTCAGTGCGGTTCCAACAGGCCCGGAGACAGGGGCGAGCCAGCCGGGGATGAGCGTGGTAACGAGCCCGCCAGAGACGGTATCGACACCGCCACGCAGCCGGCTCCGCAGCCAGCCGCGCCACTGGCGCTTCCGGTACGACCGGTACGTCTCGACGAGGAACGTCTGGAGTCCCTCGCGAGTCGCTAGTTCCCGGTGGCTTTCGAACCACTCACGCCAGTACGACCGCGTGAAGTACTTGCGAAGCGCCGCCAGCCGTGCGCGAATGTTCGACCACGCCAGCCGTTTTCGCAAGCTGGTGACGAACCGTGTGAGCTGCTGGCGCGTCGAACCGCGCAGCCGCCGTCGCAGCCACGATTGGAGGCGGCGGCGAGCCATGTTTGTCGGCGTCTGGATCCGGTCGCCACCGAAGCTGTAGGCGGCTCCAGCCGCACCAGCACCACCGGTGACGGTAACCGCGGCCTTACCGGCGGTAGACAGCGAGCCGAACCACCGCACCGGAGCGGTTATCGAAGCGAGCAAAACGCCGACGGCTCCACCTGCGCCGCCACCGCCGCCACTGTCACCGCTGCCTCCAGCGCCACTACCGCTTCCAGCAGCGCCACCACTTCCACCACCGCCACCACCACTACTACCGCTGCTTCCGCCAGCACCACCGCTTCCGCCAGCACCACCACTTCCGCCAGCACCGCCACTAGCGCCTCCAGCGCCGCTGCTGCCCCCGCCTCCGGCGCTCACTCTACCGACGCCAACAGCACCACTACTGCCGCCACCGCCTCCAGCAGTGCCACTCTCTCCGCCATCGTCAGTGCCACTCTCTCCGTCATCATCAGTACCGCTGTCACCGCCATCATCAGTACCGCTGTCACCGCCATCATCAGTACCGCTGCTGCCGCCTCCAGTAGTGCCGCTGCTGCCGCCTCCAGTAGTGCCGCTGCTGCCGCCTCCAGTAGTGCCGCTGCTGCCGCCTCCAGTGGTGTCGCTGTCACCGCCATCATCAGTGCCGCTGCTGCCCCCTCCAGCACCGCTTTCATCGTCCCCTCCAGCACCGCTTTCATCGTCCCCTCCAGCACCGCTTTCATCGTCCCCTCCAGCACCGCTTTCATCGTCCCCTCCAGCACCGCTTTCATCGTCCCCTCCAGCACCGCCGACACTATCTTGATTGCCTGATTCGGTGTCGCCGGGAATCGGTGCGTCAGCGTCGGCTCTGATGTCAACGTACGATGCCGAGTACGAGATATTCGAAACGTCGACGCTTATCCCGTCGCCCGTGGATTCGACCGTCAGTTCCCGGTCAGTAGACTTGTACTCAGCAAACAGTTGGTGCTCGGCGGAGTCGACCCCCCACTCATCTAACTGCCCCTCCGGGATTGTTGCCTGATAGAACCCGTCATATTTGACCCCGGGTTGTTCAAACCGTGGTGCAGCTATCCACGTTCGCAAGCGGTTGTCTCGCACCTCAGGAAGTGAGATCTGTTGTGCGTTCGTCGTGAGAATCATCCCAGTGAGTCGGTTCTGTACCGCTTCTGGCTCAGTCGAAAGGTCGTAGATCGAGAATATCACGGTCTGATTATACGTTGCATCAGCAGTGTCCTCCTCACTGCTTGGCCAGAGGACTTCCGCGGGGTCCTCATCGACCATCGGACCAACGCGTTTTTTGTTGGCTGATGTGGTCGCGAGCCCCACTGGACTTCCGCGGATCGTGATATCAGTAGCCGCGGGGTTGCTCGGATTCGGTGTGGCGGTGAACTCGGCGTTGCGCAGTGCCCAGAACAACGTGTGGGGCGTGTAATTTTCTACCGTCACCGTGATTTCGAACACAGTGTTTTCCGTCACACCAAATCCTTCCAGCTCCGACGGTGTGTCCACGACCGACGTATTACGGCCCGGATCACTCTTGTTCGCGATCTGAACCTGTAAGAGACCATCTTTGATTTCAGGGATAACGACCATCTCGTGTCCGCCGACGCTCAGATTGCCCGGACCATCGACGATGCGTAGCTCCGGATCGTCATTGATGGTCTGTGGCTGCAGGTCCATTGAAATGTCCGTACGATTATCCGCTGTAACGGTTACCTCCCGAGAGCCCAACCCGGCGCCGGTCCCGAGTGGTGCTACGACGTAGGTCCCTGGCGGAACATCGAGTTCGAAGGTTCCATTGTTGTTGGTTTTGCTGTAGTACGTTCTCCCCTCGCCCCCGATCTGAACGGGCAGGTTGGCTGCCGATTTTTGCTGATCGGTAACACTTCCGACAATCGTCCCAGGATTATTGAGCGTCAGATGTGCAGGGTCTGGGTTCGCTTGTTCTGCATTCACTTCTCCAATTGCCCTGGGTGAGCCGGGTCTATCAACGATAACGCGGTAGTTTCCAGCCGGGACAGCAACCTCGTAGTTCCCGTCCGCATCGATCAAGACGTTTTGACGGTGGCTGCCGTCTGCTTTTACTACAGTCACGCGGCCCCCATCCGCACGATCGCCGTTCGAGTGAGTGACTGTTCCGTGAATCAGGGTGTCCGTTTCGAGGCCTCGATCAACATCGAGATTCTCGAACACTGTAACGACAACGCTGGACTTGGCAGAATTCTTAGCCCCCGCAAATTCCACCTCAACAGGGTATTTTCCTGGCTCCGTCCCAGTGTATTTAATAACTGCCACGCCGGAGGAATCAGTCGTCCCGGTTTTGCCGTTGAACTCTTTACGGGGAGACGTAATCGTGACGTTCGTATTTGGAACGGGGTTCCCATACTGATCGGTGACAAGCAGTTCGAGTGGTGCGTTTTTATCTTCGATTCCTACCTGCGTTCGTGCACTTGTGACCGCTCCGCGTTCTACAGCGCCCTCGCTGTCGGCAGTAACCGACACGGTAGTCGTACTACTGATTTCACCGCTTTCATCGGTGAACTCGACGGTGTAATTGCCTGCGCGGGTCTCGTTGAATTGGAAGCTGGCCACACCATCCGCGCTCGTCTCCACAGTCGTTCCACTGGGCAGGCCACCGAGTCCGTCAGTAGACCGGATTCGGATCGTCTCCTTGGGAACAAAAACGCCGCTTTCGTCGGTTGCTGTTATATTGACCGTGCTCGTCTGACCGGCACGAGTTGCCGGCGGCGCTGGCGCCGATACCGCTCCTCCCTGTCCGCCGCTCACACCGCCACTGTTCGCAGTGACTGATATCGGGACAGTTCGGCTAATACCGCCCGCTTCCACGGTCACATTGTACTCACCTTCCTGTACTCCACTGAAGTTGAATGTCGCCTCTCCGTCACTGTTCGCGTCGACGCTGGCACCCTCTAAGTCGGAAATTCCATCCGCGTCAGTGATGGTGATCACTTCCCCACCCACAGGGTTCCCGAACGTGTCTGTCGGATTTACCGTGATTCCGGTCCCACCTGGTGTACGCGTCTGCGTCCCGGTAATGTCTCCACCGCTACTCACGCCCTTACTGTGTGCGCTGACTGTTGCAGTTGTCGTCGTCGTGAAGGCCCCACTTTGGTCGGCAAGGGTGATATCGTAGTCACCGGTGACGTTCTGAGAGAACGTAAACGTCGCAACACCCGACTCGTTCGTGACGGCAGTGACGCCTTCCAAGTCGGCGATACCAGCGGCGTCCATGACGGTGATATTCTCGTTCGGAACCCTGACGCCGTTCTCGTCAGTGACGTCAACCGTGATCGTTATTTCTTGCTCAGCAGTTGCTGTCTGCGAGGCCGGCGCTGTGAGCTGCCCGCCGTCGCCACCGGTTACACCCTCGCTGTTCGCAGCCACCGTCACCGAAGCGGTGTCATCAATCGTGCCGCTGTCGTCGGAGACGGTGAGGGTGTAGTCTCCAGGGACTGTGCCGCTGATACGCATCGTAGCCACGCCAGTGTCGTTCGTCGCCGCGGTTACTCCGTCGAGTCCGCCGACCCCGCCGTCATCCGAAATCCGGATCGTCTCACCGACCACTCGATTCCCAGACGCATCCTCAGCGGTGATTTCGACGGTCGACGTCGAGTCGCCGTCGACGGTCGTCTCCGCAGTAATCGTCCCACCAGTACCACCGCTCACGCCCTTGCTATGTGGAGCGATTTCCACGGTGGCAGTATCGGTGATCTCGCCGCTATCATCAGCGACCGTGAGCGAATAATCGCCGGCAGTCGTCTCTGTAAATGTGATTGCTGCGACGCCATTGGCGTTCGTTTCTGCCGGCAGGGCAGGATCTCCGATCTCACTGTTGTTTCCGACGGAGAGCGTCTCACCGACGACGGGGTTTCCGTACTGATCCGTCGCGGTGACAGCGATACGTCCTCGGTCGTAACTCACCTGTGTTGTGGTGATTGTGATTTCTCCGCCGGTGCCCCCGCTCACTCCCGCGGGATCGTTAGAGACAGTGACAGTCACCGTCCCTCTGATGGATTCACCTTTGAGGTTTGTGGCGTCGCCGAAGGTATCGTCCGCGAACGCGACCTCGTAGTCGCCGGCGCTCGTCTCACTGAATTCGAACTTCGCGACACCAGAGCTATTGGACGTTGTGGCCGTGGAGGTCGCAAGTCCACCGAGGCCGTCGGTTGTGGCGACGATAACCGTTTCATTCGGGAGCAGGTTCCCGAACTGATCCGTCACGTTCAGTTCGATAACACCAGTTTGCCCAGCAGCCGCTTCGGGCGGAGTAACCGCTGAAACGGTACCACCATTACCACCTGACAACCCCTCGCGGTCCGGGTCAACCGTCAGGTTCGCAGTGTCAGTGAACGTACCGCTTTCGTCACTGAATTCGATCTCGTAGTCACCGACGGTCTTGCCGGTTACGGTGAACGTTGCCACCCCCGACCCGGCTGTCGTCACCGTCGTATTCGACAGCGAGATGCCATCGCGTACGGTGGCGCTGATATTTTCACCTGCGACCAGGTTCCCGTACACATCCGTCGCATTCACAGCGAAGACCTGTTGTTGCCCTGCGCTGGTGGTCGAGGGGCCTTCAACGGTAATGTTACCGCCCTCACCGCCACTCACGCCATCGGGATGGTTCGTAACTGTAACCGTGACCGTCTGGGTCACAGTCCCGCTCTCGTCGACGAGTTCGACGTCGTAGTCGCCCGCCCGCGTTTCAGTGAATTCGAGCGCTGCCACACCCGAATCGTTCGTAGTCACACTCGTCCCGTTCGCGAGGCCACCGAGGCTGGCATTCGATGCGACACTGAGGTTTGTGCCCGCAACCGGGTTTCCGAAGCGGTCTGTGGCACTCACGTTGATAGTGCCAGTCACCCCGGCACCGGACGACGGTTGGGCCACTTCAGAAATCGACCCGGCAGCTGTTCCATCCGCGCTGGTCGCCCCGACGCTGTCGGCCACGACCGTCACAGACGCGGTATTGGAGATATCGGGTTTATCGGCATTCGCGAACGTGATCGTGTACGTGCCCGCGGTCGTCTCGGTGAACGAGACCGTCGCGACGCCGGCGTCGTTCGTCGTCGCATCGGCGGTCAGTCCAGAGACTCCGTCGGCATCGACGACTTCGATCGGCACGTTCGTGTCCAGCTCACCGGCGAAATCGAACGCCGTAATCTCGATCGTATTGGTGGTCCCAGCGACGACCTCGTTGACGTCTATATTGGTGATTTCCAATCGTTCGGCACTGTCGAACTGCGCGTTCTCGTCGACTCCTCGGAGAATGATCTTGTCGAAATCGGTGCGGGGGTCATCGGCGGTGACGATCTTCCAGGTGTTCTCAAAGTCAAATCCGGTCTTAGCGGCATTGTCACCCGTAACTTGGTCTGCTGATGCGTAATTGTTTGATCCTCGGTAGATAGGCAAGCCCTCAACAATGTTCACTTTCGGGCAAGGGGCGTCTGTCCCAGCTATTCGAGAAGTACCTGCAGATGCCCCCGAAAATCTTGATGTAGTTTCTCCGGATGCGAACGAATCTGATATTGCCGCCTCGCCTGCCTTACCTACGAACCCACCGCTACTCCCACTGACGTTTCCGGAGGCATATGAATTTGAAATAGACACCTGGCCGCCGATCAGGTGAGAGATAACGTACTTTATATTTCGGTTCTCGCCGGTATCAAAATCGCCAGGACAGCCCCTTTGTCTGGCTTCTTTCTTCCTCGAACCTCCCCCACCAAAAGCATACTGCGCATAGGTCGCGTAGTCGCCAGCTTGCCCAACAAACCCTCCAACAGTATCACTTCCGCTCACGTCACCGCGGGCAAAGGATCCCAAGATCTGACCTCCTCCAGTAGTCATCTCCCCAACGAATCCACCAACGTATGAGCCGCCCTCAACTGTTACATCAGCGTACGAGTTGCTGACGGTCGTCGATCCCAGCTCACCAATAAGCCCACCGACTCGGGTGCTGCCGGTGACGTTCCCGGTGGCGCTCGAACCATCAATCTGACCGTCGGTGTGTCCGACGAGCGCACCGATGTCGTTCCGTCCCTCGACACTGACGTTATCTAGATGGACGTTCGAGATACGTCCACCCGAGCCAGTAGAGCCGAACAAGCCGACGTTGTTCGTGCCAGGGCGGTGAATATACAGGTCTGAAATTTCGTTTCCATCACCGTCGAACGTCCCGCTGAACGAGCCAATCGGATCGAAGCCCTTCCCGTCGTTCCACTGTGCGGTCGCACTCGCGTCGATGTCGTTCCCGAGCCGATAATGCGCAGCGGTATCATTCTCGATCGCCTGCAGTTCCGACGTGGTCGTGACGATGTACGGGTCACCATCGGTCCCCGAGCCGTCTAATTCGTTGAGGGTCACATCGGCCGGACCAGTTGTTTGTGCCAGCGCCGGGGGTGTGAAGGCGACAGCCCCTGTGAGGACGATCACCGTAGCGACCAGCGCGACGAGTGCAGTGAACGCTCGGTTCATTCTGCCCTGTCGGTCCGCGCTCTCGAACGCGCCGTCTCTGCCATCGCAACGCTCGCCGGTGGACCCCCAGTCGCCTGTTTGCCTGGGGCGTCTCGGTGGGTGACGCCGAGGTCTACGCTATTGGCTCCTGCAGCACAGATACAGAGAGGGTTACAAATCCCATACGTTGAATCCCAACCCGTCACCGCTTGCGACCGGCTCTCTCCACAACTCAAACCCATATAGCTCGTAGAACCATGGAGAGCCCGTGAGAGGACTGTCGGCCCCACACCGGGGAGGGCAGCCGACTGCAGACGGCGTACTAAGTTGAGATGTCGTAGAGTCCTGAGTCTCATGGTTGTGTGCACGAGAGAACCTCTTGTACCCCGTTAGGTCTTTGTTGAACATATGGCCAGTGTGGCAGTGGTTTTACAGTATGTGTTTTGTTAGGTGATTAGTATAGTATTTTTACTGAGCATATGTGTGTTTTAGTTTAGCCGTATGGCTCACTACAGATGCGTTAACGAGAGTTCGTGGTCCTCACCGACAGATAGTCCGGTAGGGTGTCTCGGAGCTTGATCTCGAGGGCGAATGCCCTAAGAGTAGTCCGTCATTGCGTTTCACTATCAGAGACTTCTACACCGTCTGGGTCCCCACCAACCTCGGTATGTGATTCAGTGAACAGGCTCGAAAACACCGCTTTTTCGCCGGCTCGGATACGACGAGTAACCGTCGACCTGCTGGTATCGAGCGCCTCTGCCACATCTGCTGCGGTGGCTCCTTGTGGGCGAGCAAAAAAGCCCATCCTGACCGCGACCTCCAGTGCTTTCCGTTGATACGCATCTAGCTCGCTTACTGCGTGTGGTGTGACCGGCTCGGGTTCGACGACCTCCCGAGACCGCAAGCGCGCTTCGGGCCACTCCACTCGAAAGATGTCGACAACCGTGGCGACGTCGACTGCTGGTGGGACGTGTACACATACCTCTGTCGTCCACGTGTCTGCAGAGAGCTCGATCACATCCACTCCCTCGAGTTCGAGCCGGTGATGGATGTCTGCTGTCTCAACAGCGACCTCACATCGGCACTGATCGTCGTCAACCGCTGTCGGCGACACAGCATCACTCGAGTCACGAGCGATCGCTGCACTGGTGAGTGCCTCACACACAGGGTAATCTGCTTGCGTGAGCATCCACGTCGTGTCCTCATCAACCCGAGTCGGAGTAAACGAGAGCGACCTTGTGTCGACGTCAGCCTGCTTGAGGATCTGAGTGAGTGGGTGACGTCCGTTCGGGACGGTGATCTGAAGCTCGACAAAGCAATCGTCACGAGAGATACGCTCTCGATGCGTAATCGTTCGCTTGTACGCCAGCGCCGTGGCGACGTCATCAGCGAGTGTCTTCAGACTCTTCTGCACCGGAGATTCGCTCACGATGATCAGTACCGAATCGACTACGTTCTCAGCGATGATTGGCGTGGCGATGATCTCGTACGACGTGCGTTCGTGCTCACACGTCGTGTCGTACGACGTTTCGCTGGCATATGCCCTATTTGTTGCCTCTAATAGGTGTTGTTGCGGGAACTGTGTGTCGCCTGCGGCCGCAACGGATTCGATTTGAGGACCGGACGCCGGTCCCTGTCGAGTGACACAGGCGGCGTGGATCGCCTCCGTCGCCGTCACAACCGAAAGCGCCGCGTCAGCGAAGTCATCGAAGCCCGTGAAGCTTACCGACAGCTCCCAGAGCTGCGCTATCAGATCGAGATCCCGTGTCGTCTCCGAGAGCGCCTCTGCGAGGAGCGCTTCCGCCTGCTTTTCAGCGGTGATGTCCATGACGACGCCTTCAAGCATGTCTGTTTCGTCCTCGCGTGACGGATACACCGAGACGAGTCCCCAGAAGGGCTCGTGATGAGGCGGTGCAAACTCGTGCTCAACCGGACGTGGGTCTGCCGCGGTCGACCGAATAGACGCATCATCGATTAGCTGGTGAGACCCAAACACGCGAGCGACAGGCCGGCCGCATATCGCGTCGGTGTCGTCGAGGCCGAATAACTCAGCAAGCGCCTCGTTTGCATACACGACACGGGGAGATGCGCCCAGCTCGATCCGAAACACACCCACTGGAATGGACCTAATGAGAAGATCACGTGATTCGAGTTCACGCATTCGACGAAGCTGCTCGGTCATGTCGCGAATGAGAAATACCGCACACTGTCTCCCAGCACTGCCAATCGTGTTCCGCTGAACGTTCACGTGTCGGCCGGTTGGCGTAGACACACTCGTTTCAGTAGTGTCGTCGTAAAACGGCTTGCATAGCCACGACGGAACCGGCTCACCGACAGTCGTGGTTGTCAGGTGTGCCGCTGCATCGTTCAAGTCTACGACGACTCCGCGGTCGTCTGCCAGTAGATACCCTTCCACGGCGTTTTCGATGGCAGCGTGTCGGGAGTCCGGGACGATAGTTTGGATCCCATCTTGGTGTACGAGAAGCGCAAACACCACGACTGCAAGACTGTTGGCCACCGGAGCGAGGTTGAATCCCTCACCACCAGCGGGGTATACGGCGAACAGCTTCAACAACGCAATACTCCCCGGGAACAATGGGATCGCAACAGCTGCAATAATGATTGGTGACACTGGCCGTCCGCGGGCGAGCCGGTAGACAACCATGCAGATACTGAAGAGGAGGATCGCCCACGCAAGACCGGTGACGATTCCCAGTGCAACGCCAAAGTCGTGCTCAAGCGTAACCGACTCTCCGACCCAAACAGATCGTGGTGTCCCAATCAAAACGGACTGTGGAAGCACGACACTGATTGCGAGGAGTGCAGAAAAAACGTGAGAAGTCCACGCACTGGGCGCGTGTCAGCGTTCTCACCGAGATAGAACCCGACGAGTGCAAACAAAGCCGTCGAAACGGGAAGCCCGATCCACGCGACCATCTCAAGCCGATACAGCAGAATTTTTGAAGAAAGTGCTGTCGTCGCGAATTTCATCGTTGCCACCGTTGACCACCAGAGTGATATCCCCACGATCACCCAAGCGAGTTTATTGAGCTCACGGGCGCTCGACCAGCGATACTTCCTACCGAGCGCGACGCTAACAAGCAGCACGCAACCGGTCAGACCCGCGCTGAGATAGGCTATGATGGGAGTAGACGGGGTCATCACTAGTCACCCCGAAAGGATACCAAGAGAAGCGCATGTACGTTTCACGTATGATTTACTACTTGCATATATATTCAAGTTAATGGGAAAATAAAACGGTTAGTACCCCAAATAGCAGGGTGAATACTGAGCTGGGCGAATTCAGCGATTTTGTAAGGTGGTCGTTTCACCGATCAAAAGATAGTTCAGCAACAAGTGTGTGTGAATCGACTTGGGGTCAAGCCCCGGGGGCATTTTCCTTGGATTCTGTAATAATCTTCTTACAAGAGCTTGACACATACACCGATATTCTCGTTGCTCTCAGGGTCTTATTCAAAAATACGGAGTCAAGAGCGCATTGAGTCCTGCACCGATGGCGAGTGCGCTTGATGTCGAGAGTGTCCATAGTGCTAGCAGTCCGTAGTTCCCGATCACGCTGTCGGCGTTCCAGAGGTCGTATGAGTAGTGCTGATCGTCGCCAAACGGGGTGACTCCCATCGGTGTGAGTGCGTCCGCAGCGATATGTGAGCTGATAGTGAGTCCACCGACGAGAGCGAGATAGCAGGCCGGCCCAATAGTCAAGAGCCACTGGGAGGTGGCAGCGTGGCCGAGCAAGCCTCCAAGAACACCAGTTACGGCAGCGACGACAAACGCGAACTGGACTGTATGTGTTGGGCCGCGATGAGAGACAGGTGGAAGGTCCATGTCGATGTCTGGGAACATTGCCAACCCGATGGCAAGGAGACCACCCCTGACAGCGGCAACGTCAGACCCCCAGCAAGCGCTCCCATTCCAACTGGGGCATACGCTGTCAGCGCAGCCCCGTAGTGACCCTTCTTATGCATTCCGTACGCAATTGTTGAAGAGCCACTACTGTATAATCGATTGGTGCCGTTCGCCTCTGGTCTCTGTCGCCGGTGAGAGTAACCAATATTGTATATACCTGTATAGCTGACCGCTACTCGGTCAGGTGTCGTACAATCTCTAGACAGACACTGTTGTGTAAACTAGAGTAGCGTTTGCACGTAATTGTTCACGTACTTTGTTGCCATACTGTTTTACCGACTCTGCAGCCTACATACCGGATCAATTCGTGAACCCAGTTGCAAACACTACTATAGTCAGGCTCAGCAGCTATTCGTTTAGCTTCGACGTCCTACGTGGAGTACTCAAGCAGTGATGGCGTAGTCTCGACGGGACCCCCGTCGTAATCGTCTCACTGTGACACTCAATCTGGAGCTGTCGTCGCCGCCAATCAGCAGCTGATTTGCCATTCCAGATAGGATATATCATGGCCTTTGGCAGCGGGATAAACCACACTTAATTGTCTGGGGTGTTATCTCATAATGTTGTCAATAGACACCAATACAATGTCTGTGCTCATAACCTCGAACTTTTCAGAAGATGGGATCGAGAAGTTAGGCGAACTCGGGTTCGAGGTGGAGTTTGATCCGATCGAAACCCGTGATGGACGGATGCCTGTTGAGAAACTCAAAGAGCGACTCGCAGGTGTCGAAATATTCATCTCTGGCTTCGAAGGTGTACCAGCCGAAGTTATCGATGCCGCCGGAGACTTGAAATTGATCGCGTGTCCTCGTGGCGGGCCGGAAGCCAGTGTCGACATCACTGCAGCGACAGAGCGTGGTATCCCCGTACTGTATACCCCAGGCCGTAACGCCGAGACAGTTGCTGATCACACGATGGGGCTACTGCTTGCGGCGACACGGAACATCGCCCGTGCCCACCACCGCCTTCGGATGGGCAAAGATACCGGGGACCCTAAAGCAGACGCGGCTGCGGGCGGCGAGCGCGAGGACGTGACATGGGGAATCGGCTCGGAGTCACCGTACACCATGCTTCGTGGGCCAGAACTCAGTGGTCGAACGCTTGGACTCGTCGGCTTCAGTCGCATCGGTCGACGCGTAGCTAGGCGCGCGCGTGACGGGTTCGGTATGGACGTCATCGCTTACGACCCATTTGTCGACCACGTCGAGATGGAGCCGTTCGGCGTTGAGAAGACGACCGATCTTCAAGACCTTTGTTCACGGAGCGACGTAGTCAGTCTCCATGCCGCGGTAGCACCGGGATCACGTGGGATGATTGGTCCTGAAGAGTTCGCTGCCATGCCCGATGACGCCTACTTCGTCAACACGGCCCGAGCCGCGCTGCTTGAAGATGGTGCGCTGCTTTCAGCGCTTAGAAACGACGAAATTAGTGGTGCGGCCCTGGATGTATATCCCGAAGAGCCAATTGCTGAGAACGATCCGTTACTTCAGATGGACAATGTCGTCACGACGCCACACATCGCTTCAGCGTCACAGGATGTCATTGACCGTCACAGCAAACTCACAGTTGACGATATCGAGGCACTGAGCAAGGGCGAGCAGCCGATGCACGTGGTAAACCCCGAGACGCTCGACGGTCTTAGTCTATGATAACGCTCCCAGGTAAAATTTTTAACTATTCGGTATGAAATAATACCACTTTCCACGTTCCATACGGACAGCAGACTCGATCTGCAGACACACTAACGGCTCCCCGCTAAGAAGATATGGCGTCTTATTGACCATCTTCCCCGAGCGTATCACGCCATCGCAGCGAGTTTTGATTTAGTTCTTCTACAGCCGGTCTCCCCCCGTTCGAGCATCCTGTCAGCAATCTCGATGGCCTGTTGTAATTCACCCTGAGACAGATGCGTGTACGCAGGGCGACCGTCAACATGGCTGTACCATTCGCTTTCGAACAGGTTGTCAAGTACGACACGATCAAAACAGTGGTCAAGATGAATCGGCCAGTCGTCGCTACGCTGTGCTTTTTCTGGCAGTTTTTCGTTCATCTTCCGACCGTACTCAGCACGCAATTGAGAGAGATCGTCACCGCTGAGTGTTTCCTGTCCCATATCAGATAGTAGTTGGGCTGAACAAATTTGAGCCGTTTGCTTTTGTTCAGTCTGATTTGACAGGCGCGTTTGTCTGATCGATGCAGGTGGTATCCTCACCACGATGAAAAACCATCTTACCGCTTACGTATATTAACAAGATCATGTCATCGGATACTTGTACGCGAGAGCGCTATCGAGCACCGTGACAGACGACCACGGCGGGTTTGAGCACGTTCGGGAGAACGTTGACGGACACCCGATGGTGAGTTTGCTCGGCTACGCCAAACGCTACTGGCCAACCCTCACGCTCGGCGTGCTTGCGGCGTTCCTCACCCGGTTCGCCCGACTGGTCCCCCCGATTGTCGTCGCGGCTGCCATTGATCGAGCGATCCGTGGGTCGGCCGACGCGGGACTGCTGACCGACGTGGGCTTGCTGCCGCAAGGTGAGATCACCGGCGAAGCGGCTCGCCTCGCGTTACTTGAACAGCTTGTGCTCATCGCGGTTCTCGCGTACCTGGTCCGATCGGTCACTCGTTTTATTTCTCGCTATTTACTTCAAGCGACTGCACAGAAGGTCCAGCGTGATCTGCGAAACGACACGTACGGCCATCTTCAGCGGCTCTCTATGGACTTTTTCGCGGATCACCAGACTGGCGGAATGATGTCGATCCTCAACAGCGATATCAATCGGCTTGAGCAGTTCCTCAACACAGAGTTCCGACAGCTCATCCGTGTGGTCGCAACGGTCGGTGGGATTGCGATCATCCTTTGGACGTACTCGCCGAAGCTCGCACTCATTGCGCTAGCACCGGTCCCGATCATCGGACTGGCGAGCGGCCAGTTTCTCACCTGGATCGAGCCTCGATATAAGTCGATTCGCGAGACCGTTGCTCGATTGAACACGCGGCTTGAGAACAACCTCGGTGGCGCTGCGGTGATTAAGGCGTTTGACCGGTATAGCTTTGAGCAGCGTCGGGTCGCTGAGCAGAGCGAGGCATACCACGATGAGAAGATTGGGGCGCTGCGAATCCGACGTGGATTCTTTGCTACCCTGCGGCTACTAACCGGCATCGTGTTCGTCCTCGTTCTCTACATCGGTGGGAGTGATATCATCACCGGCGTGCCTGGTGAGGCGGGGGCGCTAACCCTCGGCGGGTTCGCACTCTTTTTCCTCCTGTTGCGGCGGCTGTACTCGCCGATGCGGCGGGTCGGTAAGTCAGCGAACAAGTATCAGCTTGCAAAGTCCAGCTCCGAGCGCGTGTTTGGGTTGCTCGGCCGTGAGCCTACAATTACCAGCCCCGAATCGGCGCATGTCCCCGAGTCAACCGACGGGGGAGTCACCTTTGAAGACGTTACATTCGCCTACGGGGACCGCGAGCCTGTCCTTCATGATGTCTCGCTTGATGTTCCGTCGGGGACGACTATCGGGCTTGCCGGGGCGACCGGGGCCGGTAAGTCAACCCTCCTGAAACTCATTCCCCGGTTCCACGATGTCAATGAAGGCGGAGTCCAGGTTGACGGGATTGACGTTCGAGAGTACGATCTACAGTCGTTACGGGACGCCATCGCCATTGTCGAGCAGAATCCGTACCTGTTCTCGGGGACCGTCGCGGAGAATATCGCGTACGGCGACCGCGAGACACTTGAAGCTGAGTGGCTGGAAGGATCCAATGAGAGCGCACGCGCCCGGGTTGAGCAGGCGGCCTCAGCCGCCGCAGCGGATGAGTTCATCACAGACCTCCCCAATGGATACGACACGCAAGTTGGTGAGCGAGGCATCAAACTCTCGGGTGGCCAGCGGCAGCGCCTCGCCATCGCCCGGGCACTGCTCAATGACCCCGAGATCATCGTCTTTGATGAGGCCACATCGGACGTTGACACGGAAACTGAGGAACTGATTCAAGAGAGCCTTGAGCGGCTAGTCGAGGAGCGGACCGCGTTCATCATTGCCCACCGGCTTTCAACAATTCAGAACGCTGATCAGATTGTGGTGATGGATCAGGGCCAGATCGTTGAGCAGGGGGTTCACGAGGAACTGATTGCAGGTGGAGATACATATGCGAACCTCTGGCAAGGACAGTCAGAAGCGTCTCCTGCCGACGACTAGCTCTCAGTTGCGGTTCCGTTAGCACGCGGGATTGGCTCCCCGCTGGTCGGTGAGTTGAATGGCTAGCCCCGTCCACTAACGTGGGTGTGAAGGCCGAATCCGGCGAGAAGCCGACCCCACCGGTGGCAGTCGTGGCCTGAACCCGGACTCGTGACCGCACCACTGATACTGGCCAGACTGATGGGTGGTAGTTGAGGCACAAGGGGTACGTCGGCGCACTACCACCTGCACTGGATGCATCCTGCTTTGAGGTATGCGCTGGTTCGTGAGGACACAGCAGACAACCTTTCAGCGGTAGAGCCCTTCGCTCAACATACACTAATGCCACCCGATACTCCGGAGTCATCGGTTACATATCATTCACCGACTCACGAATACTTGCGCCAGCGACTCCAGCAGATGGATCCCGAGGCGTTCGAGTGTTTTGTAAGCGATGTGTGGGAGTATCTCGGCTGGCAGACACGCGTCGTCGGGAAGCCAGGGGATCGCGGTATCGACGTTGTCGCCGTGGACGGAGAAGAAAAAAGCGTATCCAGGCGAAGCGGTACGGTCCATCGACCACGGTTGGAAGTCCTGAAGTGCAACAGTACGTGAGTCTCCGAATCCAAGAGGACAACGTGAACCAGGTGATGATCGTCACGACAGGTGAGTTCTCCCAGCAGCCGCGTGATCTTGCTCCGGGGCTTGATGTGATATTAGACAAAGAGACTCGCAAGTGACAGTAGCGCAAAGATAATGAACGTATACGCGGCAACAGGAATGATATTCATCCTGATCACGGTTCCCTCCTTGCCGATGAGGCCAACCGTAGCCAATGCAGCGATCACATTGTGAATCGAGATTGCATTCCCGATCCCGCCTGCCGCGGCTTGGGCGGCGACGACATGCGCCTGATTATACCCCAACTTGCCAGCCAGTTCATACTGCATGGGGCTGAACGTGACATTTGAGACCATCACGGAACCGGTTACGAACGTCCCAACGACACCGATGGGGGCAACGACAGCGGTATACACCCCGCCAAATGTCCCGCCGACCCCATCAGCGATGGCAAGCATCATGCTCTGCGATCCGGGAGCACCTCCATACTGCCCAGAATGAAGAAGGATCCCAACCGTCCCAATAATGAACGTGAGTGCAACAGCAGGGGCGATCGCTGTCTCTCCTGCTTCTTGCCACGCCTGTTTGATCTCAGTTCCTGAAAGCCCGTACAGCGGAATCGCTATGAGTGCAGTTGCGACGAGCCACGTGCCTGGCGCGTATGCCCATGCGATACTGTTTGTGATAGTCGTGTCAAAGATTCCTGTCCAAGACAGCGTGAACATATCAAGCTGTGTGAGCGCACTTCCAACCGGTGTGAAATCTCGGGTGCTAATGAGGAGTACGACGAGCAGGATATACGGCGTCCAGGCTCGCCCAAGTGACAATGGCTGTCCACCATCTGTCACGGTGTTTTGTTGATCCGCAGGCCGATCAGAGTGCTTTCCAGGGGTTGATCCAGTCCAGGCCTCTGGCCAGGTATGGTTATCTGGGAGGTGCCACTGGCTGTCGGGGAGCAGCCACCCTCGATTGAGTACCCAAACGGTGAGTCCCCCACCAACGATTGGGGCGATGATCGAGGGTAGTTCCGGACCCAGAAACACGGCTGTAAGGGTGAATGGGATTATAAATGCTACTCCAGCGAACAACGCAAGCGGGACGACAGGGCGTACTGCCGCAAGTGACCGCTGCGGTACGTCGCCAAAGAAGTAAACGAGCATTGACACCGTAACAAGCGGCATAGCCAAGCCGGGGAGAACGTGGTAGGTGGCTGTAAGTCCACTAACATCACCAGCAAATACCGCGGCTTCAGCAGCAGAGACTGTCTCGAGTGAACCGACTGCATCCGCGATACCTGGATTGATTGGGACACCGACTGCGCCGTACGTGGTTGCAATTGCATGGCCCACAAGAGCCACGATAACCGCAGCAAGTGCTGGGAACCCGAGACTAACCAGTAGTGGGGCAACGATTGCGGCCGGGGTCCCAAAGCCCGCGACCCCGGTGAGAAAGGCCGTCAAAAAGAATCCAATGAGGATTGTCTGAACACGGTGATCGCTACTAATTGACGCAAATCCTGATGCAATCCGTTCGATCGCGCCTGCTTGCTGGAGTGTATACAGTAACACGAGCGCACCGAAGACGATCCAGAGTATTTCGATAGCGAGCATCACGCCCCAGGTGGTCGCCGCTGCGATCCAGCGAACCGGGAGCTGCCAGACAGTTGCAGCCACGAGTACGGCAGTGGCCCATGCAACGGGCATGGCCTTTGTTGCGGGCCAGAGAGCACCGACAAGCAACACTGCAGCAGTCACGAGCGGAAGTGCTGCGGCGGCAGCGAGGAATATATCGCTCATGGCTGTACACCTACTCGCGTCGGCTGGCTGGATGGTCGGTGAGTTATCGATCGATCGATTCGGTAAGTGAAAGTAAAAACAATTACTATAACTGTTTTTATGGTTACTGTAGAACTACTCATAGTTACATAACGGCCGTAGCACACAAGTATATTTCTGTAATATTTTATCGTAATTTAAACAACGATCGGGATATATCCTGTTTATTGATTGAGCAATCAAGCAACTAAACGACGGGACGTTCTCCGTGGAGAAACACAATAGGCAGCGATGATACCGAGGCTGACCCAACTATTGATATCCTCCCCGCGCTGAAGCGCGAGACGTTCTCCTCAGTTCTCCGTAACCAATGGGGCTGGATTACTACTAGCTAGAGTTTGACCGCGTGTCCTAAGCGCTCGGTGATCTGTGTCTCCCACGTTGCATTTTGCACCGAAATGCGCCCGGTAACCGTTGGATCGATTGGTGAGTTGGCTTCTATCTGCCGTGTAATGAGGCTGGATAAGACTGGACCGTTTCCAGGGGTCAATACTCGTGGCGCGTTGGTGAGCATCTCATATTCGTCTCCTCCGTCTGCAATGAAGTTGTTTGTAGCCATGGTGTAGGTCCCCTCCGAGTCAATTGGCTCTTCGTTGAGACTGGCTTCAACAACTCGACTCTCAACTTCATTTGATGCGTCGTACGTGTATTGAAGCCCTGCAACTTGTGGGAATCGACCAGAGAGACGTTCTATTTCACTCACTCCATTTTCGAGGACTGCTCGTACCGTCTCACCAGAAACCTCAAGAACTGTCACCTCGTTTCCAAACGGCAGGATATTTATCACGTCTCGTTGGGTGAGCGTACCTGGTTCGTACTGCGTATCCGTACGGATACTTCCTCCATTTTGGACAGCAACGTCGGCACCAGTGTAGGAACGCATTGTTTCAGCAATGAAATTGCCCATGTTCGACTCTTCCCGGCGGACCACTGTTTCGCGACAATCAAGCGTCGTGTCCGTTTCACCAACCTTCTGACCGACCTCATCATCGAGACGACTCTGATACTCTTCGACGAGCTGGACGACCTGATTGTTGGGTTCAAGTCCTCGTCCGACCGCTTCGGCTGTCGCATGACGCGTGAATTCGTGGCCTACTACTTCACCGGCTTCAACCTGCAGGTGGAGTTCAGCAAGGTGTTCGAATTCATCTCCAACAACGGAGACGAGACTCCCGTTAACCATTTTGGGCGTCTCGTACGTGCGGGCGGCGTGGTCTCCTACGTACGCGTCCACACCGTCGACGTTTGGTGCAACCTCAGACTCAACGACTGGACTCGCGACGTGAGAGAGGACAACGACGACATCTGCCCCTTCGTCTCGCATCTGTGGGACAACATCTTGTAGGGCTGTAGCGGGCTCTTGCACCTTGGCGTTCTCACCGAGCGACGCGACGTTTGGTGCTTCTTCGGTGAGGATTCCGGTGAGCCCGACCGTGACGCCATTCACCTCGGGAAGTGCGTATCGCATGGCTCCTTGTTCGCTCGCGAACACCTCGTCGGTGCGACGATCAATACAGTTCGCACTCAGCCAGGGAAACTCACTGTTAGCAACTTGCTCTCGGAAGACCTCAGGACCCATATCAAAGTCGTGGTTGCCGAAGCCGTCATAATCAAGCTTCCCAGCATTCAGTGCATCGACGATATGTGCACCGTCAAATACCGAGGATAGAACTGAAGACGCGAGGTCATCGCCGACGCCCACACGCAGGGCAGTAGGATATTCGGCAGCCAGCTGGTCGATCAATCCAATGTAATTAGCAATGTTCGCTGATTCCTCAAGATCACCGTATCGCCCCTGCAGATGCGTATCGTGGATAATCGTTACTGTACGACTGTCAGGTACCGTTTCTGGCTCACTCTCACCGGTTGTATTCGTTTGGCTTGATGTTGAGCCAGTCGTGGCTTCACTTTCTGTATTACAGCCAGCTAATCCGACAGTGAGACCACTTACCCCAACTCCCCGTAGTAAGCGACGACGTGATAATTCAGATTTTTCGTCTCGCATAATTCAATGTGTGGCTAATGGCTCATATGTATTCGGCTTTGAGGGCTTTGTTGAAATCCTCAGAGAGTTACGTGTTTATCGTATAAAATGTGCGTATGAATGGTGTACGGCAGGAAGAGCCTAGGCCGGGATTTGAACCCGGGCTCTCGTCCTTACCAAGGACGCGCTTTACCGCTAAGCTACCCAGGCGCGTGCGGTCAGTGTCCGTCGATCGGAGTGCTGCACCCGATGCTACTGGGCAGCCGTATATGAATGTGATGAAAGCCACCGGCCGTGCTGCAGTGTCGCAATCGTCGTTCACTTGACCGCATTACTGGCCAACCACAATCACCACCAGCAATACTCACCGGTCGACAACACTCATCGATCGGTCGCACTCACTGCTCGCTCGGAGATCGCCGCAATCTGGTCAGCAGTCGTCTCAGGGAGTGCACGCCCGGGCGGGGGAAATTCCCCATCGTAATCTGCAGCGAGCTCTCTGGCGTACGCGAGCAGTTCTGCTGGCGGATCGCCACCGACCGCGGTCGTCCCGGCGACAACCGCGAGCTCCAGTGCGTCAACCTCAAGATTCCGGTCGAGTGACGTCGCCTCCGGCGGCTCGACGGCCGGATTCGCTCGGCGCGTCTGGTCGCGACCGAACGCACGCACGACCTCGACAGCAGCCGATGAGGCGTCGGTGTGTGCGAGAAGCGAGAAGCCGCGAGAGACGAGTACGTCGGCCGCAAGCACGTCGAGGTCGGCGTCTATCTCCGCTTCTGGCGTCGAGACGGCCGTCCACGGCTCCTCGTGTGCGAGTCGGCGGGTGAGCCTGAGTCCCTCGTAGATGAGTTGGACACCCGCAGCTTGGTCGACGACGGCTTCCGGGTCGACGTCGGGGTCGAGCGCACGGGCAGTAATGATCGAAAGAACACCGGGCGTGACGGCCGCCGTAGCGAGTCTCCCGTCGAGCGTCTGGCGGAGCCGGTCGGGCTCGACGTTCGCGAGCGCCTCGCGTGCGGCACCACGCGCTCGCGCGACATCGTCCATTACGATGCCGTTCGACAGGCAAGGGCAAAGACCTTTGGAAACGACACCCGGCGGCCGGACGAGGCCGACACACGCCTACCGGATCGACCGTGGTATATCCTCCTCGTGGTAAACGGAGAGGAACTCCGCTCCCTCAGGCAGTCGGGTTACGCCCGACGACGGCGAGGCTTCCCGTACCGCAGGTGCGATATTTGCTGGGTTGCGGAAGTGCGAGGAGAAAGCCCCGCCGTACACGGCGGGATTCTCTCCCCGTAGAGAGATGGTGTAGGGCAAACCTCGGATCGCACCACCATTCCGAGGTGACAGAGTTAAGTATCCCACCAGCGCACTATGACATGCGAAGCTCGCACCGGTAGTGTAGTGGTATCACGCAACCTTGCCATGGTTGCAACCCGCGTTCAAATCGCGGCCGGTGCACTTCTGACTGACTTCGTCGGTCAACGTTCGCCTCGCAATGCTCGGCAAACTCCCTGCGGTCGTCCACCGGCTCGTCTCCCGCTTCTCGCAGGAGGCCCAGCCGAGACAGTTCGTGAACGACGTGAGCGACAGCACTGTCGATCGGGAGCGGGAACCCGGTACTCGTCGCGGTGGCGCGCGCCTCGTGGACCGCCTGTGGCGTGTCCACGAGCGCGTGCGAGGGATGAGCGAGTCGCCACAGGCGACTCGCGAATCGGCTGGGGAGGGTGTGACTAATTGGTGTCCGGATGTCGCGCGGTCGTGTTGTTCACGTTGGTACTGTCACAGTCGTATAGAATCGGTTGGGGAGGGTGTGGCCAACTGGTGGCCGTGTGTCGTGGAGTCGTGTCCGTCACAGAGCCATTACAACGATCGTATAAAATCGGCTGGGGGGGATAGCTGAAATCTGTGTCCGTGTGTCACGGAGTCCTGTCGCTCACAAAGCCACCTGCGTATCGGCTCAGTTGGGGTGTGAGTGTAAGTGGTGGCTGGAGCTCACGGGTCGTCTCGGTCATACAGTCACCACCGCCACACCCATATTGAGGAGTGGTGACGGAGACGAGTACCCACGTATCACGGCGTCGTCTCATCCACAACACACCGCCTATCGACCGAATCGTCGCTGCCGGTCCTGAAAGTCGAGGACGGCCCGAAGATAGTCGCGTCGCCTGAAGTCACGCCAGTTGACGTCGGTAAAGTACAGCTCCGCGTACGCCGACTGCCAGATGGCGAAGTCCGAGAGGCGCTCTTCACCGGTTTTTATCACGAGGTCAGGCTCGGTCGGAAAGACGAGCCGGTCGGTGACGGCCGCCTCATCGATAGCCTCGGGCGTCAACTCGCCGGCAGCGACGTCGGCAGCGAGGTCACGGACCGCGGCCGCAAACTCGGCTTTCCCACCCAAGCCGACGTTCACGTGAATCGGCGCGTCTGCAGATTCGGTGTCATCTGGCCCCCGAATTGATATCGGCGCTGGCGTCTGGAGCGCCGAAAACGAACGCGTGAGCGCGGGAACAACCGCGGCGTCAAGGACTGAGACCGAGACTGTCACCCGGTCGGCGCCGTAGTCGAACACCCACCTGAGCGCCGAAGCGAGCGTCTCGAATGCACCGTCAACGAGCAGGTCGCGCTCGGTCATCACGATCGCGACGTGGTCCGGCGGCGCTCCGTCGTGGAGGCGGTGGCGAACACCGAGGTACACGTCGTACAAACCCACGGATGGTAGTCATCGTCGAACGGCTAAAACCTCGCGGACGACGAACGCCCAGCGGACGACGAACAGATCGCGGACGAGAGGTTTAATCGATTGACGGCCGTATTGGGTCCAATGACAGACAGCTACCGGGGCGTCCTCGGGGCAATCCCGTACGCGATCCGCCACACCGACTCCTGGGTGATGCGGGCCTACGGGGTGATCGGCGGACTCGCCGCCGCTGCGATTGCAGCCGTCGTGACGCTCGCGCTCGTCGTCTGGATGGGCGAGACCGTCGGCGTGCCAAGCGGGACGTACCTGTTCACGCGCACACTGTACGTGATACTTGGTTTCGCTGCGGTCGCACCGCTTTTGGCCCCGCTGCTCTTCGTCGCGCGCCGCCACCGCCGGAGCGACCCCGTCGCAGTCGGGTACGACCGTGCGCTCGCCGCTACCGGCTTCGCCTTCCTCGCCTCGCTGTACCTCGGGCTCATCATCACCGTCCCCGAGTCGCTCCAGAGCACCGATTCCGTGCTGCTCGATGTGTTGTATGCGCTCCCGCGGCCGCTCGGTGCCGTGCCGCCAGTAGCAACCGCAGCAGGGATCTTCTGGACACATTATCGACTCCGCCGCCCCAGCGCGGACACGTCGACGCACGCCGCCGAGCCGCAAACGGAGGGCTAGCAATGGGCGATCAGAAGACGAGCACGTTTCTCGTCACGCACGTCAAGTCCGGATCAGCGATCCTCAAAGACGTCCACGACGGGCAGGTTCACACACTGGATGCGACCGACGAGTTCGCCGTCGACGACGCCGTCAAGTCGACGATCGCACCAGAACCACCATTAGAGCTCACGTACCGCGTGGTCGAGCTCGAAGAACGGTGGCCGCTCTCGATCGAGCACAGCGAGGAGCCGCCGACTGCACACGAACGGGCGATTGCCGCCGACCAGTCGACCGGTGAGTTGACACAAGAGCCACGGGCCGGCATCGGCGAGATTCACGTCCTGTCGCCGCCCGAAGACGCCACTGACGCCGCCGCAGACGACGTGCTGAAAGACCGGGAGTCGACGCTCTCGCGGGCCGCCAGACTCGGAGTAAATCGGGTCGAGATCCGCACCGATCCGGGCGTGCTCAGCGTTCGGTATCTGCCGTGAGTTACACAGCGGCGACGAGCGGTCGCGCCTATGCATCGCCGCGGATATAAGAAGGCTTATTCGGCATCACGGACGAACCGGTCTCATGACAGGGATCGAGGTACCGGACGTCGATTACACCGCATACTCGAACCGGCAGCTCGTGCTCGTGCCGCTCGCCGTGCTCGCGCTCGCGATCGTCGTGATCGGCGGGTGGTACGTCGTCACTGGCGCACCGGCAACGCCCGGACTCGAGTTCACCGGAGGCGTCGAACTCCGAGTCGTCGACGACGGCGAAGACGTTCGCGGACAGATCGAGACAGCGTTCGACAGACAGCCAGACGCGATCCAGTCGATCCCCGCCGACAACGTCTACGTAGTGACGTTCCGTGCTACTGAAGGCGACCCCGAAGACCTCGCCGGGCGCCTCGATGACCAAGCGGCAGCGGCAAACCTCGAGGCGACCGGTATCGACCAAGTGTCGCCGAACTTCGCCGCCGATACCGTCCGCACCGCGATCTTTGGATTGGTGCTCGCCTTTTTGGGGATGAGCGTACTCGTGTTCGCACTGTTCCGCACGGTGGTTCCGTCCGTGGCCGTCGTCGCCTCGGCGTTCTCCGATCTCGTGATTCCGGTCGCCGCGATGAACCTCCTCGGGATCGAGATGACGCTCGGTATCGTGGCCGCGCTGCTCATGATCATCGGGTACAGCGTCGACTCCGACATCCTGTTGAACAACTCGGTGTTACGCCGGACCGGCGGGTTCTACGAGTCGGTGAGCCGGGCGATGCGGACCGGGGTGACGATGACGATTACCTCAATGGCGGCGATGATCGTCATGGCAATCGTCGCTACGCTGTTCGGCATCGACTTGCTCCGTGACATCGGCATCATTCTCGCGATCGGGCTCTGTGCGGACCTGATGAACACGTACCTGTTGAACGTAGCGCTGCTTCGCTGGTACAAATTCGAGGGGGTGAGTCGCTGATGCTTGAGCCGATCAAGAAGAACTGGCGCGTGCTCCTGCTCGTCGCCGTCGTGCTCGGCTCGTCAGTCGCGTTGTTCGCCCCGCAGTTCGCACCCGAGACCGCGGCCGGCACCACGGGCGACGCAACGCAAGGGGCGACCAACCTCCAGTACGGCCTCGACCTCGCCGGCGGGACGCGGGTTCGTGCCCCATTACTCGGGTACACCGCGACCGACGTCACCTTCGACGGCGCCCAACCCACCCAGGTGGCGAGTGACGTCGCCGCCGAGCTCCCGAACGTCTCCACGCGCGACGTGAATGCCGTGGTGGCAGACAGCACCACGAGCGCCACCGGGAGTCCAACCGGCGCGGTCGACGTCACCGATCCGACGGTCGACGAGGCGCAGTTCCGAGCGGCAATGGACGCCTCCGGCTACGCGTACGAGTCGATTCGGTCCGGCGTGACAGACGAGACGCGGGGCGTCGCCGAGGAGATCATCCGCGGGAAGATCAACGAGGCGGGGCTCTCCGGCGGCAGCGTCCAGCAGGTGCAGTCGATAACCGGCGAGTACTTCCTGCTCGTCGAGGTGCCTGGTGAGGGCCGTGAGGACGTGATCGAGCTGCTCGAAGAGCGCGGGACCGTCCAGATAGCTATCGCGTACCCAGATCCCGACGCGCCGGACGGCACGGCGGTCGAAGAGAACGTCCTCATTCAAGACGACTTCGAGAACATCGGGACGGCGAGCCAACGCGAGCGGGGGACCGGCGCGTACGTCCCGGTGTCGGTTGTAAACGAGGCCCCAGCAGGCGAGCAGTCTCCCGCAGAACGGTTCCAGTCCGCAGCGGTCGACCGTGGCGTTGCGGGCACTGCCGGCGGCGCGACGTGCAATTACGACATGTCGGCGGACGCGCTCGCCGAGAACAGCGATCCGTGTCTACTGCTCATAGTCAACGGCGAGGTCGTCAACGCCTTCGGGATGGTCGACGACCTGGCGGCGAGCATGGCGCGTGGCAGTTGGGCCGAGAGCGGCAACTTCCGGCTGACGACGACGAACTTCAGCGACGCCCAGACGATCTCGATCAACCTTCGAGCCGGTGCGCTCCCGGCCGAACTCGATATCGGTGGCCAGGGAACCTCCTCAACCATCTCGGCGAGCCAGGGGGAGAACTTCCGGTTCTACTCGGCTATTACCGGAATCCTCGCGGTCTTCGCGGTGGCGGGAATGGTGTTCGTCCGCTATCGCGAGCCGCGCGTCGCACTGCCGATGATCCTCACCGCGCTCGCGGAGGTGTACGCGCTCCTTGGGTTTGCCGCGCTCGTGGGGTACCCGCTTGAGTTGGCAGTCATCGCCGGGTTCATCGCCGTGGTCGGTACCGGCGTCGACGACCTCGTGATCATCGCCGATGAGGTGATGAGCGAAGGTGATGTGAACTCCCGGACGGTATTCGACTCGCGGTTCCGCCGGGCGTTCTGGGTCATCGGGGCTGCCGCGGCCACAACGATCGTGGCGATGTCACCCCTCATGGTGTTGAGTCTCGGCGACTTATCCGGGTTTGCCATCTTTACGATCCTCGGCGTACTCGTCGGTGTGTTAATCACCCGGCCCGCCTACGGCGACATTCTTCGCCGGCTGTTGACAGTCCGGTGAGACGCCCCGGCCGCCGCGTTTAACCACTGGCCCGCGCAACTGCGCTTATGCTTACCGTACTCTCAGACACGCACAGCGTGGACGACACCCGGCTGCAGGGCCGAACGCGGACGGCCGTCGACGAGGCCGACCTCGTCGTTCACGCAGGCGACTTCTATCGGCCATCGGTGCTCGACGGATTCGAGCGGGCCGCGGGGTCACTGCGGGCGGTGTACGGAAACAACGATGGGCCGGCAATTCGCGACCGACTCCCCGCAGTATGTACCATCGAGTACGGTGGTGTGCGCTTTGCGGTGACACACCGACACCGGAGCGGCGACACCGGGCTCGTCATGCTCGGCCGCGAGCGCGACGCCGACGCCGTGATCTGTGGCCACAGCCACCGTCCACGGTTCGACGACGAGCCCGATCTGCCGATCGTGAACCCGGGGAGTCACGCACAGCCCCGCGGGAATCGACCGGCCCACGCGGAGCTCGAGCCGGACGGTAACGGGTGTCTCGACGGTCGGCTCGTCACGCCCGACGGCGAGGTGTTCGAGCGATTTCGGATCGAGTCGTGAGTGTGTACACAGCCGGGTCGAAACGACTAACACCGTTCCGACAGATGCGTGGGTATGTTCTCGGTCGAACCGTTGTTCGTGCTGGTTCTCGTCGGCCTGCTCGGGCTGTTCTTTTTCGGCTTCCTCCTCGTCCGGCGGACGTTACTCGGACTGCGTGAGGGCTACGACGACGGGCGGCGGTGACGATGGCGGTCGCCACAGTTGCCACTCTCGTCGTCGCCGGCGTCGCCAGCCTGTTCATGGCGTGGTCGATCGGTGCTGGCTCCTCGGGGTCGACCCCGTTCGCTCCTGCGGTCGGTGCCAACGCCATTTCCGTGATGCGCGCGGGACTCGTCGTCGGCGTACTCGGCTTCCTCGGAGCGGTACTACAAGGAGCGAACGTCACGGAGGCGGTTGGGACCGAGCTGATTGGCGGCGTCACGCTCACCGCGACCGCGGCCATCGTCGCGCTGGTCGTCGCTGCGGTGCTCGTCGCCGCCGGTGTCTTCGCGGGCTACCCGATCGCGACCGCGTTCACCGTGACCGGGGCCGTCGTCGGCGTTGGACTGGCGATGGGTGGAGACCCGGCCTGGCCGAAGTACGCCGAGATACTCACGCTTTGGGTGAGCACTCCGTTCGTTGGCGGGGGTGCTGCCTACCTCGTCGCGCGAGCGCTCACTGGTACCCGGCTGCCGGAGCGGGCGCTCACCGCCGTGCTCGCCGGTGTCGTCGGCGCGATACTCGCAAACGTTGGGTTCGCGCTGTTGGGACCGGCCGGCGAGCAGGCGTCGGTAGCCGTCGTGCTCGCCGAGCGTGGAGGGCTGACACCGGGCATCGTGACGGTTGCTATCGCTGCGGTGGTCGCCGGAGCGGAGTACGTTGACGTCACACGGGATCGGACCGGTGCACAGCGTCGCTTCCTGCTCTCGATGGGCGGGCTGGTGGCGTTTTCGGCCGGTGGGTCACAGGTCGGGCTCGCGATCGGCCCGCTGGTCCCGATATTCAGTACTGTCGGCGTTTCACTCGTCGCGCTGCTCGTAGGCGGTGGTATCGGTCTCCTCGCCGGGTCGTGGACGGGCGCGCCGCGGATGATCAAAGCGCTGGCACAGGACTACGCCTCGATGGGGCCGCGGCGGTCGATCGCAGCGCTCATCCCGTCGTTCGCGATCGCACAGACCGCCGTCGCGTTCGGGATCCCGGTGTCGTTCAACGAGATCATCGTCTCGGCGATTGTGGGCGCGGGATACGCCGTCGGCAACGCGGGCGTGAGCCGGAGAAAGATGGGGTTCACCGTCCTCGCGTGGATCGGATCGCTCGTCGGCGCGTTCGTACTCGGATTCGGCGTGTTCAGTGCGGTCACGTGGATAGTTTGAGCATCACCGGTGAACCATTGCTGCTGAATCCCTACGAATCGACTGCATCCGGATACTGCGGCAGACGCGCGGACTGGGCACTCCCCTCAATGAACGGGAGTGATTCGAGCGTCGCCTCCCTCTCGTCGCCGTCGACGCGAACAGTGACAGAGCTGGCCGTCGGGTCGGCAGTCGCATCGACGAGGGCGAGTGCGAGTGGTACTTCGGTCGCAGGGCCGACCCCAGCGCGGGTCACCGCTCCGATCGCCTCGTCGCCGTCGAACACCGCAGCCCCGGCGGCCGGTAGTACCTCGTCGATCGCGTCTGGATTCACATCACCGTCAATCTCGGCGACAGCGTCCGCGAGCCCGGCGAGCGAGAGCCCGGCAAGCCGTCGGCTGGGCCGTCCCTGGTTCTCGACGCGTGAGACGACCTCTTGGCCGACGTAACACCCCTTCTCGAAGTCAAGCGCGTTACGGATCCCGAGGACGTTTGGGATCTTTCCGGAGAGTTCGTACTCGAACTGTGGCGTTCCCGCCTCGATCGTCAACGCGTCCCACGTGCGGTAGCCGAATGGGGCGGCGTTAAGTCCCCGATTGACGAGCGTGTCGAAGACGTCGGACGCGTCATCGGCCGCACAGACGACCTCGTATCCCTCCTCGCCGAGCGGCGCGTCCGTCGCGAGCACGGTGACACCGGCGTCGACCATCGTGCCACGGACGAACGTGAGCGGCGGTTCAGGCGCACCGGGACCGGCGAGCACCGAGGCGATCTTCTCCGTGGATTTGGGTCCGTGAACGCCGAACACGCCGAGTTCGTCGGAGATATCCGCGATCGCGACGTCTTGGATGAATACCTTACTCGCCCAGTCTTCGCAGACCGGATCGGTGCGCTCAGGCGGGAGGAAGACGAGCAGGCGCTCGTCGGCGTTGTACACGTACATATCGGTCTCGATCCCGCCTTGGGGGTCACACAACAGCGCGTAGACGCCGTGACCGTCGGCCGTCGGCACGCGGTTGCTGATAGCGTTGTCGACGAACGCAACGCGGTCGCTGCCAGTCACCGCGAGCACGCCGTATCCCATCTCGATCGTCCCGACGACGTTTCTGACAGCCTTCCCGACGCGGGCAGGCTTGCCGTAGTGGTCGACGACCTCGCTGCCGCCGCGGTCGCGGGTGATCGCCCCGTGGTCGGCGTGGGCCGAAGCGACGAGCGTCATACGTACGTACAGTCGTGGTGGAAACAAAAGCTCGCGGGTCAGCGTCGCTGTCTCGGCTTACAGCCCGAGCCGACGGCGAATGGCGTCGACGACGCCGCGATCCTCGTCCGTGGTGGCATCCGGGTCGGGAACGACGCGGTCGTGCGGGTAGACGCGAACGCGATCGTCGGTTTCGACGGTGATGAGTGAGTCGGCTTTCAACGAGGCAAGGGCGTCTTCGATCGCGTCGATATCGGCGTCGACGGCCGCTCGAAGCTCGAGCACGGTCATTCCCTCGTCACCGCGGTCGACGAGGGCATCAAGCAGCGCGACCTCAACGTCGGGGCGATCGCGGTACTCCGGCTTTGCGGCCATGGATGGATACTGGGTTCGGACGGGGTTTAGTGTACCGGCGTCGCTCACCGCACGAGCCGCGAGCAGGTGCCACAGAGGTGTTCTTCTTTCACGTCAACTTCGCGGACGGTCGGGGAAAACGACATCACACACTTGCTGTTATCACAGTGTTCGAGCCCGAGCGTGTGGCCGACCTCGTGAACAACCTCCTTGCGGACCCGGTCGGCAAAGACGTCGACAGCGGGTTTCATCGATACGCCGCCGTCAGAAGACGTTCGGAGCCGGTGTGTCGAGATGACCGAGCCGCTCCCGTTGAGATACGCGAGTCCGAAGACGTAGTTTCGGCGGCGGTAGTACAGATCCTGTGGGGTGATACCGATGTTCTTCTCGCCGCTGCCGACGCGGCTCACGACCTCGATGAGGTCTTCGGCGCGATGCTGGTCTCGGGTGTCGTCGTACGCGTTTGCGGGGACCGGCTGGTCGTCGTGGACCGTCACGTCACACTCGTATACCGACCGGAGCACGGTGGAGGCTTCCCGTTTCACGCGCGGGGTGACCTCCCCGACGGGCACGATGTCCACGAGCATGAAAGCGGTTTTGACCGCCCCGGTCATAAACCCCCCGCCGTGGGATCTCCCCGACACGACGACCTCGTCGACGCGCTCGAGCGATACGACCGGCTGCTCGAGGTCGGCGTCGGCAACCGGCCCGGCTTGGCGCGCGAGCTCGCTGCACGTGGGTGTGCCGTGCTCGCGATCGACATTGAGCCGCCCGCGTGGGACGATGAGTGGCTCGTCGATGAGGCCACCAACCAAGTCGACGGCGACGGTGCCGGTGACGGGACCGTCACGAGCAACGGGAGCCTCACTATCCGTCACGGAGACGTCGTCGAGCTCGCGGCCGACAACTCGGCCACGCAACCCGACCCGGCCATCAGTCAGGCCACGGTCGACGCTGTCTACGCCAGACGGCTGCCGGCAGAGCTCCAGCGGCCGACCGCCGAACTCGCTCGGCGGCTCGACGCGGCGTGTGTGTTCACTACGCTCGGCTTCGAGGAGCCGGTCGTGCCCGTCGAGCGACGCGCGCTAGCACGGAAAACGATGTACGTCGTCGACAACGGCGCAAGGCGGTGATCGACGCGCTAGACGAGGCACGTACCAGATCCGAACGTTCAAATCTTCGCCGGCCAGCCTATCGGTATGCAGGTTGACGCCCTCGTGTTGGACATTGATGGCGTGGTCGTCGACGTCGCCGACTCCTACCGCAAAGCGATTCGTGAGTCGATCGATCGCGTGTACGGCGAGACGATCGACCGCGACGCGATACAGGCGTTCAAAGACGCCGGCGGGTTCAACAACGACTGGGCGCTCACGGACGCGGCCGCGCTGTTCGTGCTCGCCCGGCGGGCTGGCCTCCGCCTCGACGTCGAGGCGTTCACGGATCGAATCGCTGCCGGTGGTGGCGGGGTTGAGGCGGCAAAACGCGTCGTCGAGACGGCAGACGGCGTGGCGACCGCACGCGTCTTCGAGGCGTGGGACCCGGCGCGACTCCGTGCCGTCTTCCAGGCGCTGTACCTCGGCGAGGCGCTGTATCGGGAGCTCGAAGGCGGCGACCCACCGGTAACGACAGCCGGGTACATCCACGATGAGCCCACGCTCATCGAGCCGGCGACGATCGAGACGCTGACCGAGCGGTTCGACGTCGGCGTGTTGACCGGGCGGCCGGCCGCGGAGGCGGCGATCGCGCTCGAACGCGTTGGACTCGACGTCCCCGAGGCCCACCGGTTCACGATGGACGACTGGGAGGAGGGAAAGCCACACCCACAGGCGCTCATCACACTCGCAGAGCGGTTCGACGCCGACCGGGTGGCGTTCGCGGGCGACACGCTCGACGACGTCCGCACCGCTCGCAACGCCGACGAGGCGGATCCGGACCGGACGTACGACGCTATCGGCGTGTTGACCGGCGGGCTGACGGGCGAGGCGGGGCGCCGGGCGTTCCTCGAGGCGGGAGCGGACGCGGTGGTCGCGGACGTGAACGCGCTCACCGACTACCGCTCCTAGCGGGTCGGCCGGCCCTCACGATCCCAGCACCCTTTTCGCCCGCCGCCGAATATAACGTTATCATGAACGCAGTCACGCTCGGTCCGGCCGGCACGTACTCACACCGTGCGGCGCGGGCCGTCGCCACCGAGGTGTCGTTCCGCGAGTCGGTCACCGCCATCGTCGATGCGGTCGCGGCCGGCGCGTTCGAGCGCGGGGTCGTCCCCATCGAGAACAGCATCGAAGGGTCGGTCTCAGAGAGCCTCGACGCGCTGGCCGACCACGACGTCGCCGTCACCCGCGAGGTCGTCACCCCGATCCGCCACGCACTACTCGCACAGTCGCCGAGCTTCGAACTTGTCGCCAGTCACTCTCAGGCGCTCGCACAGTGTCGCAACTGGTTAGAGACGACACACCCGGAAGCAGGCCTTGAGGCGGTTGCCTCCACCGCACGCGGGGTTGAACGTGCCCGCGAGGACGCCCGGATCGCCGGCATCGGCCACCCGGACAACGCAGGTGACGACCTCGAGATCCTCGCCGAGAACATCCAGGACCGAACCTCGAATGCGACACGATTCCTCGTCGTCGCCCCCGAGACGGAGCGCTCGGAGGCTGGCGGGAAGACCACCCTTGTCGTCTACCCGAACGCGAACTACCCCGGGCTACTGCTCGAGCTTCTTGAGGCGTTCGCCGACCGGAACCTCAACCTCTCGCGGATCGAATCGCGCCCGAGCGGCGAACGACTCGGCGACTACCTCTTCCACTTCGACGTCGACGCCGGCCTCTACGAGGACCACATGGGCGCGGCGGTCGAAGCGGTCGAATCGATCGCCGAGAACGGCTGGGTCCGGGTGCTCGGGTCGTACGACACAGAACACGTGCTCCAGTGAGCGAGCCCAGTCGTCACGAGGCGACCCCCTGAGATCGCATGATTTTATATACAGGTTCTCATATTCGAGATCCGTATGGAGTCCAGCGCGCTCGAGACGATGGCGGCGCTGATAGAGCGCGCCATCGACGAGACCGACGACCCCAAGCTGCACTACACGCTCCGCACGGCGCGACAGCTCGTCGAACACCAACACGCCGACCTCGCCGCGTCACTGGAGCAGGCGACGCTCGACGCGGAGACGCGCGAACGACTCGAAGCGCTCGGCTACCGCTGAGTGCGGCGGGATGTCCGTCTTCACGCGGCTGCTCGTCGCCTACGGGGTGTTGCTCGCCGTCGGCGTGGCGATCTACCGCGAGATCGACGCGCTCGACGTCGACGAGCCGACGGAGCTTCGACTCGTCGTCGCGGCCGCTCTCGGCGGGGTCGTCGTCTCACTGTACGTCGGCAGTCAGCTGCTTGACTGAGTCGATCGCGATGCAACCGGTCGACTCTCGCGTGAACCGCGCGGCGAGCGTCCACGGCTTACTCGAACCGGTACTCGACGCCGTCTGGACCGTCCTCGACGATGACCCCGACCGCATCAAGGGCGTCGCGGAGTTCGTCGGCGCGGTCGTAGTTCCCGGTCTCCCGTTCGGCCTCGCGAACGTCGAGTATCAGCTCGACTAACTCGCCGGCTAGGTCGACGTCGCCGTCGGTGGGCGACTCGAACTGAAGGCCGAGCACGTCGCCGCCGAGTTCATCGAAGGCGGTCACGGCCGCGTGGAGCCCGCGGTAGTCGTAGCCGTCGTCACCGCGAGCGGTCCCCGCCGACCGCGCGTCGAGGTGCCGATTCACTGCGTCGGTGAGCGAGAGCAGCGCTGCGGTCGCCTCCCGGAGGTTGAGGTCGTCATCCATCGCTGTCTCAAACGCGTCACGGGTGGCTTCGACCGTCTCACGCAGCGACTCGTCGGTCGCCTTCACGCTGGCGTTTACGGAATCGAGCGCCGCAACGGCGCGGTCATACGTTCGCGAGAGGCGCTCCCAGCGCTCTTCGGCCTCCGCTATCGTCTCCTCGGTGAGCGCCTGCTCGGAGCGGTAGGCGGCGCCGGCGTAGAACGTCCGGATCACGTTGACACCGAGCTCCTCAAGCGCGTCGGGCACCGTCCAGAAGTTGCCGATAGACGAGGACATCTTCTCGCCGTCCATCTCTAAGAGCCCGACGTGGAGCCAGTGACGGGCGAACTGTTCGCCGGTCGCCGCCTCCGACTGTGCGATCTCGTTTTCGTGATGTGGGAAGACGAGGTCGCGGCCGCCCATGTGGATATCGAGGGTGTCACCGAGGTGCGTCGTCGACATCGCCGAGCACTCGACATGCCACCCCGGACGCCCCTCACCCCACGGCGACGCCCACGTCTCACCCTCGGGGACGATGTCGTCGTGATCGTGTTTTGCGTGATCGCGGACAGCTGCCTCGCTCACGCCGTCGGCTTTCCACAGCGCGAAGTCGGCGGGGTTGCTCTTTTCAGAGCGCTCATTGGGCTCGCCCTGTGCTTCCAGTTCGTCGACATCCTGGTTCGAGAGCGCCCCGTACGCCTCGAAGGTCGTGACGTCGAAGTAGACGGAGCCGTTCGACTCGTAGGCGTACCCTCGGTCGACGAGCGTCTCGATGAGCGCGCGGATCTCCGGAACGTGTTCGGTGACGCGGGGGTACACCTCCGCGCGCAACAAGTTCAGCCCGCGCATCGCCGCGAACGTTGATTCGGTGAACGTCGTCGCCACGTCGCGTTCGGTGGCCCACTCGTCACGCTCACCGACCCGCGCGGTGATCTTCTCGTTGACGTCGGTGACGTTCTCGACGTGACGAACCGTGTAGCCGTGGTATGACAGCCACCGGTGGAGCACGTCCGCGTGGAACCAGAGCCTGGCGTGTCCAAGGTGGGGATCGTCAGACACCGTGAGCCCACAGACGTACAGGGTGACGTCGTTGTCCGCGGTGAACTCGACGCGCTCGCCTGCAAGGGTATCGGTGACGACGAGACTCATTACCGGGGCGTACCGACGCGGCGGATTTGAAATCGTCGGATCGGCGCGGCCAGGGGCAGCGTCGCGACCACGACACGGCGCCTACGGCAGTCGAAGCGTCCCCGCGTAGTGGTGGGTGCCGTCAGTCGTCTCGACGTACTCGTACAGCGGCGGGGGCTCGATCCCCCACGCCCGAAGCCGGTCGTCGACGCCGTCGACGTACGTCGCGAGAAAGGAGCCACGCTCGCGGAGTGAGGGTGGTGTGCGGGTGTGTTCGGTCTCGAACCGACAGCGGGCGTGCCGGCCATCTCCGTCCGGGACGATCCGGAGGCGGAGATCGGAGCGGAGGCGTTCGCGAACCGGCGGCGGGTCGCCGTAGAGGTGACCCTCGCCGAACGCGTCGATCGCGGCGAGCGCCTCGTCCGGAACGTGGTTCACGTGTGACGATTCGACTCCAGCTACCTCATTCATTCGGCGGCTCCGACGACGACTCAGGGGACGGTGAGTGAGGAATCGGGGGTCGACAGCCCGGATGACGGAGTCAGCTCACTGACACCGGTCGACCGGCTCTGTGCCGCCCTTGAGGCCTGAAAGCAGGGTTTAACCGGGCGGAGCCCGTGGGATTGTATACGAATTCTTTATGAGTGAGAACCCGATTGTTGAGTCGATACGCTCGTTTCGTGCGGAAGTCGATCCGGTGCCGTTCGCCGCCGGGGCGCTCGTCACGTTCGCCTTCCTCGGGTACACCGTCGTCGACACCGAGGGCGCGGCCGCCGCGATCGACGCTGCTTTCGTTCGGCTCGGTCGCGGACTCGCGTGGCTGTACTTGGGCACCGTGCTCGCGTTGGTCGGACTCGCCGCGTATCTCCTCGTCAGCCGGTACGGCCGGGTCCGGCTCGGCGAGGGCGACCCGGAGTACGGGACAGCCTCGTACGTGGCGATGTTCTTCTCGGCCGGACTCTCGGCTGGGATCGTGTTCTTCGGGCCCGTCGAGGCATTGTTACACTACCAGACCGTTCCACCCCTCTTCGCCGGGCAGGTGGCCGCAGCCTCGAGCGCGGCTGCAGTGCCGGCGGTCGCGTACACCGTGTTCCACTACGGTATCAGCGCCTGGGGCGGGTACTTGGCGATCGGGCTCCCTGTCGCGTACTTCGCGTACCGACACGACGCCCCGTTCCGCGTCTCGACCGCGCTCTACCCGGTGCTTGGTCCTGACGGGCTCGACGGCATCGTTGCACGGACGGTCGACACGCTCGCCGTCGTCGCCACTATTGGCGGGATCGCGACCGGGCTCGGCTTCATCGCCACACAGCTGCTCACCGGGGTGACGTACCGCACCGGAATCAGCTTCGGTGACGCCGAGACCGTCGCGGTGATCGTCGGGATAACGGCACTTTTCACGCTGTCGCTCGTCGCTGGTGTCGGCCGAGGGATCAGACGGCTCTCGGTGTTCAACGTCGGACTCATGACACTGCTGCTCGGCGTGGCGCTCCTCGCCGGGCCGACGACCGCGGTGTTGAACGTCGGCGTCGCCGCACTCGGCACGTACGCGGCGAACTTCTTCGAGATGAGCCTGTTCACCGGGAGTGGCGTCGAAGGCGGCCCGGGATGGACCGCCGCCTGGACCGTCTTCTACTGGTCGTGGTGGATCGCCTGGGCGCCATTCGTCGGGCTCTTTCTCGCGCGAATCTCCCGCGGCCGGACGATTCGGTCGGTCGTCGGCACCGCCTTCGGGACGATGACAGCCGTCTCGGCGCTGTGGTTTACGATCGTCGGTGGCACTTCGATTCGGCTGCAGGACGCGGGGGTCGTCGACATCCTCGGGGCGGTCGGCGAGTTCGGTGACGGCGTCTCAGGATACGTGTTGTTCGGCGCCTTCCCGGGTGGCGAGCTCTGGCAGCCCCTGTTTCTCGTGTTGGTGACGACGTTCTTCGTCACCTCGGCCGACTCCTCGACACTCGCGGTCGGGATGCTCACAGCGAAGGGAACACGCGAGCCGTCCGGCGCCAACCGTGTGTTCTGGGGCGTGTTACAGGGTGCTATCGCCTCCGTCCTCGTCGTCGTCGGTGGGGCGACAGCACTCCGGTCGTCCGTCATCGTCACCGGGGCGCCGTTCGCCGTCGTCTGTCTCGTCGCCATGGGTGGGTTCGTGCGGTGGCTCTCACAGGCGGACGCGCCCGCGCCAACGCGTGACTCCGTCGTGACCGGTGACGCGGGCGGTGCCGAGACCCGACGAGCCGCACCGCCGGCCGAAGACGACTGACGGGAGACGCGCGCTACGCCATTGTGTCCGTCGGGACTCGCTTTAGTGCCGCCTCGACGGTTCGCAGTGCGGTCGCGCCGTCTCGCCGGGACACCACGACAAGGAGCGTGTCTCCGGCGACGCCCGCAGCCGCGACGGAGACGTCGACAGCGACGAGCGCGTCGAGTACCGCCGCGAGCGTTCGGGCACCCACGTCGCCGGTGACGAGGAGTGCGGTGTCGTCACCCTCATTTATGACCGCGACGGTTCCGACTCGGAGCAGTACGTCGGCGTCCTCAAGGAGAGCTGAGGGCCCGTCGACGACGCCGACACCGCTCCGCATCGAGATGCTCGCGGAGTGATCAGCGGTCGCGTACGCGGGAAGATCGTCTCGGAATCGGCGAAGTGCGGCCGCGATCGCCTCCTCATCGCCGTTGAGTCCGGCCGTCGAGGTGAGCCACGCTGCTGCGGCAGCGTAGTTCACCACGCCTGCACGAAGCGCATCAAGGAGAAACGGCCGAGCACGAACCGCCTCGCGGGTGTCCGCTGCAAGCGACATGCCCGCCGGTGTGATTGGGACGCTAATGATCGTTTCGTTCCGCGCGTCGCGGTGGGAGACGAAGCGTTCGCAGGGCGTGACTCCTGTCGAAGTGGATAAAAGCGCCGCCGCCCGATCGTAGATATGCAGTCGCTCGTCATTGTCGCACACGGCTCACACCTGAACCCCGACTCGAGTGCACCGACGTACGCACACGCCGACACGATCCGCGCGGCCGGCGCGTTCGACGAGGTGCGCACCGGTTTCTGGAAAGAAGAACCACACTTCCGCGAGGTGCTCCGCACCGTCGAAGGCGACGACGTGTACGTCGTCCCGTTGTTTGTCTCGGAGGGATACTTCACCGAGCAGGTGATCCCCCGCGAGCTGCGGCTTGACGACTGGGACGTCGCCGAGTGGGACTCCGACGGCCTCTCGGCGGACCAAGCCACGCTCGTCGCCGAAGACATCGAGCGGGAGGTCCACTACTGCGGACCAGTGGGAACCCACGAGGCGATGACCGACGTGATCGTCCGCCGGGCCGAGTCGGTCACCAGCGATCCCGACGTCGGCGACGGAGTCGGCCTCGCGGTAGTCGGGCACGGCACCGAACGCAACGAGAACTCCGCGAAGGCGGTCGAGTACCACGCCGACCGGATCCGCGACCGCGACCGGTTCGACGAGGTCCGCGCGCTGTACATGGACGAGGACCCCGAGGTCGACGACCTCCCCGACTTCTTCGAGAGCGAGGACGTCGTGCTCGTGCCGCTTTTCATCGCCGACGGGTACCACACCCAAGAAGACATTCCTGAGGACGTTGGGCTCTGTGACGACTACACCGAGGGATACGACGTGCCGACGGTCGTCGATGACACCCGCGTCTGGTACGCGGGCGCAGTCGGGACTGAGCCGCTTATGGCCGACGTGGTGCTCGAACGCGCCGCCGACGCGGGCGCTGACCTTGGGGGTGCTCTTGAGGACGTGCGCCAGACCACCCGCGTTGCCACGGGGGACTGAGTCGTGGGCGACACCACCGCACCGTCGTCGACGTCAGTCCCGGCGGTCGAACTCCCAAGCGAGGCGTTCGACGCGGTGCTGGATGAACTCGCGAAACGCGACCCAGACGAGTCGCTCCGGTTCGAGGGGTTCACCGTCGAGGCCGAGGCGAGCGACGACGACGTGGCCACAACGTACCGCCTCGAGCCGGCGAGCAAGGAACCACAAACCGGCCTGTCGGAGGCCGCACTCCACGAGGCGCTCGACGCCCGCGCGTCGGCGGTCACGGACTGGTACGCCTTCGAGCACGTCGTCGGCGAGTTCGGCCCAAGACGGGCGTTCCTCCGCTGGATCGAAGACGCTGACGGCGAGACGGTCGCGAGCCGGTACGCCGCACTCGCCGAGGGGATCACTCGTGCGTGGGGCGAGCTACGGATCACGGCAACAGTCACCGACCGAGGCGCGCGGCGATACGACGTGCGCCACGTCGACGACGCCGGAACACCGGTCGAAGACCTCGATCGGTACGACGACCCCCTCGACGCCCGCGGGCTGGTGACGGCCGACGCGGCGGGGCGGTACCGCCCGCTCAAGACTGCACCGACGCTCAGAGATGGGTGGGCCTTCACCGACCTCGGGCCAAAAGCGGTCTACGAGACAGTGGAGACGATCTACCCCGCGACCGTACCCAACTGGCACCGCGAGCGCGAGGGCGACCTCGACGTGAGCCACTGGCGTGAGACAATGGCGCGGCAGTCGGGCATCTACGGCGTGGTGAAAACGTGGGACCGCGGTGAGGGATACGAGCACGTCAACTGGGTCGCCGAGGCGTGTTGTGCCGACTCACAGTGTCTCAAGCGGCGCGAGTGGGAGTACGACGAAGAGACCGACCTCGACGTCGACGGCGGCGACGGCGTCTTCCCGTGTCGAGAACCCTGCTCACTTGTCGTCTCGGCGGCGCGCAAGTGGACTCGTCTCGAGAGCGAACAGCCGCGCTCGTACACCTTCGATCTCACGCCGAGTGAAAAAGAACAACTCGAGGCGATCGTCGACGCGGTTGCAGACGGCCGGGCAGCTGAGATCCGTGAGGCCGACATGAAAGACGGGGCAAACCGGCTCCGGGCGCGGTTCTTGCGGGCGAAGCGGTTCGACGACGACGGGAGCCTCTGTGGGGTGGCGACCGACCCGGACGACGCCGAGTGAATCGCCGCCGACACCCGTGTCTGCTGTCGGTTAGTGCGTCGCGAAAGCTTTAGACCCAAGAGCGGCGTATTCTGCTGTGATGAGTCGCGGTCCCGAGGTCATCGTCACAGAGAAGGACAACGCCGCCCGGCGGATCGCCGAGATCCTGAGCGACGACAGCGCATCCACTGAGCAGGTCGTCGGCGTCACCGTCTACCGCTGGGGCGGGAACCGGTGTATCGGGCTCTCGGGACACGTCGTCGGTGTCGACTTCCCGTCGGAGTACAGCGACTGGCGCGACGTCGAGCCGGTCGAGCTGATCGACGCACCGGTCCAGAAGACGCCAACACAGGAAGGGATCGTCGCCGCACTTCGGAAGCTCGCGCGAAACGCCTCCCGGGTCACAATCGCCACCGACTACGACCGCGAGGGCGAGCTTATCGGCAAGGAAGCGTACGAGCTCGTCCGCGAGGTCAACGAGAACGCGCCGATCGACCGCGTTCGGTTCTCGTCGATCACCGAGCGGGAGGTAACGGACGCGTTCGACGACCCAGACGACCTCGACTTCGATCTCGCCGCCGCCGGCGAGGCCAGACAGGTGATCGACCTGACGTGGGGAGCCGCACTCACGCGGTTCCTCTCGCTTTCGGCCCGCCAGCTCGGGACCGACTTTATTTCTGTGGGGCGGGTCCAGGGACCGACCCTCAAGCTGATCGTCGACCGCGAGCGCGAAATCCGCGCGTTCGACCCCGAGTCGTACTGGGAGCTGTCTGGAGCCCTCTCGAAGACCGACGGAGACCCGTTTGACGCGCAGTACTTCTTGAAAACCGACAGGGGGACAGAGGCGACCCGAGTCTGGGACGAGTCCGTCGCGGACACACTCACCGAGGCGTTCGCCGCCACGGACGAGGCTGTCGTCGATGACGTCAGCCGACGAACACAGACAGACGAGCCGCCGACACCATTTAACACGACCGCATACATCCGTGCGGCCGGTTCTCTCGGCTACGGTGCCCAGCGCGCGATGTCGATAGCCGAGGACCTGTACACCGCTGGCTACGTCACCTACCCGCGAACGGACAACACAGTGTACCCGGACGACCTCGACCCCCGCGAGCTGCTCAAGTCGCTCGCTGCGTCCTCGCGGTTCGGTGACGACGCCACGTCGCTGCTCGACGCCGAGACGATCGAGCCGACCGCGGGCGACAAGGAAACGACGGACCACCCGCCGATTCACCCGACTGGAGACCTCCCAGCCGCGAGCGCCCTCTCTGAGGACGAGTGGGCGGTGTATGAACTGATCGTCAGGCGCTTTTTTGCGACGTGTGCGCCGGCGGCCGAATGGGAGCGGCTGCGCGTCGTCGCGCTCGCAGACGGCGATGCGACGGCAATCGCCGAGACGGCCGACCCGGTCGCCGCACTGCGAGCACCCGAGGAGGCCGACGGGACCCCGTCGCTCGCCGCCGACGGCGGACTTCGGCTGAAGGCGAACGGCAAGCGGCTGCTCGCGCCGGGCTACCACGCGGTGTACCCGTACCGCTCCAGCGACGAGCGGATCGTCCCGGACGTGACGGAAGGCGAGACGCTAGCGGTAGAAGACCAACACACGGCCGCCAAAGAGACCCAGCCCCCACGCCGGTACGGCCAGTCGCGACTGATAGAAGAGATGGAGGCCCGCGGTGTGGGGACGAAAGCAACACGTCATCGAACCCTCGAGAAGCTGTATGACCGCGGCTACGTCGAGGGCGACCCGCCGCGACCGACCCGGCTGGCAGAGGCCGTCGTCGAGGCCGCAGAGGGGTTCGCCGCGCATGTCGTCTCCGAGGAGATGACCGCGCAGCTCGAACGAGACATGCAGGCGATAGCCGCCGGCGAGAAAGGGTACGACGAGGTGACTGCTGCTTCACGGGAGCTACTCGAGACCGTCTTCGACGACCTCACCGATTCCCGCGAGGCGATCGGTGATCAGCTCCGGCGCTCGCTCAAAGCCGACAAGACGCTCGGGCCGTGTTCCGAGTGCGGCGCCGACCTGCTCGTTCGTCAGTCGCGTGGCGGCTCGTACTTCATCGGCTGTGACGGCTACCCGGCGTGTGAGTACACCTTACCGCTGCCCTCGACGGGGAAGCCGCTGATCCTCGAGGAGACGTGTTCGACACACGACCTCCACCACGTGAAGATGCTCGCCGGCCGGAAGACGTTCGTTCACGGCTGTCCGGGATGTAAAGCCGACGAGGCCGACGAGACCGAGGACCGGGTGATAGGCGCGTGTCCCGAGTGTGGCGAAGACGCCGGTGGGGAGCTCGCGATCAAGCGGCTCCGATCAGGCTCACGACTCGTCGGGTGCACCCGCTACCCGGAGTGTGAGTACTCGTTGCCGTTACCGCGTCGCGGCGAGGTCAAGGTGACAGACGAGCGCTGCGATGAACACGACCTCCCGCACCTACGGATTCACAGTGGCGACGAGCCCTGGGAGCTCGGATGTCCAATCTGCAACTACCGCGAGTTTCAGGCCCGTGAGGCAGGCTCAACGCTCCAAACTATCGACGGCATCGGCGAGAAGACCGCCGAGAAGCTTGCGGCGGCCGGTATCGACGGCGTCGAGGAGCTGAAGTCGGCGGACCCAGACGAGCTCGCCGGCGACGTCGACGGAGTGGGCGCCGACACCGTCCGCAACTGGCAGGCGAACGCGGACTGAGCTCATCGTACGAGCCGAACTTCGTCGCTGACGGCGACATCGGCGGCCCCGCCAGCCGGAAGCTCGACTACCGTGTCTGCCTCTCCGCGACCGATACCGACGAACGGCGCGAGCCGCTGTACTGCCGTTACCCGGTCGTCGACGAGCCACAAGGCGTCGATGGCGAACGGGACGAAAAGCATGTGGAGCGTCTGGGCCCCGACGTCCTCGAACGGGAACACGAGCGCGTAGCCGTCCGGAACCGAGCGCCGAAACATCAGCCCGCGGGCCTGCGCGAGTCGCGACCGCGCGATAGCGACCTCGGTAGCGAGCGTGCACGACGTGGCCGCGCCGGACGGTCGATGACGGAGCTGCACGGCCCGAGCGTTCACGTCGACTCGACGAGAAGCGGGTCGTCGTCGGGGACCGCGAGGTCGAACAGCGGGTCATTTGCGTACACCGCCGCCCGCTCGCGGCGGCTGAGGACGACCCCATCGTGTGGTGCGGTCACCGTCGTCTGGACCGTGCCATGGGCGTCGACGATGTCGGCGACGGGGTCACCGGCGGTAAGGCTGGCCCCCTCGGTGACGCGATAGCGCACGATTCCCGCGACGGGCGTGTGCGGGCCGACGAATCGCTTGTGGTCGGTCTCGAGCTCGAGGTCGAACCGCGCGGCGGGCGTCACCGGCTCGGTGACCATCTCGAGGGCGGCAAGCACGTTCCACAGCCCGTCGACGGCCGCCGCGGCAACGTCGCGCTCAACGACGCGCCGCCCGCCAAGCTCGGGCGTGAACGCCGGGATGCCGTCTGCGACCGCCGCACCGGTCAGTGCGTACTCGAGCTCGCGCGCGTCGGTCGTCGCGGCGTCGAACTGGGTGATAACGGGCAGCCCGAACGCGTCTGTCAGCGCCGCGATGTCGTCGCGAAGCGCAATCGCCGTTGAGGTGTCTCGGTGTGCCCCGTACGGGACCCGCGGCCGGATCGTGTACGGATGCGTCGCGACCCAAGACGTGTGCAGCGCGACAAGCGCGTCGGCCGTCCCGCGGATATCCTCGTAGATGCGCTCGCAGATCTGTTGTTGGACGCGTGGGGGATCCCCGGACGGCGACGGCTCGCGACCGAAGTACCGGTTGGGATCGTCGTCGTGGTACGAGGCGGTCCGACGGTTTCGCCGAAAGCCATCGGGGTTCATCACCGGAAGACACACCACCCGCCCTGCGAGCGTGTCGACGTCGATCCGATCGACGATGTCGTGGGCGACGACTGTCCCTGTGGGCTCATCGCCGTGGATCCCGGCCGTGACCCACGCAGTCGGGCCGCTTGCCGCCCCGTTCAGGACGGTCACGGGGAGGCTGACGTCGCCGCCGAGTGGTAGCTCGGCGACATGACGTGATCCGGTCGCCCGCTCACCCGGCTCGGCGACGGCCGTGCCGACAGCCAGTGCGTCGTCAGCCGTCATCGCGTCACCATCCAGTCGTCGAGTCGTCTTCGAGGTTGGTATCGAGGGTACACGATGGGCGTGAGATAGAAGCCCGACGACATCAACCCAGGGGGTCGAACGGGCCCAGTCGCTGTCGGGACGCTGACCGAGCGAGTAGTCGCCTCACGACAGCTCATCCGCCCACGGCCAGGGGCGCTCGTCGCCCCACGGCCACGTACCGGTCGCTCGCATCCCGACGTCGTATCCGCCCGCTATCGCCTCGTCTCTGACCGACTCTGGGTCGCGGCCGGCAACCGCGCGGTCGGCCTCGGCGAGTTTCGCCACGCCTGCCGCACACAACACGGTCAGCTCGCGGAGGTCCCGCACGTCGAGTTTGTCGAACGTGTCGCCGTGGGTGTGTCCCCACCCGCGACCGCTCCCGTCAGCGGTTGAGCGGCCCTGGCCGGCGGCGACACCGCGCTGGACGAACGGCCAGTGGTCGCTGTGCGGGCGGAGACCGTCTTCAACCCGGATCGGCACGTCGAACGCGTCGCTCACCTCCTCGAACGCCTCACCCATGCCATCGGCACCGTGTGGATACACTTCGAGGTCCCGCGAGTACCCCGCGCCGTCGACGTTGAGTACACACTTCACCAAATCGAGGTCGTGCGTGTGTGACCAGTAGTACGACCCGTACAGTCCAGTTTCTTCGGCGCCGAAGACGACGAGCCGCACCCGCGTCTCGAGATCCGCTTCGATCGACGCGAGCACACGGGCGACGCCGACGACGAGTGCGGCACCAAACCCGTTGTCGTTCGCGCCTGTGCCGACATCGTGTGCGTCAAGGTGGGCGGTGTATACCACCTCCTCGTCGGTGTCGGGGCCCAGCACTGCCTCGACTGTCGTCGACGTCGCCGGCTCGTTGCGGGCCGAAACCGAGAGTGTCGCGTCGATGCCGCCGTCGTCACTCGTCTCACAGTGGCGGGTGAGTCGCGCACCGAGCTCTTTGCTCAGTCCTACCGCCGGGATCGCCCCCGGCCCGTTCGTCCGGCCGACGTCGCCGGTCGGTGGGAGGGCCCCCTCGATGTGGTTATAAAACAGGAAGCCCGCCGCACCCGACTCGGCGGCGTAGTCGTACTTCTCACTGCGGTGGACCCAGCGGCCGTAGTCGTCGGGCGTGAGACTCGACGCCATCGCGATACACCCAGACAGATCGAGTCCTTCGAAATCCTCCGGAAGGCCGTACCCCACGTCGACGATCTCGCCGGTCACCTCACCGGAGGGCGTCCCCGGGAGCGCGACGAGTTCGTGGCTCCCGTCGAACGTCGTCGCGCGTCCAGTGTGCTCGACGGTGAGCGCTGCCGACTCACGCCACCACCCGGGGATCGGAAACGAGGTCTCCGTGACCGACGCACAGCCCGCCGCCTCAAGCGCGTCGGCGACCAGCGCCGCCGCCGCCGTCTCACCCTCGTGGCCCGGCATCCGGTCGCCGAGATCCGAGAGGTCAGCGAGGAGCTCCCAAGCGGTCGAGTCGGTATACGCCGCACCCACGGTCGCAGCCGGTAGCATTGTCATATCGCAACCCACACGTGCGGAGTATATCACTCTGCGGGAGGGGCGCGCGTTCGCCGGAATCGACGGCCGACGGACCCGCTCCAGGCGCGACCCAGGGCATTATACTCGTCCGCTCGAAGAAGAGGTATGGAGCCGCTCGTTGCCGTCATCCTGATCGGTCTCCCGCTCGCGTGGCTCGTCGCGTTCGCGGCGTACGCCTACCTCGACGCGCCAAACCACGGCATGAACCCGCGAAAGTGGGCGGTGATCGCGTTCGTCGTACCGCTTTTCGGCTTCTTTGCGTACCTCTTTGAACGATCGGAAAAACACGCCGACCCGGCCGACGACGACTTCACCCGCGGTGCGGTCTTCGAGGTGCACGACTCAAGACGCGGCGAGCCGGCGCTCGGACCGAGTGCGAACAGCAGGCGTGCCGGCGACCGAGCCGATGGTGATGAGACGGACGACAGCAAGGTCACAGCCGAGAGTACGGCCGACGACGATTCGGATGACGACGAGTGGAACGACCCGCCCGGCGTCGACCTGTGAGCCGCCGGCAAGGTCTCACAACAGGTCGGCGAGCGCGGCCCGACGCCGAGTGAGGTCGAACGGTGCCGCCTCGGCGTCGAGTCGCTTAAGAAAGCTGAAAACGTCGACGCCACCGCGTTCGGCGTGTTCGACGAGCGTCTCGATCGCGGCTCGGTTGTGTGCAAGCGACTCGAGGAGTCCACAACAGAGCGCGAGCGCGGCTGCGGGCTCACCTGTGGGAAACGCGCGGTCAACCGACCCGAAGTCGGCTATCTCGACATCGACGGCCGTCGCGTCGGCGGCCGCTGCTGAACTTGTTCGGAGACAGTGCGTGCAGAGTGCCGTCTCGTCAGTCGGCGCGTGCACGCGAAGCGACAAGGGAACGATGAACGCGACAACAGACGAGCCACAGTGGGGACAAGCCATTGTGTGTACGGTGGGTGTCGAGCCGCTGCGTCACTCGGCCTGCTCTGCCGGCTCCGCTGTGTCCTCGTCGTCGCCTGCGTCCGCATCCGCCTCGTCTTCGGCCTCCTCTGCTTCTTTTTTATCTTTGATCTTTTTTAGCCGGAAGATCTCCTCGCGCTCTTGTTCTTCGAGCTTTTGTTCGATGTACTCCTGATTCTCGTACAGCTGTGGCAACAACGTGAACTCGAGGGCGTTTACGCGGCGCTTTGTCGTCTCGATCTCCGTGAGCATCTTTTTCATCGCCGTCTCCACCTCGGCGGCGAGAATGATCGATTCAAGCAGCTTCTCGTAGGCGTCGGCCGCTTCGTCAATCCGCGCCGAAGAGCCGAGCAGGCCGTACCCGCGTTCATCGAGGTTCTTTTTCACCTTCGAGGACTCGATCTGGGGGACGACGACGCCCATGATGTTCTTCGAGCGCGTCGTGATCTCCGGGTGTTCTTTCAACGCCGCGGCCGCGCCGCGGACGGCGACGTCACCCTCCATAGCACGAGCCATGTCGATTGTGTGCTGGGCGGTCTCGTAGTCATCTGCCACCTCCGAGCGGACGTCTTGGGCCTGGTCGAGGATGTCCATGAACTCCATGATGAGCCCGTCACGCTTCTGTTCGAGCGTGTCGTGGCCGCGCTCTGAGAGCTCGATCCGGTCTTCGATCGCCATCAGGTTCTTCCGGGTCGGCTTGACGTCCGTTGCCATCGCTTACCGGTCTCTTCCGGGCGGGCGTGGTTAATTCTTTCCAGACGACCCCGTCGCTCGATGGGTCGAGACAGTGGTCAAAAAAGGCGTGCCGGCTCAGTCGTCGGCCTCGACGGCGACGCGCTCCGACTCATCCTCGCGGTAGTACATCTCGATGAACTCCTCGTCAATCCGGTTGAGCTCCTCTTTCGGCAGCGTCGAGAGAAGGTCCCACCCGAGCGCGAGCGTGTCTTCGAGCTCGCGGTTCGTCTCGAAGCCTTGGTCGACAAACGTCGTCTCGAAGGCGTCCGCGAAGTCGAGATACTTGTTGTCGCGCTCTGAGAGCGCCTCACGACCGACGATGTTCACGAGGTCACGCAGGTTTTCACCCTCCGCGTACGCCGCGTACATCTGGTTGGCGACGTCGCTGTGGTCCGCCCGCGTGAGCCCTTCGCCGATACCGTCGTCCATCAGCCGTGAGAGGCTCGGAAGCACGTTGATCGGCGGCTCGAGTCCCTGGCTGTTCAGGTCGGGGTCGACGTAGATCTGCCCCTCCGTGATGTACCCAGTCAGGTCCGGGATCGGATGAGTGTCGTCGTCGCCGGGCATCGTGAGGATCGGGATCTGCGTCACCGAGCCTTCACGACCCTGTATCCGACCGGCACGCTCGTACAGCTGTGCCAGGTCGGTGTACATGTATCCGGGGTATCCACGCCGACCGGGCACCTCCTCACGGGCCGCACCGATCTCACGGAGTGCCTCACAGTAGTTCGTCATGTCGGTAAGGATGACGAGGACGTGGTAGTCCTTCTCAAACGCAAGGTACTCGGCTGTTGTGAGCACCATCCGCGGGGTGACCGTCCGCTCGACAGCGGGGTCGTCCGCGAGGTTCATGAAGACAACAGAGCGCTCTAAGGCGCCCGTGCGCTCGAAGTCCTCCATGAACTCGTTCGCCTCCTCCTGGGTGATACCCATCGCACCGAAGATGACAGCGAACTCGGAGCCGTCCTCGTCGTCACCCTCCTCTTCGGGCACACTCGCCTGTCTTGCGATCTGCATCGCCAGGTCGCTGTGTGGCTGGCCCGAACTCGAGAAGATCGGGAGCTTCTGACCACGGACGAGCGTGTTCATGCCGTCGATGGCAGAGACGCCCGTCTCGATGAACTCCTCGGGGTACTCCCGTGAGTACGGGTTGATCGCCGCACCGACGATGTCCTGTCGTTCCTCGGGGACGATGTCTGGCCCGTCGTCGATCGGACGGCCCGACCCGTCAAGCACTCGCCCGAGGAGATCCTCGGTGACGGGCATCTTCATCGTCTCGCCCAAGAAGCGGACGGACGCGTTCTGGTCGATTCCGGACGTGCCCTCGAACACCTGGATGGCGACGACGCCCTCCGAGGATTCGAGCACCTGTCCGCGCAGCGTCTCGCCCTGTGCCGTTTCGATCTCGACGATCTCGTCGTACCCGATAGCCTCGTCAACCTCGGCGTACACCAGGGGGCCGCTGATCTCGGTGATTGTTTGGTACTCTTTCATGTTCAGTAGAGACTCCGGAGCTCGTCGGTGATGTCGGCTTTCAACTCCTCGATGTATGCCTCGTACTCCTCTTGGACGCCAACCCGGTTGATCTTCGGCGCAGCGTCGATCGCGACGATCTCGTCGACCGGTACGCCGGCTTCGAGCGCGTCGAACGCCTCGTCGTTGAGCGTCTGGATCGCCGTCAACAGGAGGTACGTCTTCTCCGGCGGACAGTAGGTGTCGACCGGGTGGAACGCGTTCTGCTGGAGGTACGCCTCACGCAGGTAGCGAGCGACCTCGAGCGTGAGCTGTTGGTCGTCCGGAAGCGCGTCCTTGCCGACCAGCTGGACGATCTCTTGAAGCTCCGTCTCCTCGTCAAGCACGTCGACGGCCCACTGCCGCTTGTCGGGCCAGTCCTCGGCCACGTGCTCTTGGAACCACGGATCGAGCTGGGTGCGATACAGCGAGTACGACTCGTTCCAGTTGATCGATGGGAAGTGTCGCCGCTCGGCGAGGTCCGCATCGAGCGCCCAGAATGTCTTGACGATGCGCAGCGTGTTCTGGGTGACCGGCTCGGAGAAGTCGCCGCCAGGCGGCGACACCGCACCGATAGCCGAGACGGACCCTTCGGTGCCGTTCACGTTCTCGAAGGAGCCGGCACGCTCGTAGAACTGCGCGAGGCGGGCGGCGAGGTACGCCGGGTACCCCTCCTCGCCCGGCATCTCCTCAAGCCGCGAGGAGATCTCACGCATCGCCTCTGCCCACCGCGAGGTGGAGTCGGCCATCAGTGCCACGTCGTACCCCATATCGCGGTAGTACTCGGCGATCGTGATTCCCGTGTAGATACAGGACTCACGCGCGGCGACGGGCATGTTCGAGGTGTTCGCGATGAGCGAGGTGCGGGCCATAAGCGGATTGCCGTTGGCCGGATCTTCGAGCTCGGGGAAGTCTTCTATCACCTCGGTCATCTCGTTGCCACGCTCGCCACAGCCGACGTAGACGATGATGTCAGCGTCGGCGTACTTGGCGAGCTGGTGTTGGGTGACCGTCTTTCCCGACCCGAACGGCCCGGGAATCGCGGCGGTTCCGCCCTTCGCGATCGGGAAGAGGCCGTCGAGGATGCGCTGGCCAGACACCAGTGGTGTCCGGGGCGTCTTCTTGCTCGCCGCGGGACGCGGCTCACGCACCGGCCACTCTTGATGCATCGAGACCTCGACGCCAGTGTCGAGTTCGACCACGGTCTCTGTCACGTCGAACGACCCCGCCTCGACGGCGACGACCTCGGCGGTCTCGTCGGCCGAGAGCGCGTCCGGTGGCACCATGACCTTGTGGTCGATGGTGACCGTCTCTTCGACGACCCCGACCACGTCGCCGCGGCCGACCTCGTCGCCGACCTCGACTGTGGGCTCGAACGCCCACTCGGTCTCGAGGTCGATACCCGGTGCATCAACCCCACGGTCGAGATACGGGCTGTCCATCTTGCCCTCCAAGACGTCCAAAGGACGCTGTACGCCGTCGTAGATGGCGTCCAGCATACCCGGACCAAGGTCGACCGACAGCGGCTCGCCCGTGTTCTCGACGGGTTCGCCAGGGCCGACCCCGGAGGTCTCCTCGTACACCTGAATGGTCGTGATGTTGCCCTCGATCTCGATCACTTCCCCCATGAGTCCTTCGTCGCCGACGTAGACGACGTCGTTCATGCGGGCGTCGAGATCACGGGCGCTCACGACCGGACCGCTCACGCTCTGGATTACACCGTCACCGGTGGTCTCCGTGGATTCTGCTTTGCTCATGTTAGTCCTCGTCTTCGTCCATCAGGTCGATCCCGATGGCGCGTTTGATCTGGTCGCGGAGCCCGCCGCTGCCGGCGCCGCCGGCGCCGAGCGTCACGAGTACGGGCTCAATGCTCCCCTCGACCCGCTCGCGGGTGCTCCGCGAGAGATGATCGAGGTCCGCGTCGTGCATCACGATGATGCCGGTGTCGTCGTCGTCGAGCGTGCGCTCGACGGCGTCGTCGAGCCGCTCGTCTTTTTCGTCGTCCGGCACGTTCTCGAACCGTCTGACGCCGGCCAGCCGGAACCCGGCAGTGAACTCCGGGCTGCCGACGACGGCGATCTCCTGGCTCATGTTATCACCAGCTCCGACTCGATCGCGTCGGCCGAGAGCCCGGCCTCCTTGCCGCGAGCGATCGCGCGAATGTTCTCTACCTCGCGCTCTTTCGCGAGGATGTACGAGATGACCGGCGTCACTGACACCGGGTGGATCGTTCCCAGCTTGTCGGCGTACGCCAACAGCGCCGCGTCGGTCGCCTGCTCGAACGCGATCAGGCTATCGGCCTCCTCGAGTTCGCGGAGCGCCGGACCGAGGTCGTCTGCGTACTGACTTCCAGCAACGTACTCGACGAGCTCGTCGAGGTTCCGGGCGAGGCGGGCCAGCGACGTGCGGGTAAACAGCTGGCCACCGTCGATGAAGTACTCAGCTGGGTCGATCTCCGCACCGGAGCGCGCGAGCCGAAGGGCATTCGCCGCGTTCCGGAAGTCGACCTCGGCTTCGAGGAACGCCTCGTACTGTCGGACCGGCTCTCCGCCCGGAAGCCCAGTCAACAGTCGGTCGTAGAAGGCGCGATCGACGGCATTTTCGAGCGGGACGAGCACATCCGACTCCTCGAACGCCGGATACGCCGCCTGTAGCGGCTCGTCGTAGATCGTATCTTCGACCGCTTCGACGACGGCTTCGATCGAGTCAGCATCGAGCAGCCGTCGGATCTGGTGGTCGTCAAACTCGCCGGCGCGGATGAGGTCCGTCTCGATCGCCTCGCGGCTCGCGTCGGTGTACACCCCTCGAATCACGGTCTTCAGGTTCCACGCGTCGAACTTGCGGAGGTACCGGGCGACGAGGTCGTACAGCTCCCCTTCGCTCCACTCGAGGATCGCCTCGAACTGCACCGCGAGGTTCCGGTTTAGCGCGTACTCGACGAGGTCGACGCCGCCGTGTCGACTCCCGAGCGCGTTTATCTCCGACTCGTACGTCGACTCCTCCATGAACCGGGCGATTTCGGCCGGTGACATGCGGACCAACTTGCGGTACTCCTCGTCCCCGTAGAGCTGGCCGCGGCGGGCGCGAACCCGCGCGACGACGTACCCAGGGTTCGAGCTGCCGACGGCACTCATTGGTCGAACAGTCGCTCCGAGACCTGTTTCAACTCGTCATCCCAGACCGATTCGAGGATCGAGTCGAACGTGTTGTTCACGCGGACGCGAGATGCGTCGCTCTCTGCGACGACACCACCCAGACAGTCGACGGGCTCGCCGACCTCAGCGTCCCGCCCCTCGAGCAGCGACTCGAGGAGATCAACGTCCGCAGCGCGCGTGGAGACGGTGACCGTCTCGTCGTCGAACTCCGCGAGCGTCGCCTCGAGCATCGCCTCAGTCAGCTCTCGACGGCGGTCACCGTCGATATCGGCGACAGTTTGCTCGACGGCGTCGTACACGTCTTCGAGGACGTCGCGACGGGCACCGAGCCGCTCTTGTTTGGCCTCAAGCGTGGCCGATGAGAGGGCCTGTTCGCGCTCTTGATCGATCTGTCGATCGACCTCGGCGAGCCGTGCCTCACGGAGCTGTTCTGCGTCCGCTTCCGCCTCGGCGAGTATCGCTTCCGCCTCGGCCTCGGCCGCCTCACGGATCTCCGTTGCACGCGCGCGGGCTTCGTCTCGAACGTCCTCAACGACAGTTTCCAGACTCATTGTGTGTGAGTCGGATTAGACGATGAACACGACGACGAGCGCAAGAATCACGATCGTCTCGGGAAGAACCGTCAGGATGAGCCCGTTGACGAACAGGTCGTCGTCCTCCGCCATCGCGCCGACGGCTGCCGATCCAATCCCTCGCTCGGCATACCCCGCGGCGAGCGCGGCCAGCCCCACAGCGAGTGCAGCGGCTGCGCTGGGGTCGGTGAGCGTTCCTCCGGTGGACAGTACGGCGTTCCCGAGTGCGTTGGTAGCTTCAAGCATTGGTAGTAGTTGCGGTTGCTCGTCTCCGAACAGTTGCTAGTTGCCCCTAGAAGCGACATAAAGCTTCCCAAAACGACCGACCGGAACCGCCGAGAGACGGCGTCAACGCGCCGAAGAGACCGGAGGCGAGGTGTCTGCAGTGCAGCAGAGAAACCGGTGTCGAGTCGCGACCGCAGGTCGCGATGACTTACTCCTCGGAGGTGAACTGGCGCTCGCGACCGAGCGGTGTATACGCCTCACCGCCGCTGTCGTAGAACTTCCCGAAGAACTCGACGTATTCGAGACGCACCGCCTGAATGCCGGCCGACGAGACGCCGAGCAACAACACCACGATGTGACCGACGAACGCGACCAGGATCCCGCCGACGAGCGCGAGCGCGCCGACGAGGCTCGGCTCGAAGGCGGTCGTCATCCCGGCGAAGACGAGTTCGTACGACTCGGGGTGATCCCGGATGTACGTGAGGTACTCCGGCGAGAAAATGAAGTGGTAGCTCCCCTCGCCGCCGTCGTCGATGTACGCGCCGAACGCGAGCAGGTTTACCGCCAGCGCCATCCCACCCTTCGCGAGCAACACGGCCATGATACGGGCGTACGAGATAACATTCACGACAGGTGAGAGCACCTCCGCCAGCTCGGCCGGCTCTCCGACAGCGAGTAACACGAGGCCGACACCGGCAGCGACGAGGCCGGCGATGCCGACGCCTACCGGGAGCCCAGAAAACGTCACCGCACCGAGCGTGAGCACCGAGATCGACTCAAAGAGGAAGTCCGGCTTCGGACCGAGGACGTGGCGGCTGAATATCCAGATCCACGCACCGTTCAACAACAACAGCCACGATGCGCTCTCGTACACCGCGTGAGCGAGGTCGTGCCGCTGGTAGTTCCCCACGAACGAGAGCACGTACCCGATGTTCAAGTGGAGTGCGCCGAACAGGACGCTGACGACGAGCCACGAGAGGGCCCAGTCAATGTCGGCCGGTGAGAGGCCTTTGCCGTCGATCGGCCAGTGGATGCCCAGGAGTTGATACGCGTGATACCCGAAGACGTCGATCCCGAAGTAGATCCCGAACAAGGTGGTGAATCCACCCGCCCACATCGCAACTGCACCCAGCTCGCGGAACGTCCCTTCGTACCGGGCGTAGAGAACGTACCCGATGACGGCATACAGGATGCCGTAGCCGGCATCGCCGATCATGAATCCGAACATCGCCGGGAACGTCAAGAAGACGAGTAGCGTCGGGTCGAACTCCGAGTACCGCGGGCGACCGAACCCTTGAACGAGCAGTTCGAAGGGACCTGCTGCACCCCCGTTATTCTGGACGACCGGGGGCTCTTCTGTCGGCTCGGCAGCGTGTCCGCCGTCGGTGGCCGCCTCGTGGTCGGTATCCCCGTCGGTACTTGCTCCGACGGATTCAGTGTGGTGGCCGCCGTCAACGGTGTACGAAGCCTGGTGTAGCTCCTCTACCTCGGCATGGTCGCCGACCGCGTCGGCGACGACCGATTCAAACTCGGCAACTGTGGCCGTCGGCATCCACCCCTCAGCGACGAACGCATTCTCCGTGGTAGCAAACGAGAGCGGTGCCTGTTTCTTTTCTGCCTCGATCGCGAGCTGTTCTTCGGCGCGCACGAGGAAGTCGGCCGCCTCCTCGCGAAGTGCCGCCAGCTTCTCGTCGACGCCCGCGACCTCGGCACGCAGCTCGTCGCGCTCGGCTTCGAGCTCGGCGACGTACGCGTCCGGATCCGTCTCGGCGTCCGGCACTTCGAGGACGGCGATGTCGACACCGACAAGCGCGTCTTGGAGGACGCCATTACCCGCGTCATCGGCGGGTGCGGCGAAGGCGGCCACGACGTCATCGCCGGTGAACACGTCGAACGCGGCAACGTCGTCGGCGTTGGTGAGGGCCGTCTCGACTGCGTCGGCACGCGCCCGTCCGACAACCACTTCGAGCGAGTCGTACCCGTCAAGCAGGTCGAGCGCGATACCGAGGTCGGCAAACGGTGCGACCCGGTCGATCGCCTCCTGCTGGTCGCGAAGGGACGCACGGAGCTCGTCACGACGGTCAGTGAGCTCGTTGACGCGGTCGCGCACCCGCTCGAGTTCGACCCGCAGCGTTTCGTCGTCAAGCTGACCCGCGGCGCTGACCCTACGCTCGTCGACGTCGAGGATGCTCTTCAGCGACCGGACCGTCACGAGTCGGTCGTTAACGGTCTCGGCACCCGAAAGCGATGTTCCGCGATCAAACCCATCGTATCGGCCGTCGTAGTCTGTGACGTGAAGCGAGTGGTGGTTGTACGTCGCCTCGATGACGTCGTCGATGACGCGTTTTGCGCCCGTCACCGACACCTTGCTCATGCGCTCTGGTCTCAGTCCCATTTACTCCTCCGTGGCGTGGGCCATCACGGCGGCCTCGAATTGGTCGACTGTGTACCCGACGGCGTCATCGAGACGTTCTCGGGCAGTCGATTCGAGCGCCTCGCGGTCAGCGCGCCCCTCAGCGAGGATCTCCTCGCTGGCTGCTTCGATCTCCTCGCGGGCGTCTTCGAGTCGGGTCTCGGCTTCGGCCGCCGCCGCTTCTTCGGCCTCGGCGCGGATCTCGTCGGCGCGCGTCCTCGCCTCGGCGAGGCGCTCGTCGGCGTCCGCTTCCGCCTCCGCGATGATCTCGTCCGCCTTTGTTTCAGCCGCTTTGATCCGGTCGAGCACCTCTGGTCTCGCCATGCTACTGATCGCCTCAACGTGCACGAGCGACGTATAAGGTGTTTGCGGAACCGCGCGGTGCCGGTTGTGCCGCCCGGCTGGATTTAAGTGGTCGTCGCGGGACGCCTGAGACATGTCTACCGTGTACGCGGTCGCCTCGGCGAAGGGAGGGGTGGGGAAGACGACGACCGCCGCTGGACTCGCGACGGCGCTCGCGGCTGCCGGTGAGTCCGTCGTCGTCGTCGACGGCGACATCGGATCGCCCACGTTGGCCGACACGCTCGGCGTAGATCCGGGAGAGACCACGCTTCACGACGTGTTAGCCGGGCGGGCGGCACCGGCCGCGGCAGTCGTTGACGGACCCGCTGGCCTCCAGGTGGTGCCAGGCGACCCGTCGATCGAGGCGTTTGCGGCCGCGGACCCAACCCAGCTCGAAGCGGTCGTGACCGCGTTCGAGGACGTATCATCAGTCGTCGTCGACACGAGTGCGGGGCTCACCCACGCTACCGCGAGGGTGCTCGCGCTGGCCGACGAGACGCTGCTCGTCACCACACCAGATCCCCGGGCGGTCGCAGCCACCCAGAAGACGCAGGCGCTCACAACCCAGCTTGGCGGCCGCGTCGCCGGCGCCGTGCTTGTCCGTACGGGCGAGGAGACGCAGGGAGGCGACCAGACGGCCGAATTGCGGTCACTCGAGGGGCTCGAAACACCGGTGCTTGTACGCGTGCCGGAGGACCCGACTGTCGATGCGGCGGTCGCAGCCGGCGAGTCGGTGGTCGTGTTCGACCCGTCGGCTCCGGCGAGTCAGGCGTACCGTCGGTTGGCAGACGCGGTGACCGGGAGCGAGGGAGCCACGGAGCGTGTTGGAGCCGAATCCGTCGCTACAGGGCTGGCTGGCTCGCAGACGACCAACGAGCAGCCGCCAGCTGAACCCACGGAAGCCACAGTCTCAACGGCAGAATCGGAGGCGACAGAAGCAGAGGAGGAGGAATTGGAGACGACAGAAGCAGAGGCGACAGAATCAACGAACAAACGTGAGAGAACAAAGTCAGTAGGTGTCACGAATTCCAAGCTGGAGTCAGCCGACAGCGATTCCGGCGAAAGGTCACCCTACGATGCGTCCGACCCAGAATCGACCGACGACGAATCTGAGCCGATGTCGACCGCACTCACCGGTTCGACGGACGCGAGTGCCCCACCCGAAGACGAGTCTGCCGGACAAGAAAACGGGACGACAGAGCGAGGTGGCCTGCTTTCACGACTCTTTGGGCGCTAAGCTGGGCTAGGACTCGGCGGGCGCCTCGGCGCGGTCTCGGATCAGCTCGCGGATCTCCTCGGGATCGGTGACGTTTTCGAGCTCGGCTCGAGAGACGATGGCGGTGCCGTCGACCGACTCTCGTCGTTCGGTCTCCTCGGTAAAGTAGACGGAGCGAGTACGAGCAACCTCACCGATCGAAGACATGATTCGGGCGCGCTTTTTCGCCGCAGGGGTGAACGCTGAGTGGCCGGTAAGCAGTCGCGTGACCGGGGCGTCTGCGTCTTCAGAGACGGCCTTGAATGGGGCGCGCGCAGTGGGGTGGACAGTAAAGCCGACGCGCGTCAGCACGTGGACGATTGGCTCGTCGTCCGGGTCCGCCTCCGGAGCGGCGGGGGTCGGGTCGGCGTCGCGCACGTCGTCGGCACCCTCAAGCACATCGACGGGGCTGGAGAAGGGCTCATCGAAGAGCTCCTCCAACTGGATCGCGACTTCGATCGAGGCGTTCATGCCGTCTTCGTATTTAGAGACGGTGCGCCGAGAGACACCGAGTTCAGACGCGAGCCGGCCGAGCGACCACCCGCGAGACTCACGCTCGTCTGCGAGCAGATTACCGTCGAGGCTGACGTACAACCCGCCCGGCGCCGCGTAGATAAGCGGTGGCATCCCCTCGACGAACAGTTCGAGGGCAGTGTCCGGATTGATCACCGGGACGCCGTGCCGGAAGTAAACGACGCCCGGTTTCAGGTCCTCATCACGGGTCCGGATCCCGATGACCATCGGCGTCGCCTCAAGATATTCGCCGAGCCGGCGCATCTCCGCGCCGGTCGCCGCGTCAAGCGCATCGACGTTTCCCAGAATTTTGAGCAGAAGCAGGTCCTCGCCGCGCCGGGTAGCCAGATCGAAGCTCTTTGGCCGAACCGCACACCGGTCGCTGACGAGGAAGCCCGCGTCCTCTAACATCGCGGTGACGTTCTCGATCAGCGCCGTCCGAGACATAGCCGTGTCAAGCGGCTCGCAACTTATATACGTTGTGCCGGCGGGAAACGGAGAGCCCGGCGCCCGCTGGCGGTTTGGCGCTTGCACGAGTCGATACGATTAAATAACAGTTGGCTGGCAACGCCACACAGCCGGCTTCGCCGGCTACAGCGACCTGTGCGACGAAACCGGTTTGACCACGGACGCCGGACGGCGAGCCATGCCGATCGTCGCCGTCGACGACACCGACTCCCGCAAACAGGGAATGTGCACCACGTACGTCGGCGTCAGACTTGCCGAACAACTGATCGCGGCCGGCGCCACAGTGCGGCGGCGACACCTCGTGCGGCTCAACCCGGCGGTGAAACACAAGACGCGGGGGAATGCCGCAGTCGCGCTCCACGTCGCCGACGTCGATGCAAGCGAGGCATTCGCGCTCGCGGCCGAGACAGTCCGCGAGTTCGCGGCCGTCGAGGACCCACGGACCGCTCCCGGTGTCGTCGTGGCGGACGTGCCAGTTGGAGCGCCTGCCACCTCCGACCCGGGTTTGGAGGCTCCAACGATTCGGTCGGCGGTGACCACGGCGATTCCCGATTCAGTCGCCCGATTCGCCCGGCGGGCGGTCCACGAGCGGCTGTCACTCGAGACGGCCGTCGCACTCGCCGACCGGCACGGCTACCGCCACGCCGCCTTCGGAGCCGGCGGTGCCGACGGGGACGAGGCTCCCGGCCGTGGCCGTATCGGTGCGCTCGCGGCGGTCGGGGCGGCGACAGCGTTCGACGACTGGACCGCAGAGCACATCAGCTACCGCGTATTCGACCGCTGTGGAACGCCGCGGTCGGTGGACACAAAAAGCGTCTTTGCCGCCGCAAACGCGGCGTACCCGGACGTCTGGGACACCATCGACCGGGGGACGGGCGAGGTGGTCTGTGTGCCACACGCACCGGGGCCGATCCTCCACGGGATCCGTGGCGACGACCCAGCCGCCTGTCGGCAAGTCGCCGCGGCAATCGAGAGCGAATACGTCGAGCGCGCCGCGACGTTCCACACGAACCAAGGGACCGATATTCACCTCCGGGACGGGACAATTGGGAGCCTCACCGACGGGGCGTGTTACCGGGTGTCCGGTGTTGTTATGGGTGAGCCGGAGTCGAAACGCGGGGGACACGTCCACCTCAACGTGGCGGCCACCTCAGGAGCGTCGTCCGTACTTCGAGCCGTCGCGTTCGCGCCCACAGGACGGTTTCGCGACCACGTGCGGGCGCTTCACCCTGGCGACCGCGTGACACTGTGTGGCGAGTACGAGGTGCGCACGGGCCGGTCGGATCCGGCCGGCACGCTGAAACTCGAGAAGCTCGCCGTCCGTGACCTCGTCGAGACGACGACGACGACGCCGACGTGTCCGGCGTGTGATCGAACAATGTCCTCAGCAGGGCGTGATCAGGGCTACCGCTGTCGAGCGTGTGCGACGACCGCCCCGGGGAAGGTGACGGTGCCGCTCAACCGCGAGCTCAACCAAGGCTGGTACGAGGTGCCACCGAGCGCCCGGCGGCACGTGGCAAAGCCCCTCATTCGTGGCGGGTTTGACGCCCCGGTCCACCCCGAGCGATAGGTGTGAGCGGTGTGGATGCCATATACGTTGTGATGAATACGACCGCGCGACACTCGGACGCCACTTGGACCACACCTTCCCCAGCCGATTTCATACGAGAGCAGGGCTGTGAGAAGCGTGACGAACACGACCGCACAACACCCGGACACCAGTTTCAGCCACACCCTCCCCAACCGATTCACTCGTCGCCTACGGCGACTCGTTCATCCCTCGCACGCGCTCGCGGGCACGCTACCGCGACCCGCGAGGCGCGCGCCAGCGTGGATTTGGTCGGCTGTCTGGCCGCTGCTCGGGGGAGCTGATGGTGCTGCCACGAACGCTTAAGAACGTCCCCGTCTCGGTAGCGACATGGCCGGAATCGTCTTCTACAGCACCGAGAATCGCGACGCGGTCGTCTCGTTCTACCGCGAGCGTCTCGCGATGGACATGTGGCTCGAACAGCCGGACTGTACAATCCTCGAACACGGGAACCTCCTACTCGGATTCTGTGCCCGCGACGAGACCGATACGTGTGGGATCTGCACGTTCGTCTACCCGGATCGGGCGGGCGTCGACGAGGCATACGACCGGCTCGGTGACGCCGCACGCGACCCACCACACGAGAACCCGACGTACAACATTTACCAGTGTTTCGGCACGGATCCCGACGGTCGGACGGTCGAGTGCCAGGCGTTCCTCGCGCCCGACGTCGACCTCCCCTGAGTCGTCTCGTCACTCGACTGTAGTCGCTCACTCGAGTGTCCGCTCGGTGCGCCACGCCGTTGCCTGCGCCTCAGCCGCCTCGCGGTCCCCGAAGGTCCGGCGGGCGTACGTCCGCTCGTCGACGGCCTGTTCCATCACGTCAAGCCGGGCCACGTAGTCGCCGTCGGCCCGCTCGCGGAGCCGAACGGTGGCGTACCCGTCAGTCCGTTCCCACTCCGTCACCGTCTCGTCGTCACGTGTGCGCGACCAGCTCATATCAGAATTCGACAGCCCATAAGGCTAAAACGGCGCGGTTCGGGACCCGTCCGCAGGTATATCAGGGATGCCGACCCAGCGACTGCATGGCCGACGACGCGTACACCGACAGACGGCGCCGACTGCAGGCCCGGCTTCGGACGATCGACGCCGATGCCGTCATCTGTGCGCCGAGTCGGAACCTCCAGTACCTCACCGGATTCAACACAAAGCCCAGCGAACGGCACTTCCTGCTCGTTGTCCCGGCGTCAGGGCCACCGACAGCGCTCGTTCCCGCACTAGAGGAGACGGCGGTTCGTGAGGCGACGAATGTGGCTGCTGTGCACACGTGGCGTGATAGCGACGATACGCGAGCTGCCATCCGGTCGCTACTCACGTCGTTGGGCGTCCGCGACGGACGGCTCCTCGTCAACGACACGATGTGGGCACAGTTCACCCAGGACCTCCGGGCAGTCGCACCAGGTGCCACCTGGGGACTCGCAAGCGAGGCGCTCAGAACCCTCCGAATCACCAAAGACGAGAGCGAACTCGACGCGCTTCGGGCCGCGGCCGCCACAGCAGACGCGACAGTCGAAGATCTTCGGGCGCGCGACGACGTGATCGGAACCACGGAGGCAGCCCTCGCCGCGTGGATCCGCGATCGGCTGGCCGCACACGGTGGGTCAGGTGTCGCCTTCGAGCCGATCGTGGCTGCAGGCGAGAACGGCGCAAAACCGCATCACAGCCACGGCGACCGGGTGATTCACGCAGGCGATCCGGTCATCTGTGACTTTGGGACCCGCGTGAATGGGTATCCCTCCGATACGACCCGAACGTTTGTCGCCGGCGGCGACCCGCCGGCCGCGTACGAGCAGATTCACGAAACGGTCCGGGACGCACAGGCAGCCGGCATCGACGCGATCGAACCGGGAGTGACGACGGGCGCTGTCGACGGCGCGGCACGGTCGGTGATCGACGCAGCGGGGTACGGCGACGCGTTCGTCCACCGAACCGGCCACGGCGTTGGTTTGGAGGTACACGAGCTGCCGTACATCGTCGCCGACGGAGAATGTACCCTGGAGCCTGGAATGGTGTGCTCTGTCGAGCCCGGCATCTACCTCGAGGGGCGCTTTGGCTGTCGGATCGAAGACCTCGTGATCGTGACCGACGATGGGGCTGAGCGGCTGAACACGACCGACCGCGGGTGGGAGTGGTGAGACGGGACGGACCGAAACGCTTACTCTCGGCCGACCGGACCGCTCTCGTATGAGCGAGACCGACGAGGACGCCGACGCCGAGCCCGCCGTTGAGCTCGGCGAGGGACCGGCCGTAGAAGGCGAGCCCGTGGCTCGGGTTGCCGCCCGGCTGACGTGGCCCGCCACGCGGAGTGAAGTCCAGACACAGGAGGGCAATGCGGTCGTTCGAACGCCGGACGGGCCCGCACAACTCACCGAAGTGCTTGAGGAGTCCGACGTCCCGCTGTACGAGAGCCGAAGCGAGTTCCGGGCGGCCGTCACGGACGTGGTTGGCGACGGCCCGGTCGCCACGGAGTGAGACGACGTCGCGGTGACTGCGGACTGCTTTTGCCATCGGGGGGCCAACAGGCCGTATGGCAGTCCCCTTCGACCCAGCTGAGCTGACGGGAGACGACTTCGGTGAGCAGCGCGTGACCCTCGAGATGGACCACGAGGCGGCGATCGAGCGCGTCAGGTCGGTGTGTCTCGACGCCGGGTTCGGCGTGCCGGTCGAGTTCTCCCCGTCTGAACTGTTAAACGAGAAGGTCGACGCCGATCGCGAGCCGTACTACGTGCTCGGGGCGTGTAACCCGTCGGTAGCTAACCGAGCGCTCGACGCGACCGACGGGCGAATCGGCGCACTGTTCCCGTGTAACATGGTGATCGAACAGACCGCTCCCGGCGAGCAGGTCGTCCACCACGTCTCGATCATGAAAATCGCACGACTGCTCGGAATGCCGACCGACGAGGCAGCGATGGACGAGATTCTTGCAGAGACTGGTGAGTTGGTCGCTGCGGTGTTCGGTCAGCTCGAAGCGGAGCCGTCGTAGCGCGCGCGTCAGCCGCGTTCGGACGGCGACGCGTCGGTGAACGACGAGAGAGTCGTCTGCAGCCCGGCGGCCATCGTCGAGGTCCGTCGAAGCCGGTCGAGTGAGATCGGCAGGTGCGCGGTGACGCCCGCGACTGCCTCGGCGAACGTCTCTGCGGTACCGTACTCATCGTCAAAGGCATCTCGGACCGACTCGCGCACCTGCCAGACGCCCACCGGTCCCCAGTAGTCGTCGGAGACGTGTCGACAGACGAGTGCTGTTGCCCGCCGGCCGCGGTCAGCGAGGTGTTCGAGCACGCCGAGGCGGGCCGCATAGTACGCTCCCGCCGTCTCATCGACGTACCGGGTTCGCCCATCACGGGTCTCACTGTCGGCTGCGGCCGCGACACCGGCGGCCGGATCAGGATTCCACACGGAGCCGGGAGCCTTCAGCTCGACGAGTTCGAACTCCCAGTCGCCGGGAGCGAGGAGTACCCAAAAGGCATTACCGAGATACTCGGTGCGATGGATTTCGACGGTGTCAATCGAGGGGTTATCACGGATCGACCCACGGAGGTACCGCCCGATCGTGTCGTCGACAGCGGTGATCGACCATCGCGTTGGTACGAGCCGGCGGTCCTCCCCACGGCCGAGTGCTCCCGCTGAAAGGATCGTATTGATGTCGTAGACGTCAAAGCCACGCCGATGACATCCTCCCCGGCGTGAACGCCGGGGTTTCCTCGCGCTGGGGTATCGACTACCGGCCCACGGAGGCAACTTGCGGGTTCGTGCGCTCCTCGTTGGAACAAGAGCGTGGTGACTCTGACCATTCGTGGTCGTTCCACTTGAGGCGCACAGGCCGTGCCATCGGCCGTGCTACGTCCGTCTGCCGTCTCAGGAACGTTTCGCTGGCGGTGAGGTCCGCGTGCCCCTCGAAGCCGCACGGGCACGTTAGCGTGTCTCGGTGGCGCGTCGTTCGTTCCGTGGACCCGCACTGGGGGCACTCTTGAGAAGTCCACGCTTCCGAGCGAACCTCCACCGAGATACCGTACTCCTCGGAGGTACACGTGAGTCGGTCGATGGACGCCCGGAACGCCCAGAAGTTGTGCGTCTTAGCGTTCGCTTCGACCGACCAGTGCGTGTCGAGTACGTCCGTCAACGCCCCGACGTACACCGTGGAAACGCCCTCGCTGTGTAACCGTTCGATGAGGTCGCGGGCGAGCGCGTCTTGGGCGTGGTCGCGTCGGCGCGTCCGGCGTTGGTACAGTGAGCGTATCCGGTGACTGCTGTACCGGCCGTCGTCCAAGAGCGCCTACAATCGCCCGATTTCTCGTGTCGCCTCGCGGAAGCGGTCGAACAGGCCGCGTCCCTCGTACAGCAGTTGCGTTCCGGTCGTGGTCGTACAGGCGACGAGGTTGTTCGCACCAATATCCAGCGCGGCGGTTTCGTCCGCCAGTGGTTGTGCCAGCCGAGAATTGTCGATTGTGACTGGCTGAAAGGCCCTGAATGTCTGTGCGTTCTCGTCCCAGAACAACTCCAACCGGCCCTGCTTGTCGTACTCTTTCCAGTTGGGTTCGCCCCGGACTTCGAGCCGGAGACGTTCGCGGTGTCCCAGCCCGTACTCGTCTTTCAGGTCTTGGCCGACGAGGATTTCGAGTCGGGAGTATTCGCCCCACTCGACAGAGTACGAGGTGTTGCGGATGTACGTGCGGAGTTCGCGCCCGTCGTCTTGGTTGCCCCAGTATCTGGGCTTGCCGTTGGCTTCGCCCTTCTTTTGCAGTGCGAAGAACGACTTCCACGCTTCGCGGTTCTTCCGTTCGATTTGCTGAACGGTCGAAGCCCCGAGCGTGCCGCCGTAGCGGCCGCGATACTCGCTGATGTCCCATACGTCGGCGTCCGGGTCGGCGTACTGTTCGCGGCGCTCGTAGTTTATTTCGTTCCAGAGAGCGGCAGAAGCGTCCAACAAGCGTCGAAGCAACTCCTCGTCCTTCTCAGACTGAGGAACCACGTCGAACGTGTTGGCCCGCTTCATCAGCTACTCCTACGAGATGGCAAAACATAGATCTATGGTTATTCATAGACTGGACTGTGATGAACATCCACATCGAAGTTCCGGACGAAGAACAGTACGAGCGGTTGAAAGACGTGAAGAACAAATATGGGCTAACGTGGCGCGGGATGCTTGTCCACGCGGCCGACGACTTGGATACCCCGGACTGAGCGGTGTCGGCGGCTGTTCGGCTGTTGTCGGATTCACGCCCGCCGTAAACGGCGGGACTCTCTCCTTGACTTAGGTAGGTCATCGCCCCTTCGGCCCGCCAGTCGTCGTCTTCAAGTGTCTTTTGTACCGGTCGGGGGACGTGCGGATTCTCTCCGAGCGTCGCGTCGCGGGCGGCGGCGCGTGGCCCGGTCGGTGCTCGCACGTCGGTCGATCCGATCTCAATGTCGAGAGACGGACGGCCAGCCAGTCCAACCTCCACGTCAACCGGCCGATCGGCGATAGCGACCTCGCGCTGGACGCCGAGCCAGCCGTCCCACACGTCGTGGACGCTCGCCGCCTCGTTGGCCGGGAGTCGCCCGGCGTCAGTGACATCAACGCCACGATTCGCGTTCAGCAGGCTCGTTCGGCGCTCGAAGACGTCCGTGATGGAGACCTGCTCGTCGTACCAGTCACCGGACGTCTCGAAGATCGCGGCGTTCGCCTCCTGACCCACCGGCGAGAGCAGCCCCGTTGAGACGGTAGGGTAGTTTGTGCGGCCAACGAAGATCGACGGCGAGACGCTGCCGACGACTGCGTCACCGGATACCTCTGCGTCGAACCGTCGCTCGAAAGCGTCGAGATGATCGAGGATGCGGTAGTCCTTTTCACGCGCAAGCCGACGCCGCTCAGCTCGCTCGGTGCGCTCGAGTGTGACGTACTCGTCGAGCCGTATACAACGGATGTTCGTCGTGATCCGGCTTGAAGATTCGTGTCGGCGTGTGTCCCAAACGGTCCGGAGCACCGGCCACAGCCGCTCGGGCTAGGCGTGGATACCCATCGCTTCGATCTGCTCTTGATACCGGTTCCGGATGGTGACCTCGGTGACCTGTGCGACGTCAGCAACCTCACGCTGGGTCTTTTTTTCGTTACACAACAGCGAGGCAGCGTAGATAGCCGCCGCGGCGTATCCGGTCGGTGACTTCCCCGAGAGCAGCCCCTGTTCGGCCGTTGTCTCGATGATCTCGTTTGCCTTCGACTGCACCTCCTCGCCGAGACCGAGCTCCGATGAAAACCGCGGGACGTACTTTTGTGGGTCGACAGGACGCATCTCTAAGCCGAGTTCCTGTGAGATATACCGGTACGTTCGCCCAATTTCTTTACGATCGACGCGTGAGACCTCGGATATTTCTTCGAGCGAGCGGGGGATTCCTTCCTTTCGGCAGGCAGCGTACAGCGCAGCGGTGGAGACGCCCTCGATCGAGCGCCCACGGATGAGATCCTCGTCAAGCGCGCGGCGGTAGATAACCGAGGCGACCTCGCGAACCGACCGGGGCACGCCAAGTGCGCTCGCCATGCGGTCAACCTCCGAGAGCGCGAACTGGAGGTTGCGCTCGCCCGCGTCTTTCGTTCGAATCCGCTCTTGCCACTTGCGCAGCCGGTGCATCTGTGACCGCTTCTTCGAGGAGATGGAGCGGCCGTAGGCGTCTTTATCTTTCCAGTCAATCGTCGTCGTCAGCCCCTTGTCGTGCATCGTCTTCGTCGTTGGGGCGCCGACGCGCGACTTCGACTGCCGCTCTGAGTGATTAAACGCCCGCCACTCTGGTCCGGGGTCGATCTGCTCCTCCTCGATGATGAGTCCTGTCTCCTCGTGTATCAGCTCGCCGTCGGCCGTTCGGGTGAGTGTTTCCGGGTCGAGGTCCTCCGGGTCAACCTCGTCTGGATCGGCCGTCTCGGCGTCAGCGTCTTCTTCTCGCACGCGCTGGCGATCGTGATCCCGTTGCCGGGTGGGCCGTGTCATCGCATTTATATATTACGCCCATGGATTCACTTAAACGTTCGCGACCCCCGACTCCAGGCGACAGACAACGCTTTGAATCGCCGAACCTGAAGACGAGTGAATGCCGACGATCGACTGCGATCCGGCGGCGGCGCGCGAGCGGCTCGAACGCGCTGACGTCACGATAGGGCCGGGAAACACCGAACACGAGCGGTGGCGGGCCGAGCGTGATGGGGCAGTAGCAGTCGCATACACCGATACGGTGGTAATCCAAGGGAGCGACCCGGTACGGCTACGCGCCATCCTAGCCGATGGGGGTGGGCGCGCACACGTCTACTTTGACGGCGCAGCGCGCGGAAACCCCGGACCAGGTGCGGTTGGGTGGTGTCTCGTCACTGCCGACGGCATCGTGGCCGAGGGGAACGAACGAATCGGACGAGTAACCAACAACCAGGCCGAGTACACGGCGCTGATCCGAGCGCTCGAGGCAGCAAGCGACTACGATTTCGACGCGGTCGACGTTCGCGGCGACTCGGAGCTGGTGGTCAAACAGGTCCGTGGAGCGTGGAACACCAACGATCCGACGCTGCGCGAACGGCGGGTGCGCGCTCGGGAGCTGCTCGACGGGTTCGACCGCTGGTCTATCGCGCACATCCCGCGAGACATAAACGAACGGGCCGACGAACTGGCCAACGAGGCATTCGATGAGTGATACAGACGAGGAGCCGCCGGCGTGGGCGAAAGACCGCGTGCGTGAGCTCGAGGCGGCCGAGACCGAAGACGAGATGCACTGTCCCGGAGATGGAGAGGCGCGCGTTCCCGACATTCCGGTGGACGCCGTCGATGAGGCAGAGCGGTTAACACGGCTAGCGCGTGACGCAGCCGAGGCTGCCGAAGCCGACCACTACCGAGTGCGCCGCCAGGAGGTAACCGCCGACTACGGCTACACACCGCGGGTGCGTGAGACAGACGACACCCTCGTGTTGTACCCGGCGGAGTGGCTCGAGTCCGGGGAGGTCCAACTCGATCAGATCGATAACACCGACAGGGCGGTCGAGGTATCACTCTCGGGGCCCGGTGACGCCGACCAGTACCGGGCGGTTGCCGCGTACAATACCGCCGTGGTCGAGGCCGTTGCTGAACGAGCGGACGAGGTACACGCCGAAACCGCCCGGAGTTTCGCGGCTTTTGCAAACAATCACTACGTGCGAACAATCGACGACATGACACCGGAGATGCGTGCGGAGTTCCGTGAAGAGTACTTCCCGCGGAATGCGTGGCCAACGGCAGCACAAATGGAAGTGCTCAGTACGTCAGTTGAGCTCATTACGGAGATTGCTGCGACCCTCGACGAGCCACGGCTGTGACCGGCTGGTGCCGGACCGTGAGAGGGTAAGCCTGTGGTGACTCCGCGGCAAAGCTATCACTCTGCGTGAAAAATACAGATCGCGTAACGCGCTGAACCGCCTACTCAAGGAGTGTGTGGACCTCGTCGGCTCGGGTCTCGTCGGTAACAAATCGGTCGAGAACCCACGCAAGCTGGCCTAAGACAACGTCGTGGCCGGCTTCGGTGAGCGCATACTGGTTCGTCCGTTTGTCGAGCTCACTCTTTTCGATATATCCCTGGTCGACGAGGTCGTCAAGGTTCGGGTAGAGTCGACCGTGGTTTACCTCGGAGCCGTAGTACGACTCAAGCTCGCGTTTTACTGCAAGCCCGTACCGCGGCTCCTCTGCGAGGATTACGAGGATGTTCTGTTGGAATGCGGTTAGCTCGTGGGCGGTCGTAGACTCCTCCGGAACGGATTGTGCCTCTGACATGCCGTACAGAAAGGTGTCCTTACTTATAATCTTTCTCAACGACTGTCCTGTCCCTTCGCCGAAGTGTGGACGGACGGTCAAGGAGTGATGCACATGAAGCGTCGTGAATAGGCAAATATTGTCATCAATACGCATGAGAAGACATTAGATTACGGTGGCCAAGCGCGCGTCAGCGAGGTATGCACACAACCCTGGGACCCCCGTGACTACTCCGTTCGGTCACAGAAACATGCTCCCGGATGTGAACCACAGTCGGAGCGAAGTTCCTCCCTAATTCAAATCTGTCAGCATGAATCTCTGCTGCTCGCGGTATTGTTCGCAGCAGAAATGCCGCCTCCCGGATTTGAACCGGGGACAGCTCGATCTTCAGTCGAGTGCTCTCCCAGTCTGAGCTAAGGCGGCTCGTACGTCAGGGAAGGCCGATTCGGGACAAAAGGATTTCGAAAGACGGCAGCCGACTACAGAGAGACGAGGAGAGAGCCCACGACTTCAGTCGTGCGAAGAAGTCAAGAGCTGAAAAAGCGCCCGTGAAAGCCGAACGGTTCGGCGTGTGGAAGCGGAGCCCGCGCCATCACCGAGACCGTTGACGCGTCAAACACGAGGAGAACCGTCCGTTCACGATCGACGTCAAGCGCGGTGGCCACCACGACCCCGTCGTCTTCGGCGTCGGCATCCGGTCGCCGGATTGGGATTGGCTCTTCAACGTACGTCGAGCGCGCCCACCACTCACTGGCCTCGCCGGTCACACAGTCGACCTTCACGAGTCCGTTTGCCCCGTCGCGGGCAGTCGCTTGGCCGTACGCGTATCGGTGCTTGTGGCCGGTCCGATCGGCCATGACACGAGGGAACTCCATCCCACCGTCGTACAGCTGAGACCGGGTGACGGTATTCGCCGCGAGGTCGACGCGGTATCGAACCAACTGTCCATCGTCGACAGCGGGGAAGCCGGACCCATCGAGCTCGGCTAACAACAGTGAGTCGACGATATCGCCGTCTGGAAATTCGATGAGGTCGAGCGTGACCACCTCGTCGTCTGAGACGTACGCGTTAACATGGTGAAAGCTAAACACCGGGTCAAGCGTCGGGTCGGCGATGAGGTCGCCCGTCGCGCGGTCAACTACGAGCACCCGAGTCGGGCGGTTCGGCTGCCAGTCGAGCATATCCATCGCGCCCGACGCGAACGGATTGAGCGCACGAAGCACCGACAACACGAGCGGCGACTCGACGAGGATGACGTGGTCGTCGGTGACACTGCAGTCGTGGATGTACGCGGGACCGTTGGCGTTGATGGAGGCGATCCGTTCGCGGCTGTTCGACCCCGATGGGAGCCGATACACGTGGTACTGCGGCGTGAGCCCGAATTCCGTGGTGAAGCCGATCGTTTCGGCACGGTGAGGGTCCCGGACGAGATGTGCGGCCGTCACGTGCTCTGGAACGTCGTCGTCGAAGGTGAACTCGCCACGGGTCTCGAGCGTCTCCGGGTCGAAGGCGACTCGGCGCGGCGCCTCGGTGAGTGCGACGTACGCGTCACCTGCCCGTGCGACGTGGACGTTGGCGTTGTCCGTCGGTTCCGGCAGGCCCGCCGAGGAGAGCGTGTCGAATATCCGCCGCCATCCGCGGGTGTCGGTCCCGAACTGCCCCGTGAGTTCCCCGTCGACCGCGTCAGCGTACGCCTCAGACCGGAGAAACCGATTCGAGTAGCGGACTGTACCGTCGTCGAATGCGTACCGCCGGAGCATCGCGAGCCCGTCGAACCAGTGGGTGACGCGGGTGTCGCCCGCCTCAAACTTTCCCGGACCGTTGCGGATGAGCGTCCCCGAGAGCCACGACGGGATCTCGCCGTCAACCTCGAGGATGACGTCCTCGAACTCCGACTCGGCGGTCTGGAATCCGAGGCCGTTCGCGTGAGTCATTACAGTAGTATCGGGGACTGCCGCTGAAGAATGCTGCGTGGATGACGCCAAGAGACGGGCAAGGTAGTGAGCGAAGAGCCCGATATTTGGGGTCACACGAGAAGAACGACCGTCGAGAGCCACCCGGCGCCGACGACTACTGAGGCGACCGTCGTCGACCGGGTCGGCCGGGTAGGTGGGTTCCGAAAGAGCGCCTCGTAGAGAAAGACGGTCGAGACGAGGCTGCCGCCAGCGAGTCCAAGGTGGGGAGCAACCGCCGGGTGGAGGCCACTCGCCGCCCCAATGAGGACCGCCGCCGCAATCGCGACGAGTAGTCGGTCGTAGTAGCTCACCATTGCGTTAGTGAACAGTTCGAGCTAGCGACATAAAAGACGACTGGGTATTCTGGTCGAATCACTCTCTGAGTTGAATCCACGCCATCGCTGCTGCTCACGACGTTGCTCGCAGACAGCAAGTGGGACCGCCCGGATTCGAACCGAACCGAGACTCATTCTGCTCGCCTCGCAGGGCTCGAATCCACGCCATCGCTGCTGCTCACGACGTTGCTCGCAGACAGCAAGTGGGACCGCCCGGATTCGAACCGGGGTCACGGGCACCCAAGGCCCGGAGTATACCACTAACCCACGGTCCCGCACCTACTCTACCGCCAAGGCCCGCTAAAGGGTTTCGTTCGGTGGCGGCAGTCTCACGACTCGTCGTCGCGAAGCTCAAGCGCCGCAACGAGGTCGTAGGGGTCGGTTCCACGGCGAACCGCGTCGAGAATATAAAACGCCTCATCCGGCGCGAGGAAGTGGCGGCACACCGCTCGGCCGAGCGGTGTCGGCGAGAATCCATCAATGAACTCCCACTCAAGCAGCTTCCCGACCGCGTGCGTCGTTGGAACCGCACCGATCATCCGGTCGTTGAGCCGCTTTGCCCGCTTACCTGCAACGACGACGTTTGCCAGCGTCTCTTCGGCGGCTGCCGTCTCGTCGTACTGTGTCGTGACGTCTTCCATCTCGCCTTTCAACAGCGTGAACGCCACCTCGTCTTCAGTGCGGTCCATCGAGTTGTGATACACCGCGTCGGGCTCGACGAGCAGGTACACGCGACCACGGTCGTGGTAATCTGGGCGACCCGCCCGACCGAGCATCTGTGAGAACTCCTGTACAGAGAGCCACTCGATGCCCATCGCCAGCGTGTCGAAGATCACCTGTGAGGCAGGAAAGTCGACGCCAGCCGCAAGCGCTGCAGTCGTCACGACCGCCGATAGCTCTTGGTCGCCGAACTGCCGCTCGACCTGCTTGCGTCGGCCGTAATCGAGTCCCGCGTGGTACGGCGCCGAGTCGTACCGCAGCGATCGGCTGATCTCGTGACACCGCCGCCTCGAGTTGGTAAAGATGATCGTCTGCCCGCGATATCCCTTCGAGGATTTCGTGTCGAACTCACGTTTGACCAGCGTGTCCGCAATCTCTGTTTTCTCGCGACCGTCAGCGAACGTGACGTGTCGTTCGATCGGTACGGGGCGCTCCTCGAATTCGATGAGTGTCGCGCGAAGTCGTTCAGCGAGCCACTCGGGATTGCCGACTGTCGCCGAGAGGTATACGAACTGTGTCCCGTCGTGGCCCGCTTCGGTCTCCATCCGCGTTTCACTGTAGTGTTTCAGCCGCGAAATCAGTCCATCAAGACGGTGGCCGCGTTCTCCCTCTTTTAGCGTGTGCACCTCGTCGATAACGACAGTGCCGACGTCTCCAAGGTCTTTGCCCGTCCGGAGGGCGTGGTCGATACCCTCGTACGTCCCGACGATCACATCTGCACTCGGGTCGAATCGGGTGCCGTCGTCCGCGATGCGAGACGATCCGACCCGGATCGAGACGTCGAGGCGGTCGCCGTAGCGGTCGGTAAAGTCCTCGTGTTTCTGGTTGGCGAGCGCGACGAGCGGGACGAGAAACAGTAGCGTTCCCTCCCCACGCAGAGCGCGGTCGATTCCGGCCAGCTCGCCGACGAGCGTCTTCCCGGTTGCCGTCGCACTCACCACGAGCTGGTCGTCACCCGCCAGCAGCCCGTTACGCACCGAGAGGCTCTGGACCGGTAACAGCTCGTCGAACCGACCCTGGATCCGATCTGCGAGCGCCGGGTGGAGGTCGAGGTCGGCGGTCGCCACCGGCGAAATGTCGTCGACGGTCGCAGAGACCTCGTCGTACTTGGTGAGGTCAGGGTCGAGCCCTCCCGAGAGCAACGAGAGGATTCGGTCGAGGTCTTGGGTATCGTACAGAAGGTCTTCGAGCCGTGCTTCGGCCGCACCAGTGAACTCTCCGGTGTATGAGAGCTCGCGGTCGAGCTCACGACGAGCACAGGACGGACAGATGTGCTCATCGTTGTGTTCGATGGCAGTGTCGCTCGTAATCGGACCGTACCGTCCGTCGGCTGAACACCGCCGGCAGGTGCGAACCGTCGTTGCCTCGAGCTGGTAGCCGTCGAGCATCGCCTGGAGTCGCTCGCGCTGTGCCGGGGCGGTCTGTTGAGAGAGCCGAATGCGGTCGGCCGCACGGGCGAGCTCCACGAACTCGTCAGGCTGGCGCGGCTGCTCGGTGCCGTCGGTGTGGACACGGAACTTCCCCGGCCGTGGGCCGGCGTCGGTCGATTTTAACTCGAGTCGTCCACGAAGTACCCGGCTGCCATCGCGGGTCGCAACGACGGTGTAGTCGGTACGGGCCTCATGGAGAAAGAGCGTCTCGACGCCGGCGAGCTGCGTTGACACTGTGTGAGTGTACGTGAACCGAGTACTTCAGCGGTTCGGCTCGAGATGAAATGGCTCGCGGTCTCGGCGTGCCGATTAGGCAACGAGGAGCTTCTCGCCGCGTTCGACGGTGATCCGGCACGGCGGTGAGAGCTTGTTGTACGCGCGACGGAACGCCTCTTTGACTGCTGAGGCCTGGTCGACGTCACAGTAGGCCGTGAACACGACGGTGTCGGCGCTGAGGCGTGCTGCGGTGCCAACGGGCTTGCCGAACGCCTGGCGCATTCCGTCGGAAACACGGTCCGCCCCGGCACCGGTCGCCTGCTTGTTCTCGCGGATAACCTGGTGGGGGAACGTCCGGAGCGTCATCTTGTACGCGCCTTCGCCGAGCTCTTTGATCAGGTGTCGGTTCGCCGAGAGGCGGGCGCTCTCGAGTGAGCCGTGGCGGATCTGGACCTCCTCTTCGACGCGCAGGCTGATCTGGACCGGGTAGTCGTCCGGCTCCGTAGAGAGGTCGCCCATGTTGTGCTGTGCGATCTTCGAGCCGGGGATACCCGTGATGTACTCACGACGGGTGTACGACGGCTTGTCGATCGTCCGGTACATAGAGGCGGGTTTGTCGGACATGGTCAGTTATCCGATGTAGCCGCCGCTGCGTGAATAAACCCGTCGATACCGCGGCGAATCCGCCAGTCCAAGCGACGCTCGGCCGTCCGCGTGTGTCACTCAGTCGTCGGGTCGAGTGCCACATGGGCAAATCCGCGCTGCGTGAGTCGCTCGGCGGCACGGTCAGTCACACTCGGCGCGACGAGTATCCCGCGAACCGCTGGCGTTGGTCCAGCGTCGTCGTCCGCACGCGGCAGTCCATCGCCCTCGCCGAGTTCCTCGCGAACGGCTCGGACGTACCGAGCGAGCTGACCCACCGCGTCCGGGCCGACACGACGGCGTTTCAACTCAACGACGACCGGTGTGCCGTCGGCATCGACACCAAAGATGTCCATCGGGCCGGCACTCGACGGGCGTTCCGTCTCTCGTGGGTCGAAGCCGGGTTCGATCAAAGACGGATCGCTTAGGATTCGGGTTCGGAGATCGGCTTCGCTTCCGTGAAGTTCGAGATCGCGTCCGCCAGTGATCGACATCGCCACAACGTGTGCGACCGTTTCGAACCGAACAGTGAGCGTCTCATCGGGGTTCTCACGGACCGAGCAAACGCGGAGTCGTCCCTCACGAACTGCGGCGCGGTGCGTCGAGCCCGGTGGTTGCCAGTTGATCGGGGTGCGTCCTTCGTCGGTGTGGACGAGCGCGGTCCCGTCAGGTTTCAACAGGAGGAGCCGATCACCGACACCGAGATCAGAGGCAGCACGTCCGTCGTAGGAGACCGTACACCGGCCGAAGAGGGTCACCACGTCGCCACGGTCGAAGGCCGCCTCCAACTCCCAGAGGACCTCTCGGTGACTCGGCTCGTGGAGACTGATGACTGCCACACGACTACTACTTGGCCGACGGCAAAAAGCAGCACGAGGCGAGACGAGAGCGAGCACAGCAACCAGCCGCCAGAGACAGTTGCCAACCCACACATGCGGTGGCGCGCGCCTCGTGAGCACGCCGGAGGCGGGCTCGCGAGCGCGTGCGAGGGATGAGCGAGTCGCCCGGGGGCGACGAGTGAATCGGCTGGGGAGGGTGTGGCCGAAAAGAGTGCCCGGTTGTTGCGCGGTCGTGTTGGTTGTATAGATACTACCACACACGTATAGAATCGGCTGGGGAGGGTGTGGCCGAAAAGAGTGTCCGTGTGTCACGAAGTCGTCTCGTTCACACAGCCACTATCACACACGTATTGGGGAGGGTGTGGCCAATTAGTGTCCGGGTCCACAGAGATCGCGCTGGTCACGAGATCCACACTCACACACCGCTCACCTACTCGTCGTCACGTCGTGCGACAACGATGCCGGCGATAAAGAGGATCGCACCGAGCCCAAACGCCCCAATCCGTAGTGTCGGTTCGGATACAAAAAATCCGATGAGCACCATGAGGCCGAATCCACCGTGTAGTACCGCCGTTGGGTTCATGCGAGTCGTATGCGGTGTCCGTACAAAACGCCCGTGGTTAGCTCACGTGCCGTGCTCCCAGCTGTCCATGTACTCACGCTGGGTCACAGAGAGGGTGTCGTGAGCGACTCCTTCAGCGTCGAGTTTGATCTCGGCAACCTCGCGGTCAAGCGCGTCAGGAACATCGTGGACGCCAGGGTCGTACTCGTCGCCGTGTTCGGCGAGCTCACGCACACAGGCCGCCTGCACGCCGAAGCTCTGGTCCATCACTTCGACGGGGTGCCCGAGCGCGATCGGAGCGGCGAGGTTGACGAGTCGCCCCTCGGCGAGCACGTTGAGCACACGACCGTCGTCCAGTTCGTACCCCTCGACCCCGTCGCGGGCCTCAAAGCGGTCGACCGCGAGCGCAGAGAGCGCGTCGAGGTCGATCTCCACGTCGAAGTGGCCAGCATTCGCGAGCAGGGCGCCATCAGGCATGACCTCGAAGTGCTCGCGGGTGATCACGTCTCGGTTACCCGTCGTCGTGATGAACACGTCGCCTTTCGCGGCGGCCTCGGCCATCGGGAGTACCTCGTACCCCTCCATGTGGGCCTCAAGCGCCTTCCGGGGATCGACCTCACAGACGATGACGTGGGCGTTCTGGCCGGCCGCCTTCTTCGCGACGCCTTTTCCGCAGTAGCCGTAGCCGCCGACGACGACGTTCTTGCCCGCAAACGAGAGATTCGTCGTCATCGCGATGGTCGCGAGTGAGGACTCGCCCGTCCCGTGGACGTTGTCGAAGAGCCGCTTCATCGGCGTGTCGTTCACCGCGAACACCGGGTAGTGAAGCTCGTCGTCGGCGTCCATCGCGCGCAGGCGGTGGACGCCCGTCGTCGTCTCCTCGGCACCGCCGATCACCGAGTCGATCAGCTCGGGGTACGACTCGTGAACGAGTTTCACCATGTCCATCCCGTCGTCGACGGTGATCGTCGGCTCGTGAGCGACGACCGCGTGCATCGCGTCGTAGTACGCCTCCTCGTCGACGCCACGGACCGCATACGAGGTGATGGCGTCGTGAGCGTCGAGCGCCGCGGAGACGTCGTCGTGCGTCGAAAGCGGGTTACAGCCGGTGATAGCCACTGTCGCACCGCCGTCGGCGAGCAGCTCGACGAGGTTCGCGGTTTTCGCTTCGACGTGCATCGCCATCGCGACCGTCTCGCCCGCGAGTGGCTGTTCGGCGACGAACTCCTCACGGAGCGCGTTCAGGATGGGCATGTGCTGGAGCGCCCACTCCATCTTGCGACGGCCCTCCTCGCGGGCCGTCTCCGGGTCGGATAGGTGGTCTGTCACCGGCGGATACGCGTGTTGGCTCATACATCTTGATTCGCTTACCGGCCACTAAACGCTGCCGACACCGGGAACGCACGCGACGAGCAACACCATCTAGCCGTCTGTCATCGGTGAGCAGCAGCCGCAACGCGATCGATACGGTCGGTTTCTCATCTACTCGCCCGCCGCCGCGCGATCAACAAGGTCGTGGGCGGCCGCCGTAGCGCGCTCACGGATCGATTCGGCGTCGAGTGTCAGCACCTCCCGGTCGCGCATGAGGACCTGCCCGTCACAGACCGTGTGTCGAACGTCACTGCCGCGGGCCGCGTACACCAGCTGTGAGACCGGGTCGTGGACCGGGGTCAGGTGCGGTGCCTCCAGGTCGACGACCGCAAGATCGGCGGCCTCACCGGGGGCGATCCGGCCGCCGGGAAGGCCGAGTGCGTCCGCACCCGCGGCAGTGGCCATCTCGACGACCGCCTCGGCGGGCACCGCACTCGCGTCTCCGGCTGCGAGCTTCCCAACCATCGCGGCGTCGCGCATCTCGTCGAACAGGTCGAGATCGTTGTTCGAGGCCGCCCCGTCGGTCCCGAGTGCGACCGTGACGCCCGCCTCGTGGAGACGCTGGACCGGCGCCATCCCGCTGGCGAGTTTCATGTTCGAGGCTGGACAGTGGACGGCAGCCGTATCCGTCTCCGCGAGGAGTTGTATCTCCGAGTCGTCGACGTGAACACAGTGAGCGAGGAACGCGTCCGAGCCGAGCGCACCGACCGAGTCGGCGTACGCCAGCGGTCGCTCCCCGCGCTCGTCGACGATCGGTTCGACCTCGTCACGCGTCTCGTTCGCGTGAAGATGCACCGGCACGCCGGCGGCGGTCGCCTGTTCGTTTCCTTCACGAAGGTGTGACTCACCGACCGTCGTCAGCGAGTGGGGCATGAACGCCGTCCGAATCCGGCTGTCGGCCTCGCCGTCGAACGACGTCGCGAACGACAGGCTCTCGTCGACGTCGGCGGCCGCCTCCGCGTCTGATTTAGTGACGGTCACGACGCCACGGCCGAGTCGGGCGCGCAGGCCGGCTCGCTCGACGACGGCCGCAACCCGGTCCATCGCGAAGTACATGTCCGCGAAGGCGGTCGTCCCCGAGCGGATCATCTCGAGGACACCGAGTTCGGCGCCGACGGCGATGTCGTCGTCCGTGAGCGCGGCCTCCACCGGCCAGATATCCTCACGAAGCCAGGCGTCGAGCGGCTTGTCGTCAGCGTAGCCGCGAAGCAGCGTCATCGAGACGTGCGTGTGGGCGTTGACCAACCCGGGAATCACCAGCCCGTTCGTCGCGTCGAGCACCTCGATGGCATCGTCAACGGCGGCAGCGACGTCGATATCCCCGGTGATAGAGTCGACGGAACCGGCGACAGCATCACCGTCGTCTTCGTCCGTGCCGACCGCGAGTATCGTTCCGTCGTCGCAGTCGACGACGACGTCCCCTGCCCGCACCCGTCCGTCGGGGTGAAGCACCTGCCCACCCGTGAGACACAGCGTATCCATGCGCACCGATTCTGCCCGACCGGCCTAACCGCTTCGGGTCCCCCCGCCGACGACAGCGTAGAGGACAACCGCGAGAACCGCACCGGTCGCGGGGACAACCGCGAGGAGCAAGAACGCTTGCGATACCGTCGTTATCCCGAGCAGGTATCCAGCGATTGCCGCCCCCGCCGCCCCGACGCCAAAGTTGGCGAGGTAGGTGTAGCCGTACGAGAGCCCACGGCCGTCCGGCGGGCTGTAGGCGGCGATAGCGGCCTGGTACAGCGGCTGGATAGAAAAGAGTACGAAGCCGAACACCGCACTGATCGCGACGAGCGGGACGAGCCCCCGCGACGCGACTGGCACGAATGCCACCGCCAGCGCCACAAGCGTGGTGAACACGGCCGCGAGCCCTGCGGCAACCGGGATCCGGTCGGTGAGCTTCCCTCCAGTGTACTGGCCGGCGATCCCGACCGTCAACAACCCGGCGTACAGGTACGAGGCGAGGTCAAACTCGGCAGCGAGCGCCGAGTTGGGGGCGATGCGGTTGAACGGCCCCGGCACGTCCGCGACGAATCCACCCAGCACGTCCGGAAGGAACGTCAGCGTCCCGCGGTAAAAGAGGCCGTTCATCACTACGACCGTGAGCACAAGCGTGAAGCCGACGGTGAACAGCGCCCGCGTATCGGCGAGGAAGCCAACGACACCGCTCGTGGCACCGTCGGTGCCAGCGTCTGTGCGGCCGGCAGCAGCGTCGTCTGTGTCGTCTGTGTCGTCGACGTCGACGGCGGCCATCTCATCGAACTCCGCAGAGAGCGCGTACACGACCGCGACGGCCGCGGGAACGACGAGCAGCGCCGCGACGACTCGCCAGTCAAAGACGACGAGCAGCGAGGCGGTGAGGAAGGGGCCGAACGCAATGCCGAGGTTGCCAGCCATGCCGTGGTAGGCGAATCCCGTCCCGCTCTCGTCAACGCCCGTAGAGATGAGTGAGAGCGACGCCGGATGGTGGATGCTCGCGAACACGCCCCAGAGCGCGAGTGCGAGCGCGATAGTCGCGGTCCCCGGTGCGAGACTCAACAACAGGAACGACGCCCCCATGCCCGCGAGCCCGACGAGCACCAACCACTTGGTGCTGTACCGGTCAGCGAGGACTCCGCTCGGCAGCGCCCCGACTCCGAACAGCGCGTAGCCCACTGCGACGACCGTCCCGATCGCTGCGGTCGTGATCGAGAACTCCGAGAGCCAGATGACGACAAGGATCGGAATCGAGAGCTCGTACGTGTGGACGATCGCGTGAGAAACCATAGTGAAGCTGACGATCGACCGACTGTTCTGATTCATCGACAGCGGTGCTCCTCAGCCGGTCGGTAAAACCCTTCTGAGCGACGCCGGAGCTATGTCTGTCCGCACCCAACCACCGTTGTGACCGAGGACGCACACGCACACACCTCGTACTCCGACGGTGCCGGTCTCCCGCGAATGGTCGACGCCGCCGCGAACGCTGGACTCGACGCAATCGGCTTCACCGACCACTGCGGCGTCGGCAGGGCGCGTCGTGAGGAGCGACTGCTATGGAATCGAAACTTCGATCAAACGTACGAGCGACGACGCGAGGCGCTCGCCGTTGCCGCCGACCGGGCGCCCGAGTTGACCGTGTACGACGGCGTCGAGATGGACTACGCGCCCGAGGCGGCTGCGACCATCGAGTCATTTCTCGAGACGGCGGGATTCGACTACGCGATCGGGAGCATTCACTACGTCGACGGGCGACACGCCTTCCCGTTCGAGGACTTCGGCGACGCGAGCAACGAGGAGCGCGACGCGTTCGTCGACGCGTACTACGACGCCGTGGTGTCGCTCGCCGAGTCCGAGCTGTTCGACGTGCTCGGTCACGTCGACCTGATCGAAGATCACCCAGCGCTCCGCGGACGCACAACCGAATCCCACCGACGCCGGGTCGCCGCCGCCTGCGCCGAGACGGGAACGGTCCCCGAGATCAACGCCGGACGAACCGGTGACCGCGGGGAGTTCGATGACCTCCACCCGGCCCTCCCGTTCGTCGAGACGTTTCGGGATCACGGCGTGGGGTTCGTCGTTGGGACCGACGCCCACGCCCCCGACGACTTCGCCGGACGCCTCGACCGGCTCGACCGGTTCCTCGAGACGACCGGGATCGAGCCGCTTCCGCTCGTGGCAGTCGTCGGTGAGGCGGCGTCTCAGTGAGGTCGGCTCCGAAGCTTCTTGTCTCGAGGGCGTCGCGTACGGGTATGGCAACCGACGCCCAGCAGGCGTGTTTCGAAGCCGGGATCAAGTTCGGCTCGCTGTATCACCAGTTTGCCGGGACGCCCGTGAGTCCGACGAGCACCCGGAGTCTCGAGGCGGCGATGGCGGAGTCAATCGAGAACCAGCCGTGTTGTCGATCCGTATCCGTCGAGATCCACGACGACCGCGTCGCCGACGCGATCGACCACGAGAACGGCTACACCGAACTCACCGGGACGCTCATGCACGTCGAGATGCGGATCGAACACGAGGACGTCGTCGTCGACACGCGGATGCAGATGGAAGACGGCTACCCACTGATGAAGCTGGTCGAGATCCACGACGAGGGAGTAGACGCCTGAGGACCGCGACAGGCCATGTCATCGACGAACCGCCGCGACGACGCGGACCGAACCGGCTTCGACGACACGCGAAACTACCTCAGTGCCGCATTCGGGCGGATCCTTCCGGCCACGCTTGCACACCGAGCGGTGACGGTCTCGGTGACGACCGACGCGGCTACCTACGCCGTCTGTGAGCCCGTCGAGATCACCGTACAGCTTCGAAACCGTCTGCCAGTCCCTGTCGAGGTCGTCACCCGGACGCGTCGGCCGTGGGGGTGGCGCGTCGACGGCGTCCTCGAGGCGAGCGACGAGCGTCGATACGTCCGGGCGGCACCGACTACGGTCGGATTTCGGGCCGGCGAGACGAAACGCACGACTGTGCAGTGGGACGGTCGGGTGCGACGCGTTACCGAAGACGGCCTCGACCGGTCGGTGCCCGCGGCCCCCGGCGAACACGTCATCTCGGCGTTTCTTCCGGTCGAGGACCCGGCGCCGCGGCACGAAGCCGAGACACGCATCCGCATCCGGTGACCGCGAGCCGGCCGATCAGTCGTCGGCGTCGGCCGCGGGCTGGCCGGGGCGGTCCGCCTCGCGTGCGCTCACGTCGGCCGGCGAGGCGTCTGCGCCCGTCGCCACCGCGTCCTCGCGTGCGAGGTGACACGCCGTATAGTGTCGGTCGTCACCGATCGACGGGGCCACCTCGTAGGCCGGCTCGTCCGTCGCACAGATGCTGCGGTCCGCGAACGACTCGGTGAGCAGCGTCGCCGCCCCATCCCACTCATCGTCGGCAAGATGGTCGATCGCCGTGTCGATCACGTCGCCGGCCGCACCGCTCGGGACGTCGCCCGCGAAGAACTGCTCGCGGACCGCCTTCGGGTCGGTCGTCTCGAACGTTCGACGGCGCACCGCCCGCTGAAATGCGAGCGTGTTCGACCACGCCGCCGCGGTGAGGTCGTACGCCGCGGGCTGAATGAGAGACGGACACCGCGTCCGGAACCGGCAGCCGGAGGGCGGGTCGATCGGCGAGGGAACGTCGCCCGACAGCGTCGCCTTCCGGCTGTCACTTCGCGGGTCGGGGACAGGGATCGCATCGAGGAGTGCACGGGTGTACGGATGTTGTGGATTCTCGAACAGCTCTTCTTTGTCAGCGAGCTCGACCAGCTGGCCGAGGTACATGACCGCGACCCGGTCGGAGATGTGACGGATGACACTGAGGTCGTGAGCAATAAACAGGTACGTCAGGTCGAACTCGGCTTGTAGCTCCCGCATCGTGTTGAGTACCTGCGCCTGGATCGAGACGTCGAGCGCGGAGACGGGCTCATCACAAACGATGAAATCGGGGTTAACCGAGAGCGCCCGCGCGAGGTTCACCCGCTGGCGCTGGCCGCCGGAGAAGGCGTGCGGATAACGGTTATAGTGTTGTGGATCGAGCCCGACTTTCTCGAGCAGCTCCTTTGCGCGCGCCTCGCGCCCGTCGGCGTCAAGCATGCCGTGGGCCGCCATCGGCTCCTCGACGATAGGACCGACTTTCATCCGCGGGTCAAGCGAGGACTGGGGGTCCTGGAAGATCAGCTGCATGTCCTGACGGGTTCGCCGGAGGGGCTCACCGGAGAGCGACGCGAGGTCCGTCCCTTGGAAGTAGACGCTACCGGCCGTCGGCTCAACGAGCCGGAGGATCGTCCGGGCGAGCGTCGATTTTCCACAGCCCGACTCGCCGACGAGCCCGAGCGTCTCGCCGCGTTTCACGTCGAAGCTGACGCCTTCGACGGCGCGGACCGGCTCGGCCTCCCGGTGGACGAACGGGAATTCGCGGTCGAGACGGACTCCGCCGAACAAGCCGCCGTCGGACTGAAACTGCGTCGTGAGGTCGCGAACCGAGAGCAGGACGTCGTCGGACCGTTCACCGCTCATCAGTCGTCACGCTCCGTGCGTCCGACGTCGAAACCGCCGGTAGCGTCGATGTCTATCGGTCGGCTCTCGTCGTATCCGACGTCGAATGCGTCGTGTTTCACACACGCTGCCGTGTGTGGGTCGCCTGCAGCCGCAGACGAGTCGACCGGATGTGGCTCGGAGCCGACCGGCCGCGGTTCAGGGTGGACCGTCCGGCACACCTCGCGGGCATCCGGACACCGTGGGTGGAACCGACAGCCAGAGGGTGGGTCGATAGCCTCCGGCATCACCCCCTGGATCGGATCGAGCGACTCGACCGTCTCGTCTGGGCGTGGCATCGAGCGCAACAACGCCTGAGTGTACGGGTGTTTGGTGTTATAAAAGAGGTCGTCGACGGCGGCGTGCTCGACTATCTCACCGAGGTACATGACGTTCACCCGGTCACAGATTTCCGCGACGACGCTCATGTCGTGTGTGACCCACACGAATGCGGTGTTATAGGTCTCTTGGAGCTCCTCGACGAGCTCGAGTATCTGTCCTTCGACCGTGACGTCGAGGGCGGTCGTCGGCTCATCGGCGATAATAAGATCGGGCTCACAGGCGAGGGCCATCGCGATCAGCACCCGCTGGCGCATCCCACCGGAGAACTGGTGTGGGTACTCCTCGTACCGCGTGGCCGGGTCCGGGATGCCGACCTCACGGAGCATCGAGATTGCCTCGGCTTTCGCCGCGGTCGACGAGAGGCCACGGTTGAGTTCGATGAACTCCCGGAGTTGCCCCCCGACGGTGAAGACGGGATTCAACGACTCCATCGGGTCCTGAAAGATGATCGCGATACGGCGCCCGCGGATCTGTTCGCGCATCTCGGACGCCGAGAGCATCTCCTCACGTGGACGGATCTCCCCGTCTGGGCCCTCCTCGAGTCCGAAGAGCGTCTCGCCGTCGAAGACAATCTCACCGCCGACGATCTCACCGGGGCTGTCGACGAGCCGAAGGATACTCGCGGTAGCGACCGATTTGCCGGCGCCGGACTCGCCGACGAGTCCGACAATCTCACCGGGCTCGACATCGAACGATATGCCGTCAACCGCGCGGACGGTGCCATCTTCGGTGAAAAACTGGGTCTTGAGGTCGCGAACGCTGAGGAGTGGGTCAGACATGTCAGTTGTTGATGCGTGGGTCGAGTGCGTCTTGGAGCCCGTCACCGAGGATATTGAACCCGATAACGGTGATCAGGATAGCGAATCCGGGCCAGAGGCTGAACGTCGGTGCCGGAAGCATGTACCCGCGCGAGGCAGAGAGCATCTGTCCCCACGAGGGCGTCGGCGGCTGCGCGCCGAATCCGAGAAACGAGAGCCCGGCGACGATGAGGATACTCACGCCGACCTGCAGGGTCGCCTGAACGAGGACTGGCGCGAAGCTGTTGGGGATGATGTGTCGGAAGATGATATTCCGGTCTTTCACCCCAGCCGCCCGGGCGGCCTCGACGTAATCCTCCTCGCGGATCGAGACGACCCGAGACCGAATGAGCCGGTTGAACACCGGAATTGCGGTGATACCGACGCCGATCATCGCGAACGTGAGATCTCGACCGAACGCGGTCATGAACGCGATGACCAACACGAGAAACGGAATAGCGTAGATGGTCTCTGTGATCCGCTGGAGCACGTCGTCGACGCGCCCTCCGTAGTAGCCGGAGACCGCGCCGACGAGTGTCCCGCCTACGAGCCCGATACCCGTCGCCATGAACCCGACCGTCATCGCCACCCGCGTGCCGTACACCACCCGAGTGAGGAGGTCCCGGCCACGGTGGTCGGTGCCGAGTGGATGCTCGATCACTCCCGGGCCGAACTGGTTTTCCATCCCGGCCGGCGGGAGCAGCCGTCGGACGGTTTCTGGGTCGGTTTCGGGGTTGTACAGGACCGTCTCTGCGATCGCGTATTGTAACAGGTAGTAGTCGAGCGCGGCGATCACGGCAACGAGCGTCATCACGCCGACGATCAGCGTGCCGATACGCGCGGTCGTGTCGCGGCGGACCTGCCGGAGCGTGTAGCGGAGCCCGACGCGGGCTTCGACGTCGGCCGGTCCACCGGTCGATTCGTCCGAGTCGTCCGTCCGAGACGGTGTCTGTGCCATATCAATCATCACCGTAGGTGACCCGCGGGTCGAGGTAGCTGTACGCGACGTCGGTCACGATGACGCCGACCACGTACACGAACCCGAACACGAGTGTCGTCCCCATGATCAGCTCGTAATCTTGGTTGTTGATCGCCGTGATGATCAGCCGGCCCATCCCCTGAATCTCGAAGACCGTCTCCGTGAGGACTGCACCACCGAGTGCAGTCGACAGTCCGAGGCCAACGATGGTGATGACAGGGAGTTGTGCCACCTGAAACGCGTGTTTGCGGACGATCGTTGACTCGGGGACGCCGTACGCCCGCGCGAGCGTCACGTACTCGCCCTGTAAGGAGTCGACCATCGACGAGCGCTCGATGCGGGCTATCTGTGCCATCTGAAGCGTGCCGAGTGCGATCATCGGCAATAAGAGGTGGTGTGCCGACTGCCGGAGCACCGCCAAGCGTGTCGCCGCCCCGCGAACGTCCGCGGGATCGGCCCACGGCAACACCAACCCGCGAGCGGGGAACCACCCGAGATAAAACGCGAAGACGATGATCAACACCAGCCCGATCCAGAACGACGGCGTCGAGACACCCACGAGCGAGATGACACGCGACACGTGGTCTGCCGGCTCGTTCCGTCGCTTCGCAGAGAGCACCCCGAGCGGGATCGCCGTGACGATGGCAAACGCGAACGCCGAGACCATGAGTAACAACGTCACTGGAAGCCGCAACAGGATCATCTCGGCCACAGGTCGATCAAAGTAGATACTTCGCCCAAGGTCGCCGGTGGCGATGCCCGCGAGGTAGGTGAGGTACCGTTCATACAGGGGACGGTCGAGTCCGTAGCGGGCCCGAATCGCCTCAACCTGTTCTTGTGCCGGCGTCGGACCGAGCATAATCTCGACCGGATCGCCGGGGATCTGGTTGGCGAGGAAAAACGTGATCGTCACGATACCGACCAAGACGGGAATGGCCTGAGCGAGCCGCCAAAGGGTGTATCGGAGGAGACCCACGGGTTATGAGGAGTTATCGTGAGACCGAGACGGTGGTGTGGTCGGTCGCCACTTGGACCTCGGTCGCAATCGGGTGTGCGCTGAAGCCGCCGACAGCGTCGTTGACCCCGTAGGAGTTGTTCAGATTGTACGCCGGGAGATGAACGCGTTCTTCAAGCAGCTGAGTCGTCGCATCGATGTAGCGCTCACGGCGCGTCTCGTAGTCAGCGGACTCACGGGCCTGTGTGAGCATCGCAGAGGCTTCGTCGTAGTCGTGGAAGGTCCCGTTGGTGACCCCGTTGGTCTCCTGGCTGAGCAGGTAGTACGCGAATGCGTCCGGGTCGGGCGAGCCGGACCAGCCGAGGGTGTACATGTTGTACGCGTCCTCACTGTTTGGCCCCTCGTCGCTCTGGTACGTCTGGATGAAGGTCCCCCAGTCGAGCCGCTGGACTTCGACGTTTTCGAAGCCGGCGTTCTGTAACCCGTCGCCGATGGTGATCCCGATCTGCTCGCGCATGTCGTCCGGGGGCACGATGATCCGCCACTCATAGTCGGTCGAAACGCCCGCCTCCTCGAACAGCGACCTCGCCGCATCGATATCCTGGTCGTGTGGAATGTTCGCCCAGTCGTCGACCGGGAACTCCCACTCGGTAGCGATCGACGCCGGGTATGGGCTGTACTGGCGCACACCGGAAGGCTCGACGAAGTTCTCGATGGCCTGGTCCATCGAGAAGCAGTAGTCCACCGCTTCACGAACACGTGGGTCGCTCGTCGGTCCGTTGGCGCAGTTGAACGCCAGGTAGTAGTAGCCGACGCCCGGCGACTCGGTGATGCGTGCGCCCTGGTTGCTCTCGACCGTCTCGTACAGCTGTGGGGGGATCGTCTCGATGATGTCGACGTTGCCGGTCTCGAGTTCGGTGACCCGGGTGGTCTGTTCTTCTATCGGATCGAACTCGATCCCCGCAACAGCTGGCTGGCCGGCGGTGTCCCAGTAGTCGTCGACGCGCTCGACGGTCGCGTAGTTCTCTGGCTCCCACTCGACGAGGCGGAACGGACCAGAGCCGATCGGCTCTTGATTGTACGCTTCTGGGTCCTCGCGCCGGACGTTCGCGTTGACCACGCTTCGCACCATCGCCGTGGTAAACGCGCCGTACGGGTATTTGAGGTCGAACTGAACGGTCGTCTCGTCGACCGCCTCGGCGGTATCGATCATGTTGACCTCGGAGGCGTTTGCCGTCTGTTCGTCGACCGGAGCGGTCATCGTGTGGACGACGTCGTCGGCGGTGACCGGGTCGCCGTTGTGGAAGGTCGCCCCCTCACGGATGGGGACGATGTACCGGGTGCCGTCGCGTTCGACGGTCGGCATGTCGGCGGCGATCTTCGGCTGGATGCGCACGTCCTCGCCGTACTCATAGAGGCCGTCGAAGATCTGGCCGGCAATCTGTCCCGAGGGGACGTCGTTGATCAAGACGGGGTCCATATCGATAGGACCCTTGACTTGTGCGACGTACAGTGTCGGGTCCGGACCGCCCGAGTCGCCGCCGCCTGTGGTGTCACTACTGCCGTCCGTGGAGCCGGAGCCCGACTCCCCACCACCAGTACAGCCGGCGAGGAGGAGCGACGTGCTCGCCGCGCCCCCGGCGAGGATCTGCCGCCGAGAGAGTCGGGTCGTTCGGTGCCGAGACATATACAGGTGTTACCGGTACCATACTAAAACGTTGGCTTCATCACAGCAAGCCACCGCAAAAGCACCGCCTTCACCACGAAGACCGAGAGATAGCCGTCGTATCCGTTGCCCCGCGACGAGACACTGGTCGTGTTCACACGGAAACGCATCGGTAGGTTGATTTTTGATCAGCGTTCGCGGTGTACACAGTCCATACCACCGCTCATCGGCATGATTATTCGGCAAACGCCGCCGAGAGTGCCAGTAGATTTATGTTCGTGTTGCCGTTGTCACCAACAGACACCGAATGACCGACACAGACTCCGGCGGTCTCACACACCTGTACAGCGAGACCGTTCGCGCGACGATGGACGGGGGGACGTACGGCGCGTGGCGATCGATAGCGGGCGCCGACGCCGTGCCGCTGAGCTTCGGCTTTCCGTACCCCGACTCGTTCCCGAACGACGCACTCGTCGAGTCGGCTGAGGCGCTCTTCGCGGCGGAAGGCGACTGCGCGCTCCAGTACGGCGGCGGCGAGTACGCGGACGCGCTGCCCGAACTGATCGCGTCACGGGCACGGGACCGTGGCATCGCGTGTACGGCAGACGAGATACACCTGACGAACGGGGCGACGAACGCGATCGACACCGTGTGTCAGACGTTCCTCGACCCTGGCGATGCGGTGTTCGTCGAGGGGCCGACGTTCATGGGTGCACTGCGGCTGTTCCGCAACTACGACGTCGAGATCGCGGCGTTCGACGTCGACGAGGACGGTCTCGACGTCGAAGCGGTCGCCGCGGCGCTCGAGGCGCGTGCCGCGGCCGGCGAGACGCTGCCGACGCTTTTGTACACCATCCCCACGTTCCACAACCCAACCGGGGTGACGCTCACCGCGGACCGACGGGCCCGGCTGCTCGAGCTCGCCGAGACGTACGACTTCGTTATCCTCGAAGACGACCCGTACGGCCAGCTGCGGTTCGACGGCACGGAGCCCACACCGATCAAGGCGCTCGACGAGACCGGGCGCGTGGTTCGGGTCAACACGTTTTCGAAGACGATCGCACCCGGCGTCCGGACGGGATGGACGATCGCCGACGAGGCGATCACGGCACAGTTCGACCGGATAAATGCCGGCGGTGAGCCCAGCTTCACCCGCGGACTGATAACCAAGTACGCCGAAGACGGCCGACTCAACCGCGCTATCGAGTCGCTGTGTACCGGCTACGAGCCTCGTCGCGACCAGCTCCTCGAGAGCCTCGAAACCAGGATGCCGCCGGGAACAACGTGGAGTGAGCCCAACGGCGGGTTCTTCGTCTGGGTCGGGTTCCCCGACGGCGTCGACGCCGAAACGATGCTCGACGACGCCATCGAACGCGGCGTGACCTACCTCCCGGGGACCTTCTTTTACCCCGACGACCGTGGGGCGGGACACGCCCGCGTCTCGTTCAGCCACACGACCCCAGAAGAGATAGATGAGGGGATCACCGCGCTCGCCGCCGCTGTTGAGGCGGCGATGCCGACGGCCGAGGCTGACGACTGATCGGACTCAAACAACGCGGTTCTGGAACTGTTCGGGCTCTCCGGCGGCGTAGTGGGCGTAATTCTCGCCAACGAGCGATGCGATCCGGTCGGCGTACCGCGGGGTCGACCCCGCCATGTGTGGAGTGATCACGACGTTTGGGAGGTCCCAAAGCACCGACGATGGCGGAAGCGGCTCCGATTCGAAGACATCGAGGGCTGCCCCCCGAATACGCCCCTGTTGGAGGGCGTCTTCGAGCGCCGACTCGTCGACGACAGGGCCGCGTGCAATGTTCACGAGGACCGCATTCGACCGCATCGACATCAGCGCCTCAGCGTCGATCAGGCCGCGCGTCTCCTCGACAAGCGGGCAGGCGAGCACGACGTAGTCGGACCGTGCAAGCAGCTCGGGGAGCGCCTCGGGTGGGTGTACCTCGTCGACGGTGGACGGGGCCGTCTCAGGAGTGCGTTTCGTGCCGATCACCTCCATCTCGAAGGCGGCCGCGAGCTCGGCGACGCGCGTGCCGATGGCACCGACTCCGACAATGCCGAGCGTCTTGCCGCGGAGCTCGCCCGCCGAGTATCGCTGCCAGAGACCGTCGCGCTCTTGTTGACGAATACCGGTGTGAATCCGTCTCTCGAAGGTCAGGAGGTAGCCGAGGACCTGTTCGGCGATCGGATTCGCCGCGATCCCGGCCGCGTTCGTGACGGCGACACTACGCTCGGCCAGCGCGTCGAGCGCGTACGCGTCGACGCCGGAGTTCAGCGTCTGGACCCAGTCCGGGGCGGTGTCAGCCGGCAGTGTGTCAGCGATCGGCCGAATTGTCAATACGACGTCTGCGGTTTCGAGTGCCGCCGCCGACTCGGGCGCGGTCGTCGCCGCGTCGACGACCACGGTCGGCGGTAACACGTCCTCAAGTTGGGTGTGGAGTGACGCACAGACGTCGCTGCCGAACACGGCCGAGACGCTGTGGTGGATCAAGACCTCAGTCGCAGTCGGTGCCTCGTCCGATGACGGCGCTACGGTGTCACTTTGCATACACGCTCACGGCCTCCGGGTTGAGCTCGATAGACACATCGTCAGAATCGGGGATGCCGGCGCGTCCCTGCACAGAGACGTCCAAGTCGGGGATCGACTCATCGTGGGGTTCGACGACCAAGTTTGTCCGCTCGCCGTGGAAGTACTGGTTCACGATGGTGCCATCGATGACGCCAGCGCCCGGGTCGGTGAGCGTGACTTCTTCGGGGCGGATGGCAGCGACGACGTCACCGTTTACCGGCGACTCGCCGAGCTCGACAACCACGTCGGTGCCGCCGTCGATCGAGAGTCGTGGCGGGTGCGTAGTGTTCTCCACGACGCCGTCGAGGAGGTTGGTGTCGCCGATGAAGTCGGCAACGAACGCGCTGGCAGGCTCGCGGTATATCTCGCGAGGGGTGCCAACCTGTTCGATCTGACCGTTGTTCATTACGGCCAGTCGGTCTGACATGCTCATCGCGACGTCTTGGTCGTGGGTGACATAAAAGAACGTACTCTCGACGCGGTCGTGGATCTCCTGGAGTTCGACTTGCATCCGCTGGCGAAGCTTTCGGTCGAGACTCGAAAGCGGCTCGTCGAGTAGGAGGATGTCGGGCTCGTTCACGAGCGCCCTGGCGATCGCGACGCGCTGTTGTTGGCCGCCGGAGAGCTCCTGTGTCGAGCGCCGCTTGTAGCCAGAGAGTCCAACGATAGCGAGATACTTCTCGACGAGCCGCTCGCGTTCACCGGGGTTTACTCCGTCTTTTTTCAGCCCGTAGCCGATATTCTCGGCGACCGTCATGTGTGGGAACAACGAGAGACTTTGAAACACCAGGTTCGTGTTCCGCTTGTTTGGAGGGCGGTGAACAACGTCCTCGCCTTCGATGCGGATCGCTCCATCGGTCGGTGTCTCGAAGCCGCTTATCATGCGGAGCGTGGTGGTCTTCCCGCAGCCGGAGGGACCGAGCAGCGAGAAGAACTCGCCACGTCGGAGATCAATGTCGATACCGTCGACGGCGACGGTGTCCCCAAACTCCTTGCAAACCCCGTCGAGCTGTACCGCTGTGTGCGATGTCGTCATACGTATCGGCAGTTTGTACGATACGTATTGAATTTTGTCCCGAAGAACACAGCGTATACACAGGAATACATAGAATATAATGACGTTACTCTCTAAACACTCGTCAAACGGGTTCGTGTTCGGTCAACCCGGCGTTTGAGGCGCGCTACGTGCCATCGTTTGCAGTAGACGATTAGACAACAATAGTCACAAATAACGTACAATCGTAGGTTTATAAGGATACTATATTGATGAACAATCCATATATGGGACACACTTATCAGGAATGACCAAATCGCTCGGGACACACATGGTAGACAGACGGCAATTCATCAAGACGGCCGGGGCGGCCGGCGTCGCCGGCATGGCGGGCGTATCTGGGTGTATGGGCGGTGGAAGCGGGACCACGGTATCGATCCTCACGTGGACGGGGTACGACGACGTCAACGACCAAGTCGAAGAAACACTTGGCGACGTTACCCTCGACGTCTCGATCGCCGACGGCTCGGCGAACATGTTCTCTACGGTGAACGCGGGCGGCGGAGAGGAGTACGACATCGTCATCCCGAACAACGAGTACGTTCCTCGGTTCATCGAGGCCGACCTCGCGGCGCCGGTCGACATGGACATTATGAGCAACTTCGACGCGTTATACCCCACGTTCCAGAGCGCGGCGGAGGGACAGTTCGCCGACGGCGGCGACGTGTACGGCCTCCCCGTCCAATTCGGGTGGTACGCGTACGGATATGACACCTCCGTGCTGCCAGAAGACCACGAGCACTCCTACGACGTGCTATTCAGCGAAGAGTACGAGGGCGTGGACCTCACCGGCGGTATCACCCTGTACGACGGCTACTACAAGTCGATCATGGCCGCCGGGCTCGCGCTCGGGTACACCGACGCCTTCGAGGGTGACACCGTCTCGTTCACCGACGAGCAGCTCACGTCGATCGAAGAGACACTGATCGACTTCAAACCAAATCTCCTCGGGTTCGTCCATGACGAGGAGACGCTCACTCAGGACTATCAAAACGGCAACGTGGTCGTTTCCTACGCCAACCGGAGCACTCACGTCGGGATCATGAACGACGCCGAAAACGTGGCGTTCTCTCAGCCGGCTGAAGAGGAGCTCACCTGGTTCGAGGGCGCTGTCGTTACCTCCGGCTCCTCAAACAAAGAGGCTGCCTTCCGCGTGCTCAACGAGTATCTCGACCCCGAGATTGGCGCCGCGCTCTCGGAGACGCGGAACATCATGAACACCTCACAGGCCGCGATGGACACAATAGAGACGCCGTCGCTCCAGATCGAACCGGGCGTCCTCGAGGGGATGATCCCGTTCAAGCCCGCTGAACAGGACGCCGCCTGGATCGAGATGTTCGAGCGGGTCAAAAACGCGTGATCGCGGTATGAAGACGATCGACAGACTCGGTGACGCGTTCGAGCGACAGGGTCGACGGGCGAAGCTCACGCTCATGGCGGGACCGGGCGTCGGATGGCTACTCACGCTAATCTTGCTTCCGACCGCGTTCTTAGTGGCCGTGAGCTTCGCAGAGATCAACAGCTCGTACGACGTCGTGTGGTCGTTTTCGGTGTCGAACTACAGAGAGCTGTTCGTCAGCCAGGACGGCTGGTTCCAGACGCCGTTCATCGACTCGTTCCTGCTTTCGCTGCGCATCTCGGCGGCCACCACGCTGGCCACCGTCGTGCTCGCGTACCCGGTCGCATACCTGCTCACGCGGCTCTCTGGCCGTCGGTTCAAGCTCCTGTTGTTCGCGGTGCTCGTTCCCTTTTTCACCATCTTCATCGTGCGTATCTACTCGTGGCTCTCGCTTTTCGGCAGCCAGGGACTGATCAACTCGGCACTCGTCGCGACCCCGTTCGTCGCCGAGCCGCTCGGGATCTTCGAGTATGGGGTCGCCGCCGTGGTGATCTCGCTCACCCACGCCTTCTTCCCGTACATGCTGTTGACACTGTACTCGAGTCTCGAGGGGATCGACTACGGAGTGATCGAAGCGTCGCGCGACCTCGGGGCGTCGCGACTCGAGATCGCCAAAGACGTCGTCGTCCCGCTGTCGGTACAGGGGCTCATCACCGGCTGTGTCTTCGTGTTCGTCCCGGCGCTCGGGACGTTCATCACGCCACAGTTCCTCGCGCGCGGACAGTTCACCATGATCGCCGAAGTGCTCACCGCCCGAATCACCGAGTTGTACGCGCTCAACTACGGCGCGGCGGGGTCGTTGTTCCTCATCGCGCCGACCCTGATCGCGTTCGCAATCGTCATGCGCACCACCAGCCTGGAGGCGATGGGGTGACCGATGGCCGATAGCGAGCGACACAGTCGGCTCTCGCGGCTCGTCGGTGAACCCGGCCTCACGGAGACCGTCTCCGTCGACCGCATCGTGAGCGCGGTCGCCACCTACGGCATGTGGGGATTGACGATCGGCATCGTCGTGTTTCTCTGGCTCCCGCTGACACAGATCGTCGCGCTCTCATTCATGGAGAACTCGGCGGTCTTGTTCCCGTTCGAGGGAGTCACACTCGACAACTACGTCGCGCTGTTCACCAACGACGGGCTCCTCTTAGCAGCCAGACAGAGCGCATTCGTGGCGACGACCGCCGCCACGGTGGCGACACTGCTTGGCGTCCCGCTGGGATTCGCTATTGCCCGGCACGACTTTCGCGGCCGGGGTGTGCTCAGAGGGCTCGTCATCGTCCCATTGTTGATGCCCGGAATCATCATGGGGATCTCACTTCTGATCTTGTTCCGGGTTGTCGACCTCTCGCCCGGCTTCATCGGCACCGTCCTCGCACACTCGGTGTACGGGCTCCCGTTCATCGTACTCCCGGTGGTCGCCAGACTCGCCGTCTTCGACCGGAAGCTCGAGGAGGGCGCCCGCGACCTCGGCGCGACCGGGTGGGGCGTCGTCCGAGACGTCACGCTTCCGATCATCTCACCGGCGATCGCCGCAGGCTTCGTGTTCGCGTGGCTCCGCTCGTTCGAGGACTTCATTCGCGTCTTCTTCGTCGGCGGGACGATGGATGCGCTCACCAAGGAGATGTACGGCATGGTCGTCTACTCACAGGGGACAGAAGCGATGGACCCGATGGCGACGCTCATCGTCGTGGTCGTCAGCGCCGCGTTGGCGATCGCGATCAATCTTCGGGATATCCTCGAGTACGTCTAGTTGCCGGGGACATCTCGGTTGCCGGGGACGCTTCGGTCCCCGAGGCTCACTCCGTCCCGGTCCCGCCGGGCCCGCTTATTCGGTCGGCTCGACGGCCCGGACCGTCCCGACGCCCTTACTGGATCCTTCCCGGAAGACGAACCGCTGACCCGACTCGATGAGGTACGGCCGAAACTTGAAGCGGACACGGGTGCGGCCGGTATCGCCCGGAAGGAGCCGTCCCTCGGCCGGTGAGAACACGGCCGCCTCCGAGAGGGTCTCTAAGTGGACCACCGGCTCGTACCCGGGCTGGATCCGCGTCGGGTGGTTGAGCACCATCACCTCCGCCTCGAACGACCGTACCGGCCTCGGGTCAGCATTGCGGGGGACGAGCGCCATGCCGCGTTCGATGTCTTCCTCGTCGACGCCTTTCAGCGCGATACCGACGATCCGGCCGGCCGTCGCCCGGTCGACCCGGTGGTAGTGCATCTCGATGGACCGGACCTCGACCTCGCGGAAAGAGCCGTCGGCCATCGGCCCTAAGAGAAGCTCGTCACCCGCCTCAACGACGCCGGAGTTTACCGTCCCGGAGGCGACCGCACCGACGCCGGTTACCTTGTAGCTCCGGTCGATATACATCCGAAACGCCTCGCGCTCGGGTGTCGCCCGCTTTGGGAGTGTTTCGAAGAGCCGGTCGAGCGTGTCGAGGCCGGTCTGTTCGACCGCGCTGGTGTGAAGCACGGGAACGACGCCGTCACCCACCTCGGCGACAGCGGTGTCGACGCCGTACCGATCCACCGGGAGCGGGGTCTCACCAACGTCTCGCAGCGTCGACTCCACCTCACGCTCGACGGTCGCGAGCCGGTCGTCAGTGACGGCATCGGCTTTGGTTATCGCGACGATGGTCGGAAGCTCGGTCGCGAGAAGGATGCCGAGGTGTTCACGCGTCGTCGCGGTTGGCCCGTCGTCGGCGGCGACGACGAGCAGGCCGTAGTCGAGCTTCTGGCCGACGAGCCCGCGGATGGTCGTGCGGAGCCACGGCTCGTGGCCGACCGTGTCGACGAACGACACCAGCCGGTCGGCCTCCTCGACGATCCGAGCCCGGTCGGATTTGCGATGTGGATTGTCCATGCGGACCGGATCGGCCGTGTCCTCAGCGAAGCCGTACACTGCGTACGAGAGGTCAGCGGAGAGCCCCCGCTCGACCTCGTGTGGCTGGACGTCGAGGAAGCCGCGGGTCCCGCCTTGGCCATCGTCGGCCTGTCCGGTAACGAGACTGCCCACGAGCGTCGACTTGCCGTGGTCGACGTGGCCGGCCGTGCCGACCACCAGATGGTCGTCGTCCGTCGCGAACATCCCGCCCTCGCGGACGGTCGCGAGCCCAACGAGCCCGGCCGCGTCGCCCTCACCGTCCGCTCCGGCGCTCCAGGTCTCCACGTCGGCAATGTGGGCGTCCGCTTCCTCGGCCAAAAGTGAGAGCACGTCCATCGTCTCGGAGAACGCGTCCGGAGCGATACCGGCGAGTCCGCCATCGTCGGTGACGCCGACCACGTACGTCGCCTCACCGTCACCGGAGAGCACACGATGTCGGAGCTGTGCGACAAGTGACTCCATCCGGCCGTCGGTGAGGTGAACCTCGCGGGTGAGCCGTTCTTTGAACTCGATCGCACCACCGTCTCGCTCACCACGCTCTAAGGCCCGGCGTAACGCGGACCGGTCAGCGCTCATGATACTCGGTACGTGATAGCACGGCTTAACGGTTTTCGTGCGTGTAGTCCCGAGCGGTCCTGAGCGGACAAGAGCCGGCCTGAACAGTCCGTTCTGCTCGTGAGTCGTCACGGATGTGAGGGAGGTACGCTGTATTCAGGCGCTATCACCTCGCGTCAGATCGAGGTAGGTGCGCCGGACCGTCACCGGTGTAACGTCAGCAGCTGTAGCCACGACCGCCTGAGTGCAGTCGCCCCCGCGCTGTCTGGCGGCCGTGTACACACAGGCGGCCGCGACACCGACCGGGTTGCGACCGTTCGCAATTCCCTCGGAGACGGCCCGGTCGGCGAGGTCGCGGGCGCGGGCCTCGGTTTCGGCCGAACAGTCGAGGTCGCTCGCGAGCCGCGGGAGGTACTCGGCGGGGGCGGTCGGTCCGATCGGGAGGCCGAGCTCGCGGTTCATCGCGTCGAAGGCGGCGCGGTGTTCCGCCTCCGTTGCTTTCGCGGCCGTACACACTTCGGTGACCGTCCGTGGGACGCCGGCGGTTCGGCAGGCAACGTAGATGCACGCCGCCGCAAACCCCTCAATAGACCGACCACGGAGTAGCCGAGCATCCTGTGCGGAATCGAACAGCGCGCAGGCGGTTTCTCGGAGGCTCGTCGGGAGCTCTAACGCACCGACGAGCCGCCGGATCTCGGTGTACGCGTACACGCGATTTCGGTCGCGTTTGGTAGCAATCTGCGCGCGGTTGTGTTGGGTTCGCATGCGGGCCAACCGGCGGCGCTTGCGTCCGGTAACGTGGGTCGACCGGCCGATCTCCGTCGAGAGGCCGCGGTCGTGACGCGAACGCGTGAGCGGTGCCCCCGTCCGTTTTGGGTCCGTCTCGTCGTCGTCGAACGACCGCCACTCCGGGCCGTGGTCGATCCGGTCGGCCTCGACGACGAGGCCGCACTCACCACACACGCGTTCCCCGCTCGTCGTCTCGATGTGGCTGTCACACTCGGGACAGGCGTCGGTGTGACGGTGCTCAAGGGCCGACGACAAGGAGACGGGAGACCGGGTCGTTCGCGGACGACTCGGACGAGTCGCCGACGTCCGGTCGTCGTGCGGTCGGTCCGTTGGAACCAGATCGTTGGTCAGCCGGTCGTCGGTCGAGTCGGTGGCGGCCACGCCGGAGCGGATCGAGGGTGCCTCACTCATCACATCTAAGCGTCGGGCCCGATCGTTTACTTAAACCCGGGGTGATCCGCCGGATTTCCGGCGGTCGGCCGACCAACTACCGACCGGTTACCGGTCGGTGTATTCGACGGCGATCGGGGCACCGATCGGGTCACAGGCGGTGGATTTATGCTTCGATCCGCGACAGTGACGCACATGAAGCTGTCGGAGATCGCCGAGGGCCTCGAGATAACCCTCGACCAGCGTGACCGGGGAGTTGCCGTCGCCGACGACACCGACGTACCGCTCGTCGATCGGCTCCGCGAGCACGCCGACGCCCTCCCGTGTACGCCCGAAGCAACCGCGACGCTGGTGGACGCCTACACTGCTGGCCGAAGCGTCGGCGACACCGCAGCGGCTGCCGGCGTGACACCGATGGCCGCGGCGAAGACACTGCATCGCTGTGGCGTCGACGGCGTGTGTCCGCTCGCGCCCACCCGCCGCGCGGTGGTTCGTGAGTGGCTCGACGGGGCCATCGCGCGCAGCGAGGCGCTCGCGCTCACGGGTGGCGACGAGGCGGACTTTGCACTCACGGCGTACGTCGAGACGCACGACCCGCTGCCTGTTGTTGCCGACGTCGTCGCCGCGAACCTGTCCGGCTCCTCGCCGCTCGGGGCCGGACTCGGTACGGCTGATCCCCTCGGCGACGCGGTCGGTGCACCCGATCAACTGCGGTGAGTCGGTCGCTATCGCGTGAGTCGGCCGAACACGCCTGAACGCTCGAACTCAAGATCCAGCCGGGTGTCGAACAGCGTCTCGTACGCGTCGACGACCGCACTGGTGTACGCGTCGCTCGCGGTCGCCGTGGTCGGCGCCGCCGTAATCTCTGGGTCCGTCACGCTGATCGACGCGTCAACGGCCGCGTCGGTTGGGTCGTCCGCGTCGGTGGCGGTCGCACCCGTACGCGTCACCGCAACTGTTGTGTCGACGCTCCCACCAACGTCGGCGACCCGGCCGTGGAGCCGGGCGAGCGCATCGCGGCCGTGTGGCGTGGCCGGCCGAACCGCAGCAACACGGTCGACTGTCGTGACGACGGCGACGGCCTGATTTGAGGCGACGGGCGGCGTGTCGACGATCACCGCGTCGTACGCGGCCGCCGCCTCGTCGATGCGGCGTTCGAGTGCGCGTGCGGCCTCGGCGGTCTTCGCGCGAGCGACACGCTCGAACGGAGCCCGAGTGGGAACCACGTCGGCACGGCCATCGAGTGCGTCGCTCGCGTCGTCGGCCGCGATCGGGTACGTCGCGGCCGGCAGCGACGCGTCGGGTTCGTCGGTAAGGAGCGTCGTGAGGTCGGTTCCAATCCGACCGGAAACGTACTCCGAGAGGCCCTGGGTCGCGAAGGCGGCGTCGACGACAACGACGTCGTGACCGGCACGGGCGCCGACGACCGCGAGCTCAACCGCCGTTCGGGTGGTTCCCGCGCCGCCGGTCGCACCGACGAGCGCGAGGGTGTGTGGTGTCATCGGCTCACGCCGAGGTCGCGTCGGCGATCGAGTCGGCGAGCGCGTCGAGTTCGTCCGAATCGAGGTCGGGACGGTCGCCCGCGACCGCGTGGATCGGCGCGCCACCGTCGTCGTCGAAGCGTGGGATCACGTGTGCGTGCACGTGTGACACCTCCTGGCCGGCCGCCTCGCCGTCGTTGATCCCGACGGTCGCAGCGTCGGCGTCGACCGCGTCCTGGACGCGTGGGGTGAGGTCGGTAACCACCTCGAAAACGGCGGCCGCAAGGTCGGCCTCGAGGTCCTCAATGCGGGCCGCGTGCGGCTTGGGAATCACGAGCGTGTGCCCGGGTGCGAGCGGGTTCGCGTCGAGGAACGCGAGGACCTCGTCGGTCTCGTACACGGTGCGCGCTGGGATGTCTCCCGCGACGATCGAACAAAAGATGCAGTCGTCGGTCATATCTGAGGGGTCGACGGCGCGGGGTATCAAGGTTTGGCGTCGAGCGCGTACGCTTGTAGGTGGTCGCTGTCGATGTGTATGTGTGCTCGGTGAGTCAGACAGAGCGTGAACCGGTTTGGTTGTAGACACGTGCTGGTTGGATATCCAATAGAATATATAGGACATCGGAGAGAGATTAATTACCCAGGCATCTGTACAGGCGTGGGTAGTAACACGATGTCAGTGGGGGTCCCCGACTATGACGACCACTCCAGACCCACCGACGCCAAGCCCGACCGAACGGGTAACCATTCTCTACCACGCACAGGAGCCGAACCTCTCACTCGTCCTCGGCGGGGAGGACGCCGACAGACGACCGCGAGGGAGGCAACGTTCGGCACGTGGGTGCAGACCACCGGCGACCCGATGGATCCAGCCAGGATCGGCCAGCTGACAGCCAAACAAAAGAGACGCTTCATGTCGTTGTGGTCGGTGGGTTCTCCGACCGACCACAGCGGGCGACCGCGAGCGACGTCGCCGAGCTGGCGTCTCACGGGACACGACAGCACACCACATGTAAACTACCCTACCCTACTTCGCTCACCCCATACGGGGTTCGCTCGTTGAGGGTTGGGCTTTGATGTGGACTCCCGGTAATCAGTCGCCAGCAATAGGCTGGTGACCCTCACCGTTCATCGCCCCACCATTTATACGCACGTCTACTTGTGCGTCTCCGCTCCCCGACTTGGGCGAGGAACGGAGTCTGTGTGTCCGCTTTCGAGCGTACCGGACCCCGATATTCTTCGCGGCGTTGTAGTCTGCGTTTACTTCGTACCCACACTTCTGGCACTCAAAGTGT